>DASVZX010000144.1:0-63224 GCA_036391435.1 Anaeromyxobacter sp. | reverse complement strand
CGAGGTCGCCGCGGCGGGCAGGGCGCCCGCGCGGACCCCGGCCGTCGAGCTCACGCGCGGGGGGCTGTTCCTGCGCGCCGAGGGCGCGCTCCCGCCGCTCCGGGCGCACGTCCGGCTCGCGCTCTCCCACCCGTCGCTGCGCGCGCGGGTCCAGGTGGAGGGCGAGGTCGTCCGCCACGTGTCCGCCGCGGAGGCCGCCGCCTGGAGGATGACGCCCGGGTTCGCGGTCCAGTTCGTGACCCCCTCGCCGGAGGCCCGCGCCGCGATCGCGGCGCTCGCCGACGAGCTCCGGCGCGACACGCCCCCGCCGGCCACGCCGGCCTCGCCGCGCGCCGTGGGCGAGCGGCTCGCGGCGCTCGAGGCGCGCGGCGACGGGCCCTACGCGCTCCTCGCGGTGGCGCCCGACGCCGAGTTCGGGGACGTCCGGCGCGCGCTGCGCGCGCTGCGCGACGAGCTCGAGGCGATCCGGGCGCGGCCGCAGGCCGCCGATCACCCGGGCCGCGCGACGGCGCTCCTCGGCCGGCTCGAGGCGGCGCAGGACGCCCTGGGGACGCCCGCCGCCCGGCTCGCGCACGACGCGCGCACCGGGAACCTCGGCGGCGTGGCGCGCTGCATCGCGGCGGGCGTGCCCGCGTCCCTCGTCGCGGCGCGCCGGAGGGCGCTGCTCGCGGAGTTCCCCGCCCGCGCCGAGGAGGCGCGCCGTCAGCTCGCGCGCGCCGAGGTCGCGCGCAAGCTCGGGAACGCCGCCGCCGCGCGGCAGGCCTACGAGGCGGCGCTCGCGGCCGACCCGCTCGACCCCGACGCCCGCGCGGCGTTCGCGGCGTTCGACCGGTCCGCCCCCGCGGCGTGAATTCCGCGGAGCGTCGGCCGTCCCTTCCCCGCGGGCGGGACGGGCTCGCCCGCGCGTCACGGACGGGCCGGGCCGCGCGCGACGCTTCCGGTCCTGGCGCCGCCGCGAGGGAGGGTAGAATCGCGCCCGCGATGACCGCGCCCCTCGACCTCTCCCCCCGGCGCATTCGCCGGGAGTGCGTCACCCTCGCGGTCGCGCTCGCGATCCTGGCCTTCGCGGCCCCGGCGGCCGGCGCCGCGCCTCCCGCCGCCACGCCGGCGCCCGAGGCGGGCCCGCCGCCGGACCTCCGGCCGGCCGATCCGAACGCCCCGGCGCGGGGCGCCGCCCGCCGGTACCAGATCGAGAAGATCCGGATCGACGGGCTCTCGCACGTGAAGGAGTTCGAGGTCCGCCGCCGGCTGCTCGTCGCCGAGGGCGAGGTGCTCGACGAGGAGCGCGTCCTCCTCTCGCGGCTGCGGCTCCTGCAGCTCGGCTGGTTCTCGCGCGTCGAGACCCACGCCGAGCGCGGCTCCGAGCGCGGCCTCGTCGTGCTCGTGTTCGACGTCGCGGAGCGGAACACCATCCTCGTCACGGACCTCGTCCTCGCGAGCACCGACCCGCAGCCGCTCTACGGCGGCTTCGGCCTCTCGCAGCAGAACTTCCTCGGGCGCGGCCTCGGCCTCTCCGGCGCGTTCGTCTACGGGGGCGCGCCGAGCGGCCGCCCGCAGGACCCCGACCGCTTCGCGATCCGGGCGAGCCTCTTCGCGCCGGACGTCGACGTCCCCGGCGCGCGGAACGGCATGGTGTTCGGCGGCAGCCTCCTCTTCCTCCACGGCGAGGAGCTCGCCTGCGCCGACCCGAGGTGCGATCCCTGGCGGTCCGACCTGGGCGCCGCGCCGGTGATCCGCTACTCGCGCGTCGGCGCCGAGGGGACGGTGGGGGGCCGCCCCGGCCCGTTCGAGCGCATCCACGCGACCTTCCGGTACGAGCGGCTCGACGCGAGCCGCGCCGGCGCGCCGCCGCCGACGCCGGACGCCGGACCGTACGTCCTCCAGGGCCGCTCCGCGGTCGCCGCGCTCGTCGGCACCTGGGAGCTCGACACGCGCGACGACTTCTTCCTGCCGCGCGAGGGGCTCCGCGCGCTCGCCCAGGTGACGTTCGGCTCGAAGCTCCTCGGCGGCGACTACGAGTACAGCCGCTACCGGCTCGACCTCGACACCGCCTACGCGCTGCTCGGCCGGCCGCTGCGGTTCCAGGCCACCCTCGGGGCGGCCCAGGGGAACCCGCCGTTCTTCGAGCGCTTCTACGGGGCGGACTACTCGTACTTCGCGGTCGGCCCGGCCCTCGCCCGCGCGCTCGAGCTCAACTTCTCGACCGACTCCCGCTACGACCAGTTCCTCGCGATGGCGGGGCTCGAGTACGCGGTCCCGCTCTGGGCGAGCTCGGGGTTCTTCCGCCGCGGCTACGTCGCGGTCGGCGGGCGCGGCGTGTACTCGACCGCCACGCTCGGGGGCTCGCGCACGTCCTTCTCGAGCACGCCGCTCTCCGGCGACGTGGCGCTCCGGCTCGACACGCCGGTCGGCATGTTCAACGTCTCCGTCGCCTACTGGCTGGACATCGCCCTGTGACCCCGCGCCGGATCGCCCTCGCCGCGCTCGCGGTCGCCGCGGCCCTCGCCGCCGCCGGGCGGGCGCGGGCGGCCCCCGCGCCGCTCCCGGTGCAGCTCGCGCTGCGCGACGGCCGGCTCCGCGCGACCGTGGACGTCTCGGCCGCGTTCCCGACCTCGCTGCAGCGCGAGCTCGGGAACGGGCTCACGAACGTGGTGGCGATCTACGTCGCGGTCGTGCCGGCGCGCGGCGGCGGCCCCGCCCTCATCTACGGCCGCGTGGTCGAGATCCTCTTCGACGTCTGGGAGGAGACCTACGCGGTCGTGGTGAAGGACCCGCACGTCCCGCAGGGCGTCCGGGCCGTGCTTCCGGACTTCGCGGCGCTGCGCCGGTTCCTCGCCCAGGAGCGCGACCTCGACCTCGGCCCGGCGGCGCTCGTCCCGCCCGGCGGGTTCGTCGTGGAGGCGCGCGTGGAGGTGAACCCGGTCTCCAAGGAGCAGCTCCAGCGCACCCGCGAGTTCATCGCGAGCCCCTCGGGCGGCGCCCGCGGGGCGGGCTCCTCGCGCAGCGTCCTCGGCGCGATGGCGAGCTTCCTCCTGCGCGCCCCGCCGTCGGACGCGGACGTCGTCCTCTTCCGCTCGCGTCCGTACGAGACGGCGGAGGTGGGGCGGTGAGCGCCGAGGGGGGGCGGCTCGGGGGCGGGCTCCGGAGCGCCGCGGCGGCCCTGCGCGTCTCCCGCTTCGAGCTCAAGATCTCGGCCGCGCTCGTGCTCGCCGCGACGGTCCCGTTCGTCGCCGCGATCTTCGTCGCCGGGCAGGTCGTCGAGCAGACCCTCTCCCTCGGCCTCGACCCCCGCGTCGTCGAGCGGCTCACGGCGGTGCCGTCGCTGTACGGCGAGCTGTTCCAGGCGCGCAAGCAGCTCTACGCGCAGCAGACCCTCGAGATCGCGCGGGCGCTCCCCCGCGACCCCGCGCGCGCGCCGGAGGCGCTCCGCGCGGCGATGGCGCGCACGCCGCGGCTGCGGCGCGCCGCCTGGTACGCGGCCGACGGCCGGCTCCTCGCCGACGTCGAGCGGCCCCCGGACACCTCCGAGGGCGAGTGGCGCGACGCGCCCGCGCGGGCGACGCTGCCCGGCGGCGGCGAGCTCGACTGCACCTTCGAGATCGAGGCGCGCTTCTTCGCCGAGCTCGACGAGTCGCGCGAGCTCGCCGAGCTCGTCCAGGGGCTCGACGCGCTCCGCGCCGAGATCCGGCGCACCTACGTGCGATCGTTCGCGGCGCTCGTCGTCGGGTGGGCGGTCGTGGCCGCGGGCCTCGGCATCTTCCTCGCCCGCCGCACCACCCGCCGCGTCTCCGCGCTCGTCGGGGCGGTCCGCCGCCTCGCCGGCGGCGACCTCGACGTGCAGGTCGAGCCCGGGCGGGCGAACGACGAGGTCGCCGGGCTCGCGCGCGCGTTCAACGCGATGGTGCGGGAGGTCCGCGAGAGCCGCGACCGGATCGTGTACCTCGAGAAGATCTCCGGGTGGCAGGAGGTCGCGCGCCGCCTCGCGCACGAGATCAAGAACCCGCTCACGCCGCTCAAGCTCGCCTTCCAGCAGCTCGACGCGCGCTGGCGCGCGTCCGGGGCGCGCGAGCTCGACCCGGCGTTCGGCGCCCGGCTCGCCGAGGCGGGCGAGGTCGTGCGGGACGAGATCGGGACGCTCCAGCGGCTCGTGGACGAGTTCTCGAGCTTCGCGAAGCTCCCGGAGGTCCGGCCGGACCCCGCCGACCTCGGCGAGTTCGTGGACGACTTCCTGCGCACGAGCCCCGACGTGTCCGACGCGGCGGACGTGGACGTGGTGAAGGCGAGCGCCGACACGCCGGTGCGGCTCGACCGGACCCTCATGCGCCGGGTGCTCGCGAACCTCTGCGCGAACGCGATCGACGCAGCCCGGCCGGCGCGCGCGCGGATCCACGTCGGCGTCGCGCGGTCGCGCGAGCGGGCCGTGCTCACCGTCGCCGACGAGGGGCCCGGCATCGACCGCGCCACCCGCGAGCGGATCTTCGACCCGTACTACACGACGAAGAAGACCGGCACCGGCCTCGGGCTCGCCATCGTGAAGAAGATCGTCCTGCAGCACGGCGGGGAGATCCAGGTGGGCGACCGGCCGGGGGGCGGCGCGTCCTTCTCGATCGCGCTGCCGCTCCGGGACGGCGCGTAGGCGGGCGCGGCCGCCCGCCCGGCCGCCCCGGCCTCTGCTAGATTCCGGTCATGCACCACGACCTCGGCGGAAGGATCGCGCTCGTCACGGGCGCGACGAGCGGCTTCGGGCGCGCGACGGCGGAGGCGCTCGTCCGGGCGGGCGCGCGCGTGATCGGCACGGGACGGCGCGAGGACCGGCTGCGCGCCCTGGCCGCGCTCCACCCGGGCCGGGTCCACCCGGTCGTGCTCGACGTGCGCGACCGCGCCGCCGTCGAGGCGGCGATCCCCGCCCTGCCGCCGGAGTGGCGCGCCATCGACGTGCTCGTGAACAACGCCGGCCTCGCGCTCGGCCTCGAGCCGGCGCAGCGGGCGTCGGTCGACGACTGGGAGACCATGATCGAGACGAACTGCGCCGGGCTCGTCACCATGACCCGCGCGGTGCTCCCCGGCATGGTCGAGCGGAACCGCGGCCACGTCGTGAACGTCGGCTCCGTCGCCGGGACCTACCCGTACCCGGGCGGGAACGTGTACGGCGCGACCAAGGCGTTCGTGCGCCAGTTCACGCTCAACCTGCGCGCCGACCTGCTCGGCACCGCGATCCGGGCGACCTCGATCGAGCCCGGGATGGCGGAGACCGAGTTCTCGCTCGTGCGCTTCGAGGGCGACGCGGCCCGCGCCGCCAAGGTCTACGAGGGCGTGACGCCGCTCGGGGGCGAGGACATCGCGGAGGCCATCCTCTGGGCCGTGGCGCTCCCCGCGCACGTGAACGTGAACGCGATCGAGCTCATGCCCGTCCAGCAGGCGTTCTCGCCGTTCGCCGTGTCGCGCAGGTCGAGCTGAGCCGCTCCTCCCCGCGGACTACATGTCGACGTCGCCGGGGGCCGAGACCGGCCAGCCGATCTCGTCGGCGAGCGGCTGGAGGTCGCGGCGCAGCTTCTCGAGGGCGCGGATCTCGAGCTGGCGCGCGCGCTCGCGAGAGAACCCGAAGTGCTGGCCGAGGTCGCGCAGGGTCTCCTTGCCGTCGCCCATGATGCGGGCGGCGACGATGTGCCGCTCGCGCGGGTCGAGGCGGTTCATCGCGTCGGAGACGCGGTGCTGCACGAGCGACTCCTCCTCGACGCGGGCGAGCTCCTCGTCCTGCGGCTCGCCGTCCCCCGGGGTGAACTCGAGGTGGGTGCTCGTGCCGTCGGCGACGGGGGCGTCGAGCGAGAGGTCGCGCCCCTCCATCCGCTGCTGCATCTCGACGACGTCCGACGCCCGCACGCGGAGCTTCTTCGCGACGAGGTTCACGTCGATCCCCTCCTGGTCGAGGCCGGCGCCCGGCGACAGGCGCTCGATCTCGTGGCGGGTGCGGGCGAGCGAGAAGAAGAGCTTCCGCTGCGCCTGCGTGGTCCCGATCTTCACGAGCGACCAGGACTTGAGGATGTGGTTCTGGATGTAGGCGCGGATCCACCAGACCGCGTAGGAGATGAGGCGGATCTCCTTGTCGGGGTCGAACTTCTGGACGGCCTTCATGAGGCCGATGTTCCCCTCCTGGATGAGGTCGGCCATCCGGAGGCCGTACGAGCGGTACTCGAACGCGACCTTCACGACGAAGCGGAGGTTCGCCTCGACGAGGCGATGGCCCGCCCGCTTGTCCCCCTGGTCGCGGAACTCGCGGGCGAGGCGCCGCTCCTCCTCGACGGTCAGGAGGGAGACGCGGTTGATCTCGCGAAGGTACTGATCCAGCGTGCTGCTCGCGACGGTCGTTCGGCTCATCGTTCCTCCTGGTTGCGTGCCCGCCTCCCCCTGAGCAACCCCCGTGCCGTCTTGGGGTGATCGCTCCCGCCCGCGCCGTGGGCGCATTTCGCACCGTGCCGCGCCGCGACCGAAGACGCAGTCTGTAAGATCGACGCGCGGCTTCCGGTAAGCACGACAGGACCGCCCGCCCGCGGGGTCCCCCTGCGGGCGCGCGAGCGTCTCGCCTCGGCGCCGGACGGGGGCTCGATCGCCGCCTCGCCGGGAGTCCAGCCCGCCCGGAGACCTTCCATGAACCCGCTCGTCCCCGCCCTCGCCGCCGTCCTCGCGCTCGCGCCGCTCGCCGCACCCGCGCAGGAAAGGACGGCGGGCGCCCGCGAGACGGAGATCACCTGGTACGGTCACGCCGCGTTCGTCGTGACGACGCCCGGCGGAACCGTCCTCGCCATCGACCCCTGGCTCTCGAACCCGCGGTCTCCCGACAAGGACGCCGCGCAGAAGCTGCAGAGAGTCGACTACATCCTCGTCACGCACGGCCACGCCGATCACGTGGGCGACGCGATCGCGATCGCGAAGCGCACGGGCGCGAAGCTCGTCTCGTCCATCGACCTCGGCCGGGCGCTCGTCCGCGCCGGGTACCCGAAGGAGCAGGCGGGCACGGAGACGCAGGGGAACGTGGGCGGCACCCTCCGGACGGGCGACGCGACGGTCGCGATGGTGCCCGCCGTCCACTCGTCGAACTTCACGACCGCCGAGGGCGAGCAGGTCGCCGGCGGGAACCCCGTCGGCTTCGTGATCCGGGTGCAGGGCGGCCCGACGATCTACGACACGGGCGACACGGACGTGACGCTCGACATGAAGCAGATCCCGGAGCGCTACGGCTCCGTGGACGTGATGCTCGCCTGCATCGGCGACCACTTCACGATGGACCCGCAGGGCGCCGCGCTCGCCGCCTCGTACGTGAAGCCCGGGATCCTGGTCCCGATGCACTTCGGGACGTACCCCGCGCTGACCGGCACGCCGGGGGAGCTCGAAGCCGCGCTCCACGGTCGCACCCGGGTGCTCGTGATGCAGCCGGGGAAGCCGGTGACGTTCCCCGGCGCGCTCCTCGCCCCGCGCGGAGCGGCGCGGGCGCGCCGCCCCGCGCCGCCGGCCCCTACTGCGCGATCGGGACGATCACGCTGACCGCGCCGCGCAGGTCGCCCTCGCGGTAGCCCTCCTTCGCGCGACCCGCCACGTCGAGCTCGCCCTTCGGCTCGCCGTGACAGGCGAGGCACGGCTTCGCGATGTAGAGCGGCTGGAGGTACCGGAGCACCTTCTTCCCGCCGCGATCGACGACCTCGGCGTAGCCCTGGCCCCTCGTCCACCCGGCCGCCGCGAACTTCGCGAGCACGCCCTTCTCGAACGCGTCGGGCTGGTTCACCGGGTTCCGGTACTTGTCGCTCGTCTGCTTGAGCGACAGCCCGGTCGCCTTCCCGAACTTCTCGGCGGCGTGCAGACCGAACACGGCGGGCGTGAACCCCTTGAAGCCCATCCCCGCGAGGTTGATGGTCCGCTGCGCGTCCGCGACGGTCTCCCGCTCGGCGGCGAAGAGCGCCTTGAGCAGCCTGTCGTCCCGGGTCGCGCCCAGCGCGGCGAGGTCGATGCCGCCCTTCGCCTTGAGCTCCGCGGAGACCGCCGCGCCGAACGCGTCGGCGGTGAAGCCCTTGTCGCCCTTCGACGCGTCGTTGATGAGCGGCTGGTTCTGCGCCACCACCGCGCGCCCGGCGACGAGCAGCGCGGCGAGGTTTCGCGCCACCTTCTCCGAGGGCTTGTCCGCCGCGTACCCGCTCACCGCCGCGAGGAGCGCTGCCGCCGTCGCCAACGTCTTCACCATGTTCGTTCCCTTTCCGCTGTCATGCTCCGGAGGTCCTCCGGAGCGGAGTCGTGTCGCCGTTCGCGCCGGCCAGGAGACCGTCGGGCCGCCGCGCCGGTTGCGCCTGCGCTGCCGCCGCGTCGCCTTCAGGGACGCCCGCGCCGCGGAAGAACGCGACGCGCGCCCGGAGCCCCTCCCCCTCCGCGGCCATGGCGGCCGCGGTCGACGAGAGCTGCTCCGCCGCCGCCGCGTTCCGCTGCGTCACCTGGTCGACGACGCCCATGGCCTTCGAGACCTGCTGGAGCCCGCTCGCCTGCTCCTGGCTCGCCGCCGAGACCTGTCGGACGAGATCCGCCGCCCGGCGGATGGCCGGGACGAGCTCGGCGATGACGCGCCCCGAGCGCTCCGCCACGCCGACCGATCGCTCGGCGAGCGCCGCGATCTCGCCCGCCGCGCCGCGCGACCGCTCCGCGAGCTTGCGCACCTCCGCCGCGACCACGGCGAAGCCGCGGCCGTGCTCGCCGGCGCGCGCCGCCTCGATCGCGGCATTGAGCGCGAGCAGGTTCGTCTGGTAGGCGATCTCCTCGACGATGGAGGTCTTCTCGGCGATCGCCTTCATCGCCGCGACGGTCTCGCCGACCGCCCGGCCGCCGTCCTCGGCGTTGCCCGCGCCCGCCGAGGCCATCCGCTCCGTCTGCCGGCTGTTCTCGGCGTTCTGCTCGACCGACGCGCTCATCTCCTCGAGCGAGGACGTGGTCTCCTCGACGCTCGCGGCCTGCTCGCCGGTCCCGCGCGAGAGCGCCTGGGCGGTGGCCGAGACCTGCGCCGCGGCGCCGTTCATCGTCTCGGCGCTCGCGCGCACGTCCCCGATCACCGCGGCGAGCCGCTCGACCATCCGCGCCATCGCCGCCTGGAGCGTCCCGATCTCGTCGCGCCGCACGGCCTCGAACCGAACGCCCAGGTCCCCGGCCGCGATCCGCTCGACGTCGCGCGCGGCGGCGGCGAGGGGCCGCAGCAGCGCGTGGAGCCAGAGGCCGAGGATCGCCGCCGCGGCGAAGGCGGCGGCGATGGTGAGGTCGATGAGCAGGCCGGACCGGCGCGCCAGCGCCTCGTTCGCCTCGGACGTGCGGCGCGCGTCGTCGACCTTCAGCTCGATGAGCCGCTTCAGCGCGGCGTTCTCCGCCTCGAACGCGCGGGCCGCGGGGCTCCCGGGCCCGGTGAACGCGAAGGCCTCCGTGTCCCGGTTCTCGAGGACGAACGGCCGGATCACGCGGACGAGCCGCTCCAGCTCCTCGGCGCCGCCCGTGAGCGCCGCGAGCGCCGCGCGATCCTCGTCGGAGGCGAGGCGCGGCCGGAGCTCCTCGGCGAGGCGCGCCGCGTCGGCCCGCAGGCGATCGAACGCCGCGAGCCGCGCCTCGATGTCGGCGGGCGTGGACTCGTAGATCGCGGCGCGCAGCATCTCCCAGCTGCCGTCATGGGCCGCGCTGAGGCGGATCAGGGTGGCGAGCGGCACGCTCGTCTGCTCGTACAGGCGGGCGTCGGCGCGCTGGATGCTGTCCGTGGCGCGCCGGCCGAGCACGCCGACGGCGAGCGCGAGCGCCGCGACGAGGAGGAAGCCTCCCGTGACCTTGGTCCCGATGCGAAGCCCACCCGGCATTCGATTCCCCTGGCCCATCCCTCCGGGGAGGTGCCCCGGCGTCGGCCGCCTGACGTGGGCCGCGGTGCAAACCGCGCGCCCTCCGCACGGGCGAGCGGGCGCGCGTCGGCGCGCCCTGCCCGAGGGTGCCTCGCGCCCCAAGGGTCGCGGCGACCGCGTCGCCGGACCCGGGCTCGGCCCGCCGTCCGGCCGCGCGTGCCCGGCCTCGACGTCACCGGGTCGCGGTACGCGCGCCCGGCGTGCGCGCCGCCGCGAGCCGCGGTCGCCGGCGCCCGCGAAGCGCCGCCCACTTCTACTTCTTGAGCCGGTCGGACAGCTCCTTCACTTCCTTGCGCAGCCGCTCGACGAGCTCCTTCGTCTCCTTCGCGGCGTCGCGCGCCGCCTTCGCGGCGTCCCTCGCGTCCTCGGCGGCATCCTTCGCGTCCTCGGCCCGGCCGCGCGCCTTGGAGGCCTCCTGCTTCGCCGCGGCGGCCTCCTGGCGCGCGCGCTCCGACTCCTGCCGGGCGCGATCGGACTCCTGCCGCGCGGCGGCGGCCTCGGTCCGCGCGGCGCGCGCGTCCACCGAGCCCGCGTTCGCCGACGCCCTCGCGGCCTGCACCTCGAGGAGCAGGGGGTCCGGGGGCGGCGGGGGCGGGAGCTGCGCCGCGGCGGCGGCGGGGAGCGCGAGGAGGGCGGCGAGGGCGAGGCGGCGGGGCGGGGACATGGCGGCTCCGGGCGACCGGGGATCGCGCTCAGTGTACGCCGCCCTCCCCGCCGCGCTCCACCTGCGCGGCCAGATGGACCACGAGCGGCGGCGCGACCTGCGCCCGCGGCGGCGCCGGCGCTCCGCAGCCCGCGAGCGCGACCGCCGCGATCCCGGCGGCGAGCGCGACGAGGAGCACGAGCGGGAGCGCGCGGCGCACGCGAGAGCGCGGCGCGGCGTCCACGAGCAGGCGGATCGGGACGCCGCCGGGGGTCGTCGGGCACAGGGACGCGGTGGGGCGAGGCGCTCCCGGGCGAAGCGCGCGCGGCTGTCGTCGGCGCGCGCTCGGCCGCACGGGGAAGCTCCGCCCGTCGGCCTGCGTGGAGAGCGGCGGTCACGCGCGAGGAACCCGCCGCGCGCAGCCGGTCATTCCCCGCAGCCGGCGGCATCGGGCAGCCGATCGCCCGCCCGGCCGCGGGGCGAAGCACGCGATTCTTCCTGCGGCGCACGGCAAATGGCTGGCGGGCGCTCGCACGGACGGGGAGAGATGAAAGAACGAGGGGGCCGCGCGCGCGGCTGCCGGCAGGGACGCCCGTCCGCAGCTTGTGGGATGCCCGGTGCGAGGCGGGCGAGCGATGGACGGCGAGCCGATCTGGCCCGGGCGGCCCTTTCCCCTGGGGGCGACCTTCGACGGCGAGGGGACGAACTTCGCCGTCTACGCGCGGCACGCCGAGGCGGTCGAGCTCTGTCTGTTCGACCCCGCCGATCCCGCCCGGGAGGTCCGGCGCGTCAAGCTGTTCGAGAAGACGGGCCACGTGAGGCATGCCCACCTCCCGGGCGTCGGGCCCGGTGCGCTCTACGGCTACCGCGCGCACGGGCCCTACGAGCCCGAGCGCGGCCTGCGCTTCAACCCGTCGAAGCTCCTCGTCGACCCGTACGCGCGCGCCGTCTCGGGCGAGGCCGACTTCAACGGGCCGATCTACGCCTACCGGGTCGGGGCGCCCGAGGGGGACCTCGCCTACGACGATCGCGACAGCGCGCCGTCGGCGCCGCGCTCGGTCGTGGTCGGAAACCACTTCGACTGGGCGGGCGACCGCTCGCCCGCCCATCCGTGGCACCGCTCGGTCATCTACGAGGTCCACGTGAAGGGCTTCACGAAGCGTCACCCCGAGGTGCCGCCCGAGCTGCGCGGCACGTACCTCGGGATGGCGTCGCCGGCCGCCGTCGACCACCTCGTGAAGCTCGGCGTGACCGCCGTCGAGCTCCTCCCGATCCACGAGTTCGTGGACGACCCGTTCCTCGCCGCGAAGGGGCTCACGAACTACTGGGGCTACTCGACGCTCGGCTTCTTCGCGCCGGAGCACCGGTACGCGCGCGGCTCGCGCGGCGAGCAGGTGACCGAGTTCCGCGAGCTCGTGAAGGCGCTCCACCGGGCCGGCATCGAGGTCATCCTCGACGTCGTCTACAACCACACCGCGGAGGGGAACCACCTCGGCCCCACCCTCTCGCTGAAGGGGCTCGACAACCCGACCTACTACCGGCTCACGGAGGACTCGCCCCGGCACTACTGGGACTCGACCGGCTGCGGGAACACGCTCGACACGACGAACCCGTGGACGCTGAAGCTCGTCATGGACTCGCTCCGCTACTGGGTGGAGCAGATGCACGTGGACGGGTTCCGCTTCGACCTCGCGGTGACGCTCGCGCGCGATCCCCGGCAGTTCGACGAGGCGTCGCGCTTCCTCGCCGCCGTGCACCAGGACCCCGTCCTCGAGCGGGTGAAGCTCATCGCGGAGCCCTGGGATCTCGGGCCGGAGGGCTACAAGGTGGGCGCCTTCCCGGTGTGGTGGTCGGAGTGGAACGGCCGCTACCGCGACGTCGTGCGGCGGTTCTGGAAGGGCGACGAGAACCTCCAGGGCGAGCTCGGCTACCGGCTCACCGGCTCGGCGGACCTGTACGAGGCGGCGGGGCGGAAGATCTTCGCGAGCGTGAACTTCGTGACCGCGCACGACGGGTTCACGCTGCGCGATCTCGTCTCCTACAACGGGAAGCACAACGAGGCGAACCAGGAGGAGAACCGGGACGGCACGGACGACAACGCCTCCTGGAACTGCGGCGTGGAGGGCGAGACCGACGACCCCGCCGTGAACGCGCTGCGCGACCGGCAGGTGCGCAACCTCCTCACGACGCTGCTCGTCTCGCAGGGCGTCCCGATGATCGCCGCCGGCGACGAGATGGGGAAGACGCAGGGCGGGAACAACAACGCCTACTGCCAGGACAACGAGATCAGCTGGCTCGACTGGGACCTCGACGACCGCCGCCGGGCGCTGCTCGGCTTCGCGCGCCGGCTCGTGCGGCTCCGCCTCGCGCAGCCGGTGCTGCAGCGGCGCCGGTTCTTCCGGGGAAAGCAGCCGTGGGACTCGTCCCTCAAGGACCTCGCCTGGTTCCGGCCGGACGGGACCGAGATGACGGAGGAGGACTGGCAGAAGCCGTTCGCGAGGTCCGTCGCGTTCCTCCTCGGCGGCGACGCCATCGCGACGCCCGACGAGAAGGGGGAGAAGATCGTCGGCGACACCCTCCTCGTCCTCCTGAACGCCTGGCACGAGCCGGTGACCTACACGCTGCCCGAGATCGCGTGGGGGCAGGAGTGGGAGGTGCTCGTGGACACCGCCGGCGCGAGCGACGCGAAGCGCGACCTCGTCGCCGCCGGCGGGACGCTCACGGTGGAGGCCCGCTCGATCGTGGTCCTCTCGCGGCCGGCCGCCCGGTAGTGCTCGCCGCCGCGGCGCCGCGGCCCCGTCCCCGGTAAGATGCCGGCCCATGGACGGGACCCGGCAGGTCATCCTGATCGTCGACGACGAGAAGAACATCCGGCTCATGCTGCGCCGGACCCTCGAGGACGAGGGCTACGCCGTGCTCGAGGCGGAGAGCGCCGAGAAGGGGCTCGAGCTGCTCGGCGCGGAGCCGGTGGACCTCGGCGTGTTCGACATCCGGCTGCCGGGGATGGACGGCCTCACCCTGCTGTCGAAGGCGCGCGAGCTGTGGCGCGACCTGCCGGTGGTCGTGATCTCCGGGCACGCGGACACGGGCGACGTCGTCGACGCCATGAAGCGCGGCGCCTCGGACTTCTTCACGAAGCCGGTGGACCGCGACCGCGTTCTCGTCTCGGTGAAGAACGCGCTCGACCGGCGCGCGCTCGAGACGAAGGTGCAGACGCTCTCCTCGCGCGAGCGGCGCTTCGACGACGAGATGCTCGGCGACAGCCCGGCGATGCGGAAGCTCCGCGAGGACATCGGCAAGGTGGCGCCGACGAGCGGCCGCGTGCTGGTGGTCGGCGAGTCCGGCTCGGGGAAGGAGCTCGTCGCCGCCGAGATCCACCGGCTCTCGAAGCGCGCGCAGGGGCCGTTCGTGAAGGTGAACTGCGCGGCGATCCCGAGCGAGCTCATCGAGTCCGAGCTGTTCGGGCACGAGAAGGGGTCGTTCTCCGGCGCCGCCGCGCGCCGCCGCGGCCAGTTCGAGGTGGCGCACGGCGGGACGCTCTTCCTCGACGAGATCGGCGACATGAGCGCGTCGGCGCAGGCGAAGGTGCTGCGCGCGCTGCAGACCGGCGAGATCACCCGCGTCGGCAGCGAGCGGGCGATCTCGGTGGACGTCCGCGTCATCGCCGCGACGAACAAGGACCTCGAGGCGGAGGTGCGGGAGGGGAACTTTCGCGAGGACCTCTTCTTCCGGCTGAACGTGGTCCCGATCCGCGTGCCGCCCCTGCGCGAGCGGCTCGACGACGTCCCGATCCTCGCCGAGCGCTTCTTCCAGCTCGCCGTCCGCGACAACGGCGTCCGCCCGAAGCCGGTGGACCCGCCGGTGTACGACCGGCTGAGGTCGTACCGCTGGCCCGGGAACGTCCGCGAGCTCCGGAACGTCTGCGAGCGGATGGTCATCATGAGCGGGGACCGGATCGGCGTCGCGGACGTGCCGGACGCCGTCGGCCCGAGAGCGGCCCCCCCGCCGCCCGTCGCCGGCGCCGGGGACCTCTCCCGCTACGGCGAGGTGCCGCTGAAGGAGCTCCGGGACCTCGTCGAGCGCGACTACATCCTCAAGAAGCTCGAGGAGCACGAGTGGAACATCACGCAGGCCGCGCAGGCGCTCGGCGTCGAGCGCACGAACCTGCACAAGAAGATCAAGCAGCACGGGCTCTCGCGGAGCGGGCGCGGAGGGGCGGCCCCCGCGGGCGGCGCGGAGGAGCCGGAGGGGGACGAGGAGTAGCGGGCCAGGCCGGGCGGCGCCCCCGTCACGGGAGCAGCCCCTCGGCGAGCGCCCGCCGCATCACCTCGGCGAGCGTGTCGAGCGAGCTGCTCGTGTCGGTGCGCGTCGTCGCCGAGGCCCCCGTCGACGAGCGCGACTCCGCGGCGGCCAGGAACGGCAGCGGCCGCCGGCCGAGGCGGACGAGGCGATCGTCGTGGAACGCGCCCGTCGCGCGCTCGCGCAGCCGCCGCGCGAGCTCGACCATGTTCCCGGTGCTCGTGGGCTGCATGCCCGTCCCGAGGCAGGAGAAGTCGAGCTCGCGCTCCGCGAGCGTCGCCGCGCGCCCGTCCCGCGCGTACACGAGGATCACCTGCTCGAGCTCCTCCTGCGAGGAGCGCTCGGTCGTCGTGGAGGTGCGCGTCAGCTTGAGGCCGCCGGACAGGACGGCGGCCCCCGCGGAGAAGCGCTTCGTCTTCTCGGTGCGCCGGGTCTCCGTGCGCGACGCCCGGACGCAGCGGAGGACGGCCAGCACCTCCGCCCACGCGAAGGTCACCGGATCGCCGAAGCGCGGCGTGAGCGTGACGCCCGCGCCGTCGAGCGCGAAGCCGCGGGCGACGACGCGGTCCTCGTCGGTCGGGCAGCGGGCGTCCACCGCGAGCGCGGCCAGCCCGGCCTTGCGCAGCGCGAGGACGAGCAGGTCGGCCCTGCCCGGCTCGAGCCGGGCGAGGAGGGCGGGCGGCTCGGGCGCGAGGCGCATGCGGGCCTCCGCGAGCGTCAGGGCGGCGGCGTCGGCCACCGCGCGCGCGGCCTCGTCGGGCCGGGCCACGGGCTGCACGATCGCCACGAGCTTCATTCCGGTCACCGGGCCGCGCGCGGCTCCGCGCGGGGGTGCGGGAGAGCGCGCGGGCGGGGAGAGGTGTAGCGCACGGCGCGGACGGGCGCACCGGGGACGTGCTCCGCGTCCGCCCCTCTCCCCGGCCCTCTCCCCGCGCGCTGCAGCGCTCAAGCGGATTCTTCCACCGCTGCTCGGCTCGACCGCCACGACGACCCCCACCCGACCTCGACCTCGACCTCGACCCCGACCGCGACTCCGGCCGCCGACACGGTCCTCGGCCGCACCCCTGCCCCCGGGTTAGGATCCCTCCCCGGCATGCTCACCCACGCGATCCCCGGCCTCGAGCCCGCGCCGCCGCGCGCTCCCGAGTCGGCCGAGCGGCTCGCCCGGATCGGGAAGCGCTTCCCGGACCGCATCAGGGACATCGCGGGCGCGATCGCGCGCGCGCCCGATCCGGACCTCGCGCTCGCGGGGGTGGAGCGGTTCATCGACGGCGCGGGGGGGCCGCCGCGCGAGCGGGACCTGCTCGAGGCGCTGGCGCTCCTCTCCGGATCGTCCCGGATGATCCCGGCGCTCCTCGCGCGGCACCCCGTCCTCCTGCGGCGGGCGGCCCGCTCGCCGCTGCTGCTCCGCCCGCGCACCGAGCCGGACCTGCGCCGGCTCCTCGTCCGCGCCGCGCGGTCCCTCGCGCCGGACGACGTGGACGGCTTCAACCGGCTCCTCCGCCGCGTGCGCGCGCGCGAGATCGTCCGGATCGCCCTGCGCGATCTGCGCCGCGCCCGCGTGAAGGAGGTCACGGACGAGCTCTCGTCCCTCGCGACCGCGTGCCTCGACGCGGCGATCCGGTTCCACGACCGCCGCCTCCGCGAGCGGCACGGGTCGCCCGCCGGCCTCGCCGGCCGGGAGCCGGGCGCCGGCTTCTGCGCGCTCGCCATGGGGAAGCTCGGCGCGCGCGAGCTCAACTTCTCCTCCGACGTCGACCTCCTCTACGTCTACGACCGGGACGGCGAGACCGGGGGGGAGAAGCCGATCACGCACTTCGCCTACTACGCGAAGCTCGCAGAGGTCGTCACCGAGTCGATCGCCAAGCCCACCGAGGACGGCTTCGTCTTCCGCGTGGACCTGAACCTCCGCCCCGACGGCCAGAACGGCCCCATCGTGAACTCGCTCCGCGCGGCGGAGATGTACTACCAGACGTTCGGGCGCACCTGGGAGCGGAACGCCCTCGTGAAGGCGCGGCCGGGCGCGGGCGACCTGGCCGTGGGCGCAGAGCTGCTCCGGCTCCTCGACCGCTTCATCTGGCGCCGCTCGCTCGACCTCGACGTCGTCCACGAGATCCAGGCGATGAAGGCCCGCATCGACGCGCGCGCCGGCGGCGAGGGCAAGGACGACCTCAAGCTCGGCAAGGGCGGGATCCGCGAGGCCGAGTTCTTCGTCTCCGCCCTCCAGCTCCTCCACGCGGGCCGCGACGAGACCCGCGGCCTGCGCGAGCGCGCCGTGCTCCCCGCCCTCGACCGGCTCCTCTTCGCCGGCGTCGTCCTCGAGAAGGACCGCGACGAGCTCGCCGACGCGTACCTGTTCCTCCGCCGCGCCGAGCACCGCGTCCAGATGGCGGACGGCGCCCAGACGCACCGGCTGCCGCCGCCGGGCGAGCGCCTCGGGCTGGCCCGGTCGATGGGCTATCCGTCGGAGGAGGCGTTCGAGGCGGCGCTCGGGCGGCACCGCGAGCACGTGGCGCGCCTTTTCGCGGACCTGCTCGGCGCCTCCGCGGCGACCGAGGCCCCGCTCGACCCCGACCTCGCGCTCCTCGCCGACCCGCAGGTCGAGCGCGAGCGGCGCGCCGAGATCGCGGTGCGCCGCGGGATCGTGGACCCGGACCGCGTCCTCGCCGCCATCGACGCGATGGCCCGCCGCCGGACGCCCTTCTCCCCCCTCGGCGACCCGGCCGCCGCGGTCGCCCTGCTGTCCGACGCGCTCGGGACGCCCGACCCGGACCAGGCGATCTCCCACCTCTCCGACTTCGCCTCGGCGCTCCAGAACACCGAGCCGTACTTCCGGATGCTCTCGGAGCACCGGCGCGTCACCCGCCTCCTCCTCTCGCTCTTCGGCACGTCCGACTTCCTGTCGAAGCGGTTCCTCCGCCACCCGGAGCTCATCGACACACTCCTGCGCGAGGACCAGGTGCTCCTCGAGAAGGGGCTCGACACGTTCCGCGCCGAGGTGGACGAGCGGCTCGGCACGCTCGACCCGGCCCTCCCGGCGGACGACCTCCTCGAGGGGAAGCTCGGCGAGCTGCGCCGCTACAAGAACGAGGAGGTCCTCCGCATCGCGATCCACGACATCGCGGGCACGATCGACCTCGCGAGCGTCTGCGCGCAGCTCACCGACCTCGCCGAGGCCTGCGTGGAGCGCTGCCTCGCCCTCGCCGAGGAGGAGGCCCGCGCGAAGGACGTGGCCCCGCCCGCGCGGCTCTGCGTCATCGGCATGGGGAAGCTCGGCGGGCGCGAGCTCGGCTACCACTCCGACCTCGACCTCATCTTCATCTACCCGGGCTCCGGCGCGACCGCCGGCCACGAGCGCTACCCGCGCCTCGCCCAGCGGTTCATGTCCTTCCTCCAGATGCCCCTCCGCGAGGGCCGGCTCTTCCAGATCGACACGCGGCTCCGCCCCTCCGGCAACCAGGGCGCGCTCGTCATCGGCGCGGAGGCGTTCATCCGCTACCACGCGGGCGACGGGGCGGGCGGCGGCGACGCCGGGATCGTGCGATCGCAGCTCTGGGAGCGGCAGGCGCTCCTCCGCGCCCGCCACGTCGCGGGCGACCCCGCGCTCTTCGCGCAGATCCGGGAGAAGGTGCTCGTCCCGACCGTGTACGGCCCGCGCGAGGACCGCGCCGCGCTCGCCGCCGAGGTCCGGCGCATGCGCGAGCGGATGGAGTCCGAGCTCGGCAAGGAGGCGTCCCGCGGGAAGAACCCGAAGACCGGGCACGGCGGCCTCGTGGACGTCGAGTTCGCGGCGCAGTTCCTCCAGCTCCTCGAGGGCCACGACCACCCGACCATCCGCACGGGCTCGACGCCGCTCGCGCTCCGCAGGCTGCGCGAGGCCGCGCTCCTGCGCGAGGCGCAGTTCGCCGCCCTCGCCGAGGGGTACGACTTCCTGCGCCGCGTGGAGCTCCGGCTCCGGATCGTCCACGACTACGCCACCGACCACCTGCCCGCGAGCGGCCCCGCCCTCCGCCAGCTCGCCCGCCGGCTCGGCTACGCCGGCCCGGCGCCGGGCGAGCGCTTCCTCGCCGAGTACGCCCGCGTCACCGCGGCGGTGCGCCAGGCGTTCGACGAGGTCGTCCGGTAGCGCGCCGGGCCGCGGGCCTGGGCGCCGCCCGCCCCCCGGTCTAGAATCCGCGCGTGGCCACGGCGGACGACGCCCTCGACGCGGCGCGCGCGAAGGTCCGCCCGTTCGAGGAGGCGGAGCTCGCGCTCGTGCGCGCGATCCTCTCCTCGCCCGCGTGGCTCTCCGAGGCCGACGAGGCCGCGCTCCGCTACGCCCTCAACCTCGCGAAGGCCGGGGTGGTCCGCGCGCCCGACGGCGCCGACGTCGACCTCGCCCCGTTCCTCGCCCCCTTCCGCGAGGACGTCCTCGCCCGGGCGATCCCGCCGCTCGCGCGCGCGGGCGGCGTCGACACGGACGAGGTCGCGCGCCTCGTCCCGCAGCTGACCGCGCACGCCCGCGCCTGGCGCGCGCGGACGGTCGAGGCGTTCTCGGGCAAGCTGCCGCCCGGCGCGCTCGATCGCGAGATCTGCGAGAAGGCGCTCGTCGTCGTGTGCGGCGGGGGCGGGGGCGTCGCGTGGTCCTACCTCGGCGCGTTCGCGCTCCTCGACCAGTACGGCCTCGTCCCGCGGCTCCTCGCCGGCACGAGCATGGGCGCGGTGCTGCTCCTCTTCCGGGCTCGGCGGCTCCGCTGGAACCCGGAGGACATCGCCGCGGCCCGGCGCGACCTCTCCTTCCGGACGCTCTTCCGCGTGCTGCACGGCGAGTCGCGCTACGGCCTGCCCGCCGCGGCCCGCCTGTACCTCCGCGCCGCGATCGGCGAGTTCCTGAAGGGTCCCGACGGCCACCCGCTCACGCTCGGGCAGCTCGCGATCCCGCTCATCGTCTCGGTGACCGGGATCCGCAACGGCGCCCTCCCCCGCGACCCGAGCTACTACGAGCACCTCCTCGACCTGCACGGCCGCGAGCCGAACCCGAACGCCCTCTCGCGGATGATGGGCGAGCTCTTCCAGGCGCTCGGCGAGCTCGTCGTCCAGCGCGACCGGCTCGCCCGCGTCTACCTCGGCGCGGACGACGAGACGCGCGCGTTCGACGCCATCGACGCGGTCGGCTTCTCGTCGGCGCTGCCGGGCGTCATCCACTACGACGTGGTCCGCGACGACGAGCGCATGCACGCGCTCCTGCGCGCGCTCCTCGAGAAGCACGACCTCTTCCGGCTCGTGGACGGCGGCCTCGTCGACAACCTCCCGGCGCGGGTCGCGTGGGGCACGGTCCAGCGCGGCGCGCTCGGGACGCGGAACGCCTTCGTGCTCGCGCTGGAGGGGTTCGGGCCGAAGCTCACGCAGCCGCTCTGGTTCGGCCTCGAGCAGCTCGCCGCCCAGAACGTCGCCCGGAACAGGCCGTTCGCCCACGTCCACCGCTCGTTCCAGCGGGTGCTGTCGCCCCTCGAGATCGTCCCGGACGACGCCGCGCTCCAGCGCGCCATCCAGGCGGGCAAGGCGGAGCTCCACCCGGACATGGCGCTCGTCGCCCGGGTCTGCCGGCCCTTCCCGCCCCTCGCCGCCTGACCGGCCGCCCGGCCCCGGTCCGGTGTACAATGTTCGGTCCCAGCTCCGGACACCGCACGCCATGGACATCCGCTACGACCTGAAGCCCGCCGCCTCCCGCCGCAAGGAGCCGTTCCGCCCCGCCGGTCCGCTCTCGTTCGGCCAGCTCCGCACCGACCACATGTTCCTCATGGAGTGGTCCGACGGCGCGTGGCACGACCCGCGGATCGTGCCCTACGGGCCGTTCTCGCTCGCCCCCGGCGCGGTGGTGCTCCACTACAGCCAGGAGATCTTCGAGGGCGCGAAGGCGTTCAAGCACCCGGACGGCGAGATCTACGCGTTCCGCATCGACAGGAACGCCGAGCGGCTCAACCGGTCCGCGCCGGGCATCTGCATGCCGACCATCCCGGTCGCCGACCAGGTGAAGGCCGTCCTCGCCCTGCTCGACGTGGACCGGCTGTGGTTCCCGGAGCAGGACGGCGCCTCGCTCTACATCCGCCCGTTCATGATCGGGACGCAGGACACCCTCGGCGTGAAGCCGTCGGATCGGTACCTCTTCTGCGTCTTCCTCTCGCCGAGCGGCCCGTACTACCCGAAGGGCTTCGAGCCGGTGAAGCTCCTCGTCACGAAGCGCTTCCACCGCGCCGCGCCGGGCGGCACCGGCGCGCTCAAGACCGGCGGCAACTACGCGGCCTCGCTCCGCGCGGGCGAGGTGGCCCACGAGCTCGGCGCCTCCCAGGTGCTCTACCTCGACACGACCGACACGTACATCGAGGAAGCCGGCGCGATGAACCACTACCACGTGACGCGCGACGGCCGGCTCGTGATCCCGACGTTCACCGACTCGATCCTGCGCTCGGTCACGTCGGAGTCGGTCCTGGCGCTCGGCAAGGCGGCGCTCGGGATCGACGTCGTGCAGGAGCGGATCCCGCTCGAGGGGTTCCTCGCCGGCGTGCGGAGCGGGGCCATCGCCGAGGCGGGCGGCCTCGGCACCGCCGCGGTGGTCTCGCCCGTCGGCGCCTACGTGTTCGACGACGGCACCGAGCTCGCGGTCTCCGGCGGCCGCATCGGCGAGCACACGCGGGCGGTCTACGAGGCCGTCACGGCCATCCAGCGCGGCCAGCGGCCCGCCCCCGCCGGCTGGTTGATCAAGGCGCCGCGGGTCGCGTAGGGCCGCTCCCATCCCCGGGCCAGCACGTTTCGCCGCGGAGCGAAATGGGCCGGCCCGCTCTCTCCCGGCCCGCCCGGACGATCCGTGTTTGCTTAATGCTTACAGTTACTTGGCCATCAAAGCGGAACAAATGCCGGCCCTCGCCCGTTCACCGGGCGAGCGGCAAACGTTGACGTTGCAAAATGGTTTCGGCTAGATTCGCGCGGCCTTTCGGCGCAGTCCTGAAAAAGACGCGACATGTCGGGAACTTGCGCCGCCGCCCCTCCTGGGCGGAACGCCGCGGATCCGAAGGGTAGGCACGAAGATGAGGACTCGTTTCGTCGACATCGACGACCGGATGGATGACCTCTCCGACCGCATGCGGTCGGACCCGGAGCTCACGGCCGAGTTCCTCCGCCGGTACGAGCTGTCCTGGCTCCACCACGAGAACGCGCTCGAGGGTATCGTCTACTCGGGCCTCGAGCTCGCCACCGCGCTCGACAATCCGCCCGTCGCTGACGCGACGTTCGTCTCGGCGCTCCAGGAGATCCGGAACCACAAGACCGCCTACGACCTCGTCCGCGAGGAGGCCAGGGCGAAGAAGCTCCGGATCAACCTCACACTGGTCCGCAGGCTCTACGACACCCTCGTCCTCGGATCCGAGGGCAAGAACGGCGCGGAGTTCCGCAAGGACATGCCGCTCCACCGGGCGTACTTCCACGAGATCGCCCACCCCGCCAAGATCCCGCTCCTGCTCCAGAAGATCCTCGACGCCTGCGACTCCGCCGAGTTCCGCAACGCGCACCCGATCCAGCGCGCCTCGAAGATGCACCACGGCTTCATGCAGGTGTTCCCGTACACCGACAACTCGGGCCGGGTGGCGCGCCTGCTCTCGAACCTCATCCTGCTGAACGGCGGGTTCCGGGTGCCCTGCATCATCCACGCGACCGACCGCCAGCGGTACTACGAGTCGCTCCGGCTGCCCGAGCCCATCCTCCGGGACCTCACGGTCGAGGCGCTCGACAACGGGCTCGCCCAGGCCGAGAAGTTCTTCCGGGAGAACCCTCCCTCCCGGTCCCGCAAGGCCGCCCGCTAGGCCGCCGCGAGCTCCCGGTCCCGCCCCTTCTCGCGCGGCGGGAGGTGTCGGCCCTTGCTCCTTGCGGCCTACCCCGCAGGGTCTAGCAGCGTCTGTCCCTCGTCTAAGTCCGCGATACGACGAGCGTATCTACCGTGCCAGCGGCCAGCTCCACCGAGCGTGGCGGCGCAGGGGCCCGTCATTGTATAGGTACGCCCCCCATGCTCCTCGGAGCCCACGAAGCCATCGCCGGCGGCGTCTCGAAGGCCTTCGCCCGCGCGGAGGCCGACGGGGCGGACTGCCTCCAGATCTTCACCCGAAACGCGCGGGGCTGGGCGGCGAAGCCGCTCGAGGACGGGGAGGTGGACGCCTTCCGCACCGAGGCGCACCGCACGCGAAAGCCGGTGGCGGCCCACTCCTCCTACCTCATCAACTGCGCCTCGGCGGACCGCCCGATCCGCAGGAAGAGCTGGGAGGCGCTGGCGGACGAGCTCGGCCGCTGCGAGCGGCTCGGGATCCCCGCGCTCATCTTCCACCCGGGGAGCCACGAGGACGAGGCGGAGGGGATCCGCCTCGTGGGGGAGGCGATGACGCGAGCGCTCGAGCAGGTGCCGGGCAAGGCCAGGCTCGTGCTCGAGACGACCGCCGGGCAGGGCACCTCCCTCGGATGGCGCTTCGAGCAGCTCGCGGCGATGCGGGAGGCCGTCCCCGCGAGGTCGAGGCGCCGCGTCGGCGTCTGCGTGGACACGTGCCACGTCTACTCCGCCGGGTACGACCTCTCGACGGACGACGGCTACGGGAAGACCATCGAGGCGCTCGACCGCGCGGTCGGCCTCTCGAACGTGCGCGCCTTCCACCTGAACGACTCCAAGCGGCCGCTCGGCTGCCGGGTGGACCGCCACGAGCACATCGGCGAGGGGACGCTCGGGCTCCGGCCGTTCCGGCTCCTCGTGAACGACCCGCGCTTCGCGGAGCTGCCCGGGTTCGTCGAGACCGAGTCCCGGTTCAAGGAGAACATCGAGGTCCTCCGCGGCCTCGTGCGCCGATGAAGCCGACCTTCCCCATGCGCCGCCCGCCCGACGAGCCGGCCCACGCGCGCGGCGCGCGCCACGTCGCGCTCCGCGCCGCGCGGATGTCGCTCTACCCCCGCCACGCGGAGACGGTGCGCGCCCGCCTCGACCGGCTCGTCGAGTACGCGAAGGGGCACAAGCGCGCGCTCATCCTCACGCACGACAACCCGGACCCGGACTCGATCGCGGCGGGCGTCGCGCTCGCGTACCTCCTCGAGAAGCTCGCGGGCGTCGAGGCGAGCGTCGCGTACGGCGGCATCGTGGGGCGCGCCGAGAACCGCGCCCTCATCCGCGTGCTGAAGCTGCCGGTCGTGCCGGTGTCCCGGCTCATGTTCGACGAGTTCGACCTCATCTGCATGGTCGACACCCAGCCCGAGCAGGGGAACCACTCGCTCCCGGCGCGCCACTTCCCGGACGTGGTGATCGACCACCACCCCGAGCGCCCCGACTCGCACCTCGCCCCCATCGCCGACGTGGGCGGGCCGATCGGCGCGACCTCGACCGTGGTCGCCGAGTACTTCCGCGCGAGCCGGCTCAAGATCCCGGTCGACGTCGCGACCGCGCTCTTCTACGGCATCAAGGCGGACACCCGCGATCTCGGCCGGCAGACGACGCCGCAGGACGTGGACGCGTACCTCTGGCTCTTCCCGATGACGGACAAGGACGCGCTCGGGGAGATCGAGCACCCGCGGCTCCCGAACGACTACTTCCGCCTGATCCACGCCGGCATCGAGAAGGCGCTCGTCTACGGCGACGCGATCGTCTGCGACATCGGCGAGATCTACGCGCCGGACATGGTGGCGGAGGTCGCGGAGCGGTTCTCGTTCCTCGACGACGTGCGGTTCTCGCTCGCGTTCGGCGAGTACGAGGACGCCCTCTACTACTCGCTGCGCACCACCGACCGGCGCATGAACGCCGGGCGGCTCATCCGCGAGATCATCGAGGCGAGGGGCGGCTCCGCGGGCGGCCACGGGACCATGGCGGGCGCGCGGATCCCCGTGAAGGGGGTCTCCGCCGCCGCGAGGAAGCGGCTGCGCGACGACGTCGTGCGCGACTTCCTCGACGCGTTCGGCGTCAAGGGGCGCAAGCCGCGCAGGCTCGTGTAGGCAGGCCGGGCCCGGGAGGCCGTGAACAGCGCGGGCCGGCGCCGCTCGCTCCTCCTGGCGCGCCGGGCCGGAGACGGGAGCGGCCCGATGATCTACCTCGACCACAACGCCATCACGCCGGTGCGCCCGGAGGCGCGCGCGGCCGTGCTCGCCGCGCTCGACGCCTTCGGGAACCCGTCCTCCGTCCACGCCGCGGGGCGCGCCGCGCGCGACGTCCTCGACCGCGCGCGCGAGCAGGTCGCGCGGTCGATCGGCGCGAGGCCCCCGGACGTCGTCCTCACCTCCGGCGCGACGGAGGGGGCCGCGATCGCCATCCGCGGCGCGCTCGGCGCCGCCCCGCCGGGCCGGACGCGCCTCGTCGTGACGGCCGTGGAGCACCCCTGCGTGCTCTCGCTCGCGCGCGCCCTCGAGCGCTCCGGGACGCCGCTCACCGTCGTGCCGGTGGACCGGCGCGGGCTCGTCGACCCCGCGGCGTTCCGCGCGGCGCTCGGCCCGGACGTCGCCCTCGCCGCCGCGATGCGGGCGAACAACGAGACCGGCGTCGTCCTCCCCGTGCCGGAGCTCGCCGCCGCCGCGCGCGAGGCGGGCGCGCTCTTCCTGTGCGACGCCGTCCAGGCGGTCGGCAAGATCGAGGTGGACGTCCGCACGCTGGGGGCCGATCTCGTCGTCCTCACCGGCCAGAAGCTCGGCGGTCCGCGCGGCGCGGGCGCCCTCTTCGTCTCGCCGGGCGTCCGGCTCGCGCCCCTCCTCGGCGGCGAGCAGGAGCGCGGCCGGCGCGCGGGGACGGAGAACCTCCCGGGCGCGGCCGGCCTCGGCGCCGCGATCGAGGTCGCGGTCGCGCGGCGGCCGGAGGACGCGGAGCGGATCGCCGCGCTGCGCGACCGGCTCGAGGCGGGGCTCCTCGCGGCGGTGCCGCGCGCGCGGGTGAACGGCGCGGGCGCGCCGCGCCTCCCGAGCACGTCGTCCGTCGTGTTCGAGGGCTGCGACGCGGAGACGCTCCTCATGGCGATGGACCTCGACGGGCTCTGCGCGAGCGCGGGCTCGGCCTGCCACTCGGGATCGACGAGGCCCTCGGGCGTGCTCCTCGCGATGGGCCTCTCCGACGCGGAGGCGCGCGCGACGATCCGCTTCTCGCTCGGGTGGACCTCGACCGCCGAGGAGGTGGACCGGGCGCTCGCGATCGTGCCGCCGCTCGTCGAGCTGGTGCGGCGCGAGGTCCAGGGCTGACGCCGGCCCGCCGCGGCGGCGGCCCCCTCCCGCGCAGGCCGTGACCCCGCGGGGCCGCGCGGCGTAGCATCCCGCGCATGACCAAGCTCCCGATGGCCGCGCTCCTCGCCGTCCTCCTGTCCGGCGAGGCCGCCGCCGCGAACCGCGCCGAGGGACGAATGTTCGCGACCCGCTCCGTCGTGTACGCCCGCCACGGGATGGTGGCGTCCGCCCACCCGCTCGCGACGCAGATCGGCGTCGACGTCCTGAAGCGGGGCGGGACGGCCGTGGACGCCGCGATCGCGGTGAACGCGGCGCTCGGGTTCCTCGAGCCCGTCTCGTGCGGCGTCGGCGGAGATCTCTTCGCCATCCTCTGGGATCCGAAGACGAGGAAGCTCTACGCGCTGAACGGCTCGGGCCGGGCGCCGAAGCTCGCGCGCGCCGACGCGATCCCGGCGGAGCCGAACGGGACCATCCCCGTCTACTCCCCGTACGCGTGGACCGTCCCCGGGGCGGTCGACGGCTGGTTCACCCTGCACGACCGCTTCGGGCGGCTCCCGATGAAGGACGTCCTGGAGCCGGCCGCCCGCATCGCCGAGGAGGGGGCGCCGGTCCCGCAGATCATCGCGGGCGCCTGGGCGATCGGCGCCCAGCGGTTCAAGGACAAGCCCGGCTTCGCCGCCACGTTCCTGCCGGGCGGGCGCGCGCCGCGCGAGGGCGAGATCTTCAGGAACCCGGCGCTCGCCCGCACCTACCGCGCGCTCGAGAAGGGCGGCCGCAGGGCCTTCTACGACGGGCCGATCGCCGACGCGATCGACGCCTTCTCGCGCAAGGTCGGGGGCTTCCTCCGCAAGGAGGACCTCGCCGCGCACCGGTCGGAGTGGGTGGAGCCGATCTCCACGACCTACCGCGGCGCCGAGGTCTGGGAGCTGCCCCCGAACGGCCAGGGGATCACCGCGCTCGAGCTCCTCAACATCCTCGAGCGCTTCGACCTGAAGGCGATGGGCCGCGACTCCGCCGACTTCTGGCACGCCTTCGTGGAGGCGAAGAAGCTCGCGTTCGAGGACCGCGCCCGCTTCATCGGGGACCCCGCGTTCGCGAAGGTCCCGGTCGCGGGCCTGCTCTCGAAGGACTACGCGAGGGAGCGCGCCTCGCGCGTCGACATGAGGCGGGCCGCGCGCGTCGTCGAGCCCGGCGACCCGCGCCTCGCCCACGGCGACACGACCTTCCTCGTCGCCGCCGACGCGGAGGGCGGGATGATCGCGCTCATCCAGAGCAACTACACCGGCTTCGGCTCGGGCTACGCCGTCGAGGAGTGGGGCTTCGGGATCCACGACCGCGGCGCGCAGTTCGACCTGCGGCCCGGGCGACCCAACTCGCTCGAGCCCGGGAAGCGCCCGTTCCACACGATCATCCCCGCGTTCGTCACCCGCGACGGGAAGCCCTGGATCGCGTTCGGCGTCATGGGCGGCGACATGCAGCCCCAGGGGCACGCCCAGGTGCTCGTGAACCTGCTCGACCTCGGCATGAACCTGCAGGAGGCCGGCGACGCGCCGCGCTTCTACCACACGGACTCGTCCGAGCCGACGGGCACGACGATGAAGGACGGCGGTCAGCTCGCGCTCGAGCCCGGCGTCCCCGCCGAGGTCCGGCGGGACCTCGCGCGCAGGGGGCACCGGATCGTGGAGGCGTCGCCGCTCGCCTTCGGCGGGTACCAGGCGATCATGCGGGATCCCGCGACCGGCGTCCTCGCGGGCGCGAGCGAGTCGCGCAAGGACGGCTGCGCGATGGGGTACTGAGCGCCGCGCCGCGGCCGCCCGGGCGCGCTACTTCACCCCGAACAGCCCCCGCACCACCGCCGCGATCGCGAGCGGCGTCCCGACGGCGGGGTCGTAGCGCGTCGCGAGGTCGGCGGCGACGGTGTCGGCCGAGTCGTACCGGTTCTCGACGGCGGGCGACAGGCAGCGGAGCACGACCTCGTCCATCGCGAACGGGACCTCCGGCCGCAGCTCCGACGGGACCCGGATCTTCCCGTCGAGGATGCGCTTGCCGACCTCGCGGAGGTCGTTCCCGGGGAACGCCTTCTCGTCGGTGAGGAGCTCGAACAGCACCGCGCCGAGCGCGAAGATGTCGGTGCGCGGCGTCGGCGGGCGGCCCAGGATCTGCTCCGGCGACAGGTAGTGCGCCTTCCCGAACGCGGCGGGCAGGCCGCGCGCGGCGCCCGGCGTCAGCGCGACGCCGAAGTCGCCGAGCTTGATCTCGCCCATCTTCGAGACGAACACGTTCGAGGGCGACACGTCGCAGTGGACGATGCCGAGCGGCCGCCCCTGCTCGTCGTGCCCGGTGTGCGCGTGCGCGAGCGCCTCGGCGACGACGTGCCCGACGTACCCCGCGAAGTCCACCGGCAGGAGGATGTTCCGCGCCGCGCACTGCGAGAGGATCTGGCGCAGGTTCCGCCCGTCCACGTAGTCCATCACGATGAACGGCGTGCCGCCCGCGACGCCCGTGTCGAGGACCTCGACGATGTTCGGGTGGCGCAGGCGCCGCGTGACCTCGGCCTCCTGCTCGAAGAGGAGGACGTACCCGGGATCGCGCGCGAGCGCCGGGAGGAGGCGCTTCACCGCGACCGGCGTCCCCGCGTCCGGCCCCTCGCGGACGACGGCGCGGTACACCTCGGCCATGCCGCCCTTGCCGATGAGCGCCTCGATCCTGTAGCGGTCGAGCGACCGCGACGACGGGGCCGGCGCGCCGCTCACATCCTCGCTCCCACGAGCGCGCGGTACCCCGGCTCCGCGCGCACGCTCTCGAGGTCCGGGTCGCCGTCCATGCCGCCCGCCGTCGCGTAGCCGTTCATCGCCGCGATCTGGAGGTAGCGGAGCGCCATGTCCTTCGAGCCCTGGAGCGCGTACACGCAGGCCATGTTGTAGTACGCATCGCCGAAGTCCGGGTCGATCGCGAGCGCCTTCTTGTACCAGTCGAGCGCGCGCCCGAGCTCGTTCCGCATGCGGTAGGTGACGCCCACGCCGTTGTACGCCTCCGGGATCGAGGCGTCGACGTCGATCGCGTCGAGGAACCGGCGGCGCGCCTGCTCGAAGTTGCCCTCCGCGAGCCAGGCGGCGCCGTCGCGCAGGATCCGCCTCGCCCTCGCGCGGGAGGAGCTGGCGGGCGCTCGGGTGACGGCGGGGCCCGGCGCGCCGGCGCTCGCCCGCCGGAACGCGATGCCGCCCTTCTTCCCGACGGGCGGCGCGCGGCACCCCTTCGCCGCGACGTGCGCGGCGCCCGAGAGCGAGGCGTCCGAGGCGAGCAGCACCACGCTCGCCCACTCCTCGCGCGCCCGGCACGATGTGCCCGAGAGGCAGACGCGCAGCTGGCCCGCGAGCGAGTCGTCGAGGAGCGTCGCCCGGAGCACCTCGTCGCCCGCGCGGAAGGGGCACGCGCGCGACGGCACGACGAGGACGCCGCGGAAGCTCGCCCCGTCGCCCTCGACGCGGACCCGCCCGAGCGGCGAATCGTACTCTCCGTGAATGAGAGGGGCGCCCGCCCCGGCCGTCGCCGAGAGGGCGAGCAGCCCCGCTGCGGCCATCCGGGGGAGGCGCATGCGTCATTCTACCCTCGAAGGCCGCTCGCCTCCCTTGACAGTCCGGGACCGGGAGCCTAGGATCCCTATCATAGAAACTCCGCGTGATTTCGCGGTGTTAAGCTCTTTTTCAGACGCGTGCATCGCCCTGCCCCCTGCCGGGTTCGTGATTGGGTTCCGCATAGTTTGGGCCGACTTTGAACCAAGCGGAGCACTCGGCCACGGCCATGAGCAAGCCCCCACGCAACGAGGGGGAAGCCTACGGCCGCTGGTGAATCGGGTGTCCCACCTGTAGAAATACAGGTCCAAACGAGCGGACCACACGGCTCACGCGGGGGGCTTTTTTTCGTCCGGGCCCGGGCGCCGGAGGTCGAGGTGGAGACGAGCCAGCGCGAGGCGAAGCGCGCGCTCCGGTCCGAGCTGATCGCGCGGCGGGCGCGGCTCTCGCCGGACGAGCGGACCGAGCGGTCGCGCGCGGTCGCGGACCGGATCGAGCAGGTCCGGGCCTTCCGCGACGCGTCGGTCGTCGCGGTGTACGCGGCGCTCGGGACGGAGGTGGACCCGGCCGAGATCGTCCGGCGGGCGGTCGCGCGCGGCGTCCGCGTCGCGTTCCCGCGCGCCGGCTCCGACCGCCGGCTCGCCTTCGCGATCTGCGCGCCGGGCGAGCTCGTCCGCGGTCCGCTCGGCGCCGCGGAGCCTCCCAGGAGCGCGCACGCGCTCGAGCTGCGCGAGGTCGGCTGCGTCGTCATGCCGGGCGTCGCGTTCTCGGAGGACGGGCTCCGCCTCGGGCGCGGCGGCGGCTACTACGACGCGACCCTGCGCGAGCTGCCGGGCGTGGCGCGCGTCGGCCTCGCCTTCGACGTGCAGATCGTGCCGACGCTCCCGCGCGAGGCGCACGACGCCCCGATGGACGCGGTGGTCACGGAGAGCCGCGTCCTCTCCTTCCGGCGAGAATCACGCTGACCGGGCGGGCCGCGCGGGCTATACCTTCGCTCCCTTGAAGATCCTCTTCCTCGGAGACGTGTTCGGAAAACCCGGCCGCCAGGCCGTGCAGCGCCTCGTCCCGCGCCTCATCGCGCGCGACCGCGTGGACCTCGTCGTGGCGAACGCCGAGAACTCGGCCTCGGGCATCGGCGTCACGCCCGACGCCGCCGACGAGCTGCTCGCGGCGGAGGTGAACCTGCTCACGAGCGGGAACCACATCTGGGCGAAGCGCGAGATCGTCCCGTACCTCGAGAGGCCGGGCTGCCGGCTCCTCCGCCCGGCGAACTACCCGCCCGGCGCGCCGGGGCGGGGGCGCGCCGTCGTCGAGACGCCCGACGGCCGGAAGCTCGGGGTGCTGAACCTCGAGGGGCGGGTGTTCATGAAGGCGCTCGACGATCCGTTCCGCGCCGCCCTCGAGGGGATCGAGGCGCTCCGCGCCGAGGGCGCGAAGGCGATCCTCGTCGACATGCACTGCGAGGCGACGAGCGAGAAGAACGCGATGGGCTGGTTCCTCGACGGCAAGGTCTCCGCCGTCCTCGGGACGCACACGCACGTGCAGACGGCGGACGCGCGCGTCCTCCCGGGCGGCACCGCCTTCGTGACCGACGTCGGGATGTGCGGTCCCTGGGACTCGATCATCGGCGTGAGGAAGGAGCTCGTCATCGACCGGTTCCTCTCCGCGCGGCCCGTGTCCTTCGAGCCCGCGAAGCGGGACGTCTGGCTGCAGGGCGCGCTCGTCGACGTGGACGACGCGACCGGGCTCGCGCGGTCCATCGCGCGGGTGCAGGAGAAGCTCGAGGAGGCGCACGCGTAGGCCGGGCGCGCGGGGGCCGGCCTACCCCTCCACCACGATCATCGCGTGGTTCCGCTTCCCCTTCTGCAGCATCACGTACCTCCCGTGCAGGAGGTCCGCCGCCCCGAGGGTCCGCTCCGGCGCCGCGATGGGCTCGCCGTTCACGAGGAAGCCCTTGCCCGCGATGCCGCGGCGCGCGTCGCTCTTCGACGTCGCGAGCCCGACCTTGACGAGCGCGTCCGGCGCGGCGAGCCCCTCGAGCTCCGCCCGCGCGAGCTTCACCGAGGGGAGCTCCCCCGCGAGCACGCCGAGGACGCTCGCCGCGACCGCGCGGAGCGCCGTCCCGCCGAAGAGGACCCGCGTCGCCTCGACGACGCTCGCCGCGACCTCCTTGCCGTGGACCCGCGCCGTCATCTCCTCCGCGAGCCGGCGCTGGGCGGGCCGCTTCCCCGGGTCCTTCGCCTGCTCGGCCAGCAGCGCCGCGATCTCCTCGAGCGGGAAGAAGGTGAAGAACTTGAGGAGTCGCTCGACGTCGCGGTCGTCCGCGTTCACCCAGAACTGGAAGAACCGGTAGGGCGACGTCCGCGCGGGATCGAGCCACACCGCGCCGCCCTCGGTCTTCCCGAACTTCTGGCCCGAGGCGGTGGTGAGGAGCGGGAAGGTGAGGCCGTGGGCGCTCGCGCCGTCCTTGCGCGAGATGAGCTCCGCGCCGGCGGTGATGTTCCCCCACTGGTCCGAGCCGCCCATCTGCAGCTCGCAGCGCTCGGTCTTCCAGAGGTGCCAGAAGTCGAACGCCTGGATGAGCATGTACGTGAACTCGGTGTACGAGATCCCGGTCTCCATCCGGCCCTTCACCGAGTCCTTCGCGAGCATGTAGTTCACGGTGAAGTGCTTGCCGACGTCGCGCAGGAACTCCATGAGCCCCATCGGCCGGAGCCAGTCGGCGTTGTTGCGCACCCGCGCCGCGTTCACGCCCTCGAACGACACGAAGCGCTCGAGCTGCTTGCGGATCGCGGCGACGTTCCGGTCGATCTCCTCGACCGAGAGCACCGGGCGCTCGGTCCGCTTGCCGCTCGGGTCGCCGACCATGCCGGTCCCGCCGCCGACAACGATGACGGGCGTCCCGCCGCAGCGCTGCAGCCAGGCGAGCGACATCGCCGCGAGCAGGTGGCCGACGTGGAGCGAGTCCGCGGTGGGGTCGAAGCCCACGTAGCCCGTGACCGGCCCCTCGGCGAGGCGCGCCTCGAGGCCGGGCGTCTGGTCGTGGATGAGGCCGCGGGGCCGGAGCTCGTCGAGGAGCGTCGTCATGGGGCGCGAATATTAACGGATTCCGGCGCCGCGGTAGCCCTTCCCGAGCACGTAGATCTCGTAGCTCGACTCCCGCGTCGCCTGCGGCCGAACGATCTGGACCGTCTCGAACCGCGCCTGCAGCTCCTTCTTGAGGGGCGGGAAGTCGCCGCCCATGAAGACCTTGGCGACGAAGGCGCCGCCCGGCGCGAGGGCCGCCTCGGCGATCCGGATCGCCGTCCGGACGAGCTCGAGCGAGCGCGCCTCGTCGGTGATCTTCACGCCGATGGTCTTCGGCGCCATGTCGCTCGCGACGAGCCGGAAGGGGCCCGGGTGGAGCGCGCGGATCTTCTCGAGCGCGTCCGGCGCGAGGAGGTCCACGACCGCGGTCCTGACCTGGCGCTTGCCGAGGTTGCGGATCGGCTCGAGATCGACCCCGACGGCGATCCCACCTTCACCCACAGCGTCGGCCAGGATCTGCAGGAACCCACCCGGCGCGGCGCCGAGATCGAGCACCGCGTCACCGGGGCGAAGCAGCCGGTGACGCTTCAGGATCTCGTCGATCTTGAAGGCGGAACGGGCGCGGAACCCTTCCTTCTTGGCCTTCCGGTAGTAGAAGTCCTTCGGGTCGTAGGGCTTCGCCATGATCCGCGGTATCCTTCGCGCTCGCTGGCCCGTCAAGCCGCCGACATGACCCGCGCGAAGATCCTCATGGTCTGCATCCCGATCGCGGCGGCCGGCCTCGCGCTCGGCGTCCACGCGACGTTCCGCGTGAACCGGCTGGAGCGACAGCTCGCGACGCTCGCGAGCGAGGGGCAGTCGGCCGGGGCCTCGTTCGTCGAGACGCTCCACGGCGACTGGGCCGAGCGCCAGCGCGTCGCGTTCGACCGCCGCCGCGAGATCGCGCTCGACCTCGCGGCGGCCCGCCGGGACCGGCTCCTCGGCGTGCTCGCCGTCGCGGCGGCGGGGCTCGCCGGCGCCGCACTCACCGTGCTGTCGCGGATCGCCGCGGAGATCGAGGAGGACCAGCGGCACGTCGCCGCGGAGGTCCGCGAACGCCGACCGGATCGGTCCTGAAGAATTTCGCGCCGGATTCCGCGGCCGGGCGCGGCGGCCCGCCTCATCTCGACCGGAACAGTCGGGATTTCCGAAGGAAAACCGCGCGCCGGCTGTTGACTTGATGGGGGCCGACGTGGCATCAAGCGGCCTCGTTTCCGTCACCGCCGCGAGGCGACAGAGAGAAGAGAGGAAGAGGAGATGGCCCTGAAGATTACCGAGGAGTGCATCAACTGCGGCGCGTGCGAGCCCGAGTGCCCGAACGGCTCGATCAGCCAGGCGGACGAGATCTACGTGATCGACCCGGCCAAGTGCACCGAGTGCAAGGGCCAGCACGACTCGCCCGCGTGCGCCTCCGTGTGCCCGGTCGACTGCTGCGTCGCCTCGTAGCGCCGCCGCGGAACACCCGCGCAGCCGGAGCTGTTCCCCGGACGCCCCGCCCGTGTACACGGCCGGGGCGTTCGACGTTGTATGCTGTCCGGCGTCCCGCTGACCAAGAGGAGAAGCGAATGGCGACCTTCATCACCGAGGAGTGCATCAACTGCGGCGCTTGCGAGCCCGAGTGCCCGAACAGCGCCATCTCGCAGGGTGAGGACATCTACGTCATCAACCCCGACCTCTGCACCGAGTGCGTCGGCTTCCACGGCGAGGAGGCCTGCGCCGCGGTCTGCCCGGTGGACTGCTGCGTGCCGGATCCGAAGCGGCCGGAGACCGAGGAGCAGAACTACGCGAAGCTCGTCGCGATCCACAAGGACAAGCAGTTCCCGGCGCTCGCGGACCTGACCGCCGAGCTGTCGCGGTTCCGCAAGTAGGCGCGGCGCCCTCCCAGCGGCGCCCCCTCGACGCCCCGCCTGCCCCCGAGGCGCGCGGGGCGTCGCCGTTTATATCGGGGGGATGGAGACCCTGACCGGCGGCCGCCTCGTCGCTCGCATGCTGAGGAAGGAGGGCGTGACGACCGTCTTCACGCTCTCCGGGCTCCACGTCGCGCCCATCTACGCGGGGTGCGTGGACGAGGGGATCCGGATCGTCGACACCCGCCACGAGCAAGCCGCCGCGCACGCCGCCGACGCCTGGGCGCGGCTCACCCGCGGGGTCGGCGTCGCGATCGTCACGGCCGGACCGGGCGTCACGGACGCGGTCACCGGCGTCGCGAACGCGTGGGCCGCCGCGTCGCCGCTCGTGCTGCTCGGGGGCGCCGCGCCGACCTTCAACCAGGGGCGCGGCTCGCTCCAGGAGATGCCGCAGGTCCCGCTCTTCCAGTCGATCACGAAGTGGGCCGACCGCGTCCCGTCGCCGGACCTCGTCCCGAGCTTCCTCGCGAAGGCCTTCCGCGTGGCCTGCTCGGGGCGGCCCGGGCCGGTGTTCCTCGAGATCCCGTGGGACGTCCTCTCGAACGGCGCCGACGAGGCGCTCGCCGACGCGCAGTCGCTCTACCGGACCGACGCGCGGCTCCCCGGGGACCCCCGGAAGATCGCCGCCGCCCTCGGGCTCCTCGCCGGCGCCGAGCGGCCGGTGCTCGTCGGCGGATCGTCCATCTGGTGGGACGACGCGATCACCGAGCTCGAGGTGCTCGCGACGCGGACCGGCATCCCGGTGTTCCTGAACGGGATGGGGCGCGGGTGCCTGCCGCCGGACCACCCGTCGTTCTTCCAGCTCTCGCGCAAGGAGGCGCTCGCGCGGGCGGACGTGGTGGTCGTCGTCGGGACGCCGCTCGACTTCCGCATGGGGTACGGCACCGAGCCCACCTTCGCGCCCGGCGCGAAGGTGATCCAGATCGACGTGGACGCCGCGGAGATCGGCCGGAACCGCCCCATCGACGTGGGCGTCGTCGCGGACGCGCGGAGCGCGATCGCGGCGCTCGGCTACGCGGCGCGGCTCTCGCCGGCGGCCGGCGCGTGGCGGGCGCACCTTCGCGAGGAGGAGACCGCGCGCGCCGAGCGGCAGCGCGCCTTCGAGGAGAGCGACCAGCGGCCGATCCACCACTTCCGGCTCGCCCGGGCGATCGACACGGTGGCGGCCCGCGCCGGCGACGTGACGTACGTGGGCGACGGCGGGAACGTGGTCGCGGTGGCGGCGAAGGTGCTCCGGGTGCGCGAGCCCGGCCGCTGGCTCGATCCCGGGCCGCTCGGGACGCTCGGCGTCGGGGCGCCGTTCGCCATCGCCGCGAAGCTGCTCGCGCCCGGCCGCCCCGTCTGCGTCGTGCAGGGGGACGGGTCGTTCGGGCTGAACGGGATGGACTACGAGACCGCCGTCCGGTTCAAGCTGCCGATGGTGGTCGTCGTCGGGAACGACGCCGCCTGGGGCCAGATCCTCGTCCCGCAGCGCGGCCTCTACGGCGACGAGCACGCCGTCGCGACCCGGCTCGCGCCCACGCGCTACGACCGGGTGGTCGAGGCGCTCGGCGGGAGGGGCGAGCACGTCGAGGACCCGAAGGACCTCGTCCCCGCCCTCGAGCGTGCGTTCGCCTCGGGGACCGTGTACTGCGTGGACGTGAAGATCGACCCCGAGGCGGCCGCCGCGAGCGGGGCCGCCGGATACGCCATCTAGAGGGACGGATCCGTGCCGGCAGAGCCCGGCGTGATTTCACACACTCCCCTCTCCCCCTGGCAGCGCCAGGGGGAGAGGGCCAGGGAGAGGGGGAGGAACAGATGACTCCGACCAAGCTCAAGTACGACCGCACGAAGGCCGTCGTCCTCGTCGTCGACGTCCAGTCCCGGCTGACGCCCGCGATGCCGCAGGAGGCGCTCGCGCGGGTCGTGAAGTACGGGCGCGCGCTCGTCGGCGCCGCGAAGGAGCTCGGCATGCCGGTGATCGCGACCGAGCAATATCCGAAGGGGCTCGGTGAGACGATCCCCGAGCTGAAGGAGGTGCTGCCCCAGCCGCCGCTCGTGAAGATGCACTTCTCCTGCGGCGCGGACCCCGGGATCGCCGCCGCGCTCGAGAAGACCGGGCGCCGGCAGGTGATCGTCTGCGGGATGGAGGCGCACGTCTGCGTGTTCCAGACCGTGCGCGACCTCGTCGGGATGGGCTACGAGGTGCACGTCTGCGCGGACGCGGTCTCGAGCCGCGCCGAGGTGCACCGCCAGAGCGGGCTCGACCTCTGCCGCCAGGCCGGCGCCGTGGTCACGAACGCGGAGACCGTCATCTTCGACCTGCTCCACGTCGCCGGGACGCCCGAGTTCAAGAAGGTCTCGGCGCTCGCGAAGTAGACCACCGCGCGGCCGAGGCCGGCCTTCCGCCCACGTGCGCCGCGGCTGGGCGCGTTCCGGCGCCGCTGCGAGTCCCCCCGGAAGCGCCCGGCCGGCCTACGATGGCGGCTTGCGCCGCGCCCTGCCCTCCTCCGCCGCCGGGCTCCCCGCCACGTTCTGGTGGCTCTTCGCCGGCGTGCTCGTGATGGCGCTGGCGACCTTCGTCTTCCCGTTCCTCGCGCTGTTCCTCCGCTCGCGCGGGCTGTCCGCGACCGAGACCGGGCTCGTCGTCGCGCTGTTCGGGGCCGGGACCATCCCCGCGGGACCGCTCGCCGGCTGGCTCGCGGATCGCGCCGGCCGCCGGCCCACGCTGATCGGCGCGCTCGTCGCGGCGGCGCTGCTCACGGCGATCCTCCCGGCGGTGTCGTCGCGCGGCGGCCTCGCCGCCGCGACGCTGGGGCTCGGCCTCGCGGTGAACGCCTACTTCCCGGCGGCCAACGCGGTGGTGGCGGACGTGGTGCGGCCGGAGCGGTACCGCGACGCGTACGGGCTCATGTACTGGGAGCGAAACGCCGGGATCGCCGTGTCCTTCGCCCTCGGCGGCGCCCTCGCCTCCGGGGGGTACGCGCGCCTGTTCCTCGCGGACGCCGTCACCACGCTGCTCTTCGCGGCGGTGGTCTGGCGCGCGATCCCGGAGACCCGCCCCGCGCGCGCCGTTCTCGCGGGCGCGCCGGCGCCGCGCAAGTCGCCGCTCGCCGATCGCGATCTCGCCGTGCTGCTCGCGCTGAACGTCGCCTTCCTGATCCCGCTCTACCAGTTCATGGTGGCCTTGCCGCTCACGATGGCGCGCCAGGGGCTCTCCCCCGCCGCCTACGGCCTCGTGATGGCCGTGAACGGCGTGCTCATCGTGCTGCTCCAGCCGCTCTCGGCCCCCGTCGCGCGGCGGCTCGACGGTGGACGCGCCATCGCCATCGCGTCCCTGCTCGTCGCGGTGGGTTACGGCGGGTACGCCGCGTGTGCGACGACCGCCGGGTACGCGGCCTGCACCGCGGTGTGGACCCTCGGCGAGATCCTCGCGATGCCGGCCGTGTCCTCGCTCGTGGCGGACCTCTCGCCTCCCGAGCTGCGCGGCCGCTACCAGGGGATGCTCGCGCTCTCGTTCGGCGTGGGGATCGCGCTCGCGCCGGCGCTCGGCGGAGCGGTCCTCGAGCGGGCGGGCCCGGTCGCGCTCTTCACCGGCGCAGCGCTCCTCTCGGCCGCGGTCGGCGCCGGGCACCTCCTCGCCGGCCGGGCGAGGCGGGGGCGGCCCCGACCCGCGGCCCACGCCGGGTAGGCCGCGGACGGCCGAGGGCCTCTCCTCGTTGACCGCCCCGCGCGCCGGTGCTACCTATCCCCTCCCCGCAGTCTCCGGGGCGTAGCGCAGCCTGGTAGCGCACTTGCTTGGGGTGCAAGTGGTCGCTGGTTCAAATCCAGTCGCCCCGACCATCTGAAGGCCGCGACGTTGTTCGGGATCCCCGACGCGTCGCGGCCTTCGTTTTTGGCCGATCCGGTGCCTTGCATTACCGGTGCATTAACTTTCGCGGGCTCAGCGAAGGTCAGCGCGCGCTCCACCTCGTCCCGGTAGTCTTCGACGTCGCTGTGGTCATAGATGGCCGCGGTGATCTCCGGCGACGAGTGGCCGAGCGACCGCTGGACCGCGCCGAGGTCCACGCCGGCCTTCCGGAGCAGGGTCGCGTGGGTGTGGCGGAGGTCGTAGAACCGGAGCTTCCGAGGCACCGGCGAGACCCAGAGGCGCATCCTGCATCTCGGGCAGCGGTCCTCGCTCGGCGCCGGGCGCGTGTCCTCGAAACCGCAGCCCTTCCGCCGGCAGATGTGCCGATAGCCGTCCACGATGCCCGAGCGCTTCAGCGCGCGTCTCAGGTGGTCGACGAGCTGGAAGCGGACCTCCGGCGCGTACGGGGAGCCGTCTGCCCGCGAGAACACGTGCTCCGACCTGGAAGCGGCGATCGCCGCGGCGAGATGCGCGCGGAGCTCGCGGACGATGAGAACTTCGCGAGCGTCGCCGTCCTTCGGGAGCGGCGCCTGCCACGAGTGCCGCACTGCGAGCACACCCGCTCTCGTGTCCACGTCCTCCTTGCGGAGCCCGAGCGCCTCGCCTGGCCGCAGGCCCGCGTAGATGCACGCCGCCGCGATCCAGCGCCACGGCGCGTCGCGCGACGGCTCGGGGAACCCGGCAAGCGCCGGGAGGACCTCGCCGCGCGCGAGCACGCTTCGCGATGACTTGCTCGGCTTGGGAACCTTTCGCCGTTTCACCCAACGGACCGGGTTCTCCGTGCTCCACGAGCGGTGCTTCGGGTCTCGCGCCCGCTCGAACATGCCGAACACGGCGGAGCGCAGGTGGTTCAGGCTCTGTGCCGAGAGGGCCTGGGCCTGCTCCTTCTCGACGAGGACCTGGTCGAGGCGATCGGCGAAGAGGCCCGCGGTCGCAGGCCGCAGCTCGAACGCCCGCAGTGCGCCGAGGTGCTTCTCGAGGAAGCCGCGGAACTTCTCGTTCGCGTACCCACGCCGCGCGGAGCCGTACCGGTCCCACCACCAGTCCATGAGCTCGCCGAACGAGAGCCGCGCGTCGGGAGCCGGCTCGAGCCCCTCGCGCTGGCGCCACGCCTGACGCTCCTTGTCCTGCGCGAAGAGGACCGCCTCGGCCTTCGTCCTCGCCGGCGTGACCCGCTGCGCGAGCCGCCCGTCGGCGCGGCGCCACATCGCGTACCACTTCGTGCCGCGCTTCGTGACGGACGCCATTCCGCACCTCGCTCCAGCCTGCCCCGAATCTACCGCCGCCGGGGCGCGCCCGAAGCGACCCAGGCGCGGAGGTCACCCGGTATGAACCTGAGCCCCCAGCCGCCGAGGCGCGTCACCGGAAGGGTCCCGTCCTCGGCCTTGTGGTAGACCCAGCTCACGCTGCGCCTCAGGAACCTCGCAGCGGCGTGCACGTCCCAGAGCTCGTTGTCCGGAGGCAGCTGCGGGTCGCCCGTGCTGGCCGCGATTCGCTGCGGGGCGGCCGCGCGCGGTGGTTGCCGACGCGCCGGCGCCCGCGTGCGACGCGACGCCGGGCGCTTCTCGCTCGGGGCTGCCGTGTCGCTCGCCCATCCGAAAGAGGCCTGCCCTGCCGTCGCTTCAGCCATGGCTCGCTCCGGTTCGCTGCGTTTGGTCGGAGTTCGCCGCCGAAGCGGAGACCTCCTGCTGGATGAAGTCGCGGAGCGGGCGGACGAGGTCGAGTCGCAGCGGCGGAAGCGCCAGCTGCGGCGCACCCGGCGTCGCGTTGTGGCGTTTCACTTCGTCCCTGATCGCGTTCATCGCATTGGAGAGCTCGTTGTAGGCGGCGCGGAGCTGCTCGGCCTTCTGCAGGTCCATCGTGACGACCCGCATCGCGCGCGGCGCTGGCGCCCGCAGCGTCCCGTTCGTGATGTACGGTGCCAGCACGTTCGCGGCCTCCGCGAACGTGAACACGAGGACCTGGAACCGCGACGCGTGGTTCGACGCGAGCCAGGTGTTCACTGCGGCCTTCACCCGCTCGTATCGCTCGTCGGAGTGGACGAGGAACACGATCCGCGGCTCGAACGCGTCCGCGTACGCGTGCTGGTACCAGGTCTCGCCGTCGCGGCGAGACGCCGCGAACCCATAGAAGAAGTTCGCGTAACGCGAGAGCTTGCTGAGGATCGCGCCGCCCCGGCCTGGGTGCGCCGTGGCGATGCTCTGGGTTCCCGTCTCCGCCTCGATGAAGAGCCGCCGGGCGCGCCCAGGGATCTCCACGATGGCGTCCGGCTTCAGCACGGATTGGTAGGTCGTGCCCGTGCTTCGCTCGAACTTCTCGAACTTGAGGACGCTGTCGTCCTCGCAGAACCAACGGAAGGGGAGCGCAGCGAGCGGCGCAGACACCCCGCCTGCGCGGAGCTGCAGCACGACGCCCATCAGCACGTCGTTCAGAAGCAGCGTGTGCTCGAGGAAGCGCGCGCCGACGTCGTTCGTCGCCGGCGGCCGGAGCCACGGGACGAGCGGCACGACCAGGCTCCGGCCGTAGGACGTGAGCGACCAGACCGGCACGCCGGTCCCCTCCCTGCGGCGGTACTCGAGGCGCCGCAGGCAGGCGCCTTCCCCGGGCCTGCTCCCGGGCTCGCAGAGCTTCGCGAGCCGGCGATAGACCTGCTTCTTGCTGCGCCCCTCGAAGAACAGCCGGTGGAGCTGCTCGGCCGAGGCGTACCGGGCGATGCCGACGTAGGAGAGCAGCGCGCGGTCGCGTTCGTTGAGGATGGCGCCCTTCGGGTGAGGCATCTCCCAGTCCTGCTTCTCCCCCTCACCCCTTCTTCGACCTGGCGCTCGCCGGCGCGTCGAAACCGGCGCCCTTCTCGCGGAGCTCGAGGCTCCGCTGGAACAGGACGTGGAGCAGGTACTCGTACCGGTCCTGCCCGAGCGCCTTCCGGTCGTCCTCGAGCAGCGTGGCGGCAGCGTTCGGCAGCCCAAACCAGGTCCGGACGCCGTCGAGCATCCGGTTGACGTAGGCGGTGAGGTCGAGCCCGCGCGCCGAGGCCTCACCCTTCAGGAACGTCACGAGCTCCCGGGCCATGCGGAACGTCTGCATGATGCGCTCCGTGCTCGTGAACGGGTCCGTCGACGCTTCGGCTCTCTTCGCCATCTGTCCGGCCTCCGACATCTGCATAGCTGTCAGACGGCTATCAGGTCAATACTGCCTGCTCCGCCCAGATGAGGCTCCCCCCGCCTACGACCCTCGAAACGCCCCGACCGGATCCGCCGTACCCTCGGTTTCTCCGCCCGCCGCCCGACTCGCCATCTCGCCCACGCCCCCAGTCCCTCCAACTCGACTCTGACCACCAAATACCTAAGAGTCCTTTCTGGATTTCACCGACCGTCATACTGGCCCGGCCTCGCCGCCCCCCTTCCCTCTCGTTCTCAGGTGCCAGCAAACCGATCCCACACTCACGTAGTGGTAGTGAGCGTGGGATCGGTTTGCTGGCGCCCGTCACGACGAGTGACTTGACGATTCTCTGGCGGCGGGGCCGGGCCGCCCGTTCTGCGGGGTTGCGTTCACGAACCCTGGGGCCGATCCCCGATGCCGACGCCGCCACCAACACCGGCGATCCCGCGCATCATCGACCCTCATCGCCGTTCAGCATCAGGGATGGGGTCACGTTCGCCATCAGGCGGACCATCGCGCACGAGCGAGCCGTCCAGCCGAGGCCTCCCTTACGTCCCGCCGGCCTCTCAGCCGTCGAAGGCGCCTGAACCGTTCGCGATGCCACCGAATCACCGCCGCGGGCTCCACTTAGAGCTTCGCGTTGACGTACCTGGCGAGGATCATCTTGGCGGCGGTCTGGTACCCGACCCCGAGCTCCTGACCGCGCTTCCGAAGCGCCGCCTTCAGCTCGTCGCTGAGCAGGATCGACGTAGGCCGCTGAGGACGCACGACCACGCCCGTCCCGGCGGACGCGATGTCGTCGCCGAGGTCCCGCTCACTGAACTCGCGCAGCGTCGAGTCGCGGGCGCTCCGCGCGTTCTTCATGCCCCGTCCACCGGCACTCTTCTTACGTCGCTGCATCGTAGGCCTCCTTCTCCCTCCTCCGCATCGCGCGACAGCTGATCGGACGCAGTTTGTCACCGCGACGGGTGAAGACGAGCGTGGCGTGGCGTCCGCCCGAGGTGACGCCGAGGAGCAGGTATCGCGCCTCGTCGTGTGCCGGCTCGACGATCCGGCCAGCGAACACGACCGCTGCATCGAGGATGCTCTCCACGTCCGCTGTACTGAACCCGTGCTTCGTCTGGTTCTTCGTGCAGTTGCCGGCGTCCCACTCCATCCGGGGCCGCGTCCCGAGCCACTCGGCGATGTCCGGTGCGGCCGTGAGCCTCACCGAACGAAACATAGCTATGTCATAGCTAGTCGTCAACGCCGCCCGGGACCACTCGCGCGAAGCTCAGGTCGTCGACCTTGAGCCAGAGGAACGAGTACCCGCCTGGGCGCGCGCTCCCCGAGGGGGCCGCCGCCGTCACGTCGGACACGACGCGCTGCGACCGGTGCGGTACCTTCGGAGCGCGCCCGCAAAGGCGGGTACCCGCGGGCGTGCCGGGATAGACAGAGTGGGGGCAACCAAGATGAGACGGCCAGCCAGCCGCAAGGGTCCCACGCGTCGCCGCGGCCGCACGTCGGCTGCCTCGCCCCCCCCCCCCGCGCCCGCAGCCCGGGACGCCCACGATCGTGGCGATCGGCGCGTCGGCGGGTGGGCTCGAGGCGATCGAGCAGTTCCTGTCCGGCGTGCCGGACGCGAGCCGCCTCGCCTTCGTCGTCGTCCAGCACCTCGACCCGACGCACGAGGGCGCGATGCCCGAGCTGCTCCAGCGCGGTACGCGCATGCCCGTGGCGCAGGTGAAGGACGGGACGCGCGTCGAGGCCGACCACGTCTACGTCATCGCGCCGAACACGGACCTCTCGATCCTCGGCGGCGTGCTCCACGTCGCCGAGCCCGCCTCCCCGCGCGGCCTGCGGCTCCCGATCGACCTGTTCCTGCGGGCGCTCGCGCAGGACCAGGGATCCGCCGCCGTCGCGGTCATCCTCTCGGGCATGGGGACGGACGGAACCCTGGGACTCAAGGCGGTGAAGGAGGCCGGCGGTCTCGTGCTGGTTCAGGAGCCCTCCTCGGCCAAGTTCGACAGCATGCCCCGGAGCGCGATCGACACCCGGCTCGTCGACGCCGTCGCGCCGGCGCAGGAGCTGCCCGCGCGCCTCCTGGCCGCCCTCGGCGACGGACCGCGGGCGCCGCCCCCCGACGCCGAGCCGGAGCCGCAGACGGCGAGCGTGCTCGACAAGATCGTGCTCCTGCTCCGTTCACGGCGCGGGTGCGACTTCTCCCAGTACAAGAAGAGCACCATCCAGCGGCGCGTCGCGCGGCGGATGGCGCTCCAGAAGATCACCCGGCCGCTGCTGTACCTCCGGTACCTGAACGCGAATCCGGTGGAGCAGGAGCTGCTCTTCGCCGAGCTCCTCATCGGCGTGACGAGCTTCTTCCGCGACCCGGCCGCCTGGGACGTGCTGCGCGACGAGGCGATCCCCGCCCTGATCGCGGCACGGCCGAACGGCGGGCAGCTCCGCGCGTGGGTCGCCGGGTGCTCGACCGGCGAGGAGGCGTACTCCCTCGCCATCGTGTTCCGCGAGGCGCTGGAGAAGCTCCGGCCGAAGGTGGGCTACTCGCTCCAGATCTTCGCGACCGATCTCGATCCCCACGCCATCGCCAGGGCGCGCCGCGCCGAGTACCCGGCGAACATCGCCTCCGACGTGAACCCCACGCGGCTCCGGCGGTTCTTCGTGAAGGAGCGCGAGGGCGCGTTCCGCGTGAGCAAGGAGATCCGCGACTCTGTGGTCCTCGCGCAGCAGGACGTGACCAGGGACCCGCCGTTCACGAAGATGGACCTCGTCCTCTGCCGGAACCTCCTCATCTACCTCGAGGCGGACCTGCAGCGGCGGCTCATCCCGCTCTTTCATTACAGCCTGAACCCGGGCGGAGTCCTCTTCCTCGGCACGGCGGAGACCCTCTCCGGCCAGACGAGCCTCTTCGCCCCCGTGGACCAGAAGGCCAGGATCTACCAGCGGAAGGAGGCCACAGCGCGGTCCGAGGCCTTCGGGCTCCAGTCGTTCTTCCGCGAGGCGTCGGCGCCCGCCGCGCTCCGGCCCGGCCGGACCAAGGCGACCGCGAGCCTGCAGGCTTCCGCCGACGAGCTGCTCCTCCGGCAGTTCGGTCCGGTGGCGGTACTCGTCAACGACTCGGGCGACATCCTCTACACGAACGGCCGCATCGCGAGGTACCTGGAGGCGGCCGCCGGGAAGGCGAACTGGAACCTCTTCGCCATGGCGCGCGAGGGCCTCCGTTACGGGCTCTCCAGCGCGCTGCAGAAGGCGCTGCGGCAAGGTCGCGCCGTCGGCGTCCGCGGGCTCACCGTCTCGACGGACGGAGCGACCGCGGACGTCGACGTCACGGTCAAGCCGATCCGGGAGCCCGACTCGCTCCGGGGCACGTGCCTCGTGGTCTTCCGCGAGGCGCCCCCGCTACCCAAGCCCGGCAAGGTGCGCCGAAGCGGGACTCGCGCCAGCCCGCCACGGGCCGCAGAGCTGGAGCGCGAGAACATGCGCCTCCAGGAGGAGCTGCGCAACGCCCGGGAGGACATGCAGGGCACCGAGGAGGAGCTGCGGTCGGCGAACGAGGAGCTCCAGTCCGCGAACGAGGAGCTGCAGTCGACCAACGAGGAGCTGACGACGTCGAAGGAGGAGATGCAGTCGACGAACGAGGAGCTCCAGACCGTGAACGCCGAGCTGCAGGCGAAGGTGGACGAGCTCTCGCGCGCGAGCAACGACATGCGGAACCTGCTCGACAGCACCGAGATCGCCACCCTCTTCCTCGACGGCGACCTGAGCATCCGGCGCTTCACCGAGCGGACCACGCGCCTTCTCCGCCTCATCCCGAGCGACCTCGGCCGGCCCATCACGGACATCACCACGGATCTCGACTTCCCCGGGCTGCCCGACGCGGTGGCAGAGGTGCTGAAGACGCTCGTCCATGTGGAGCGGGAGGTCTCGACGAGCGACGGCCGGTGGTTCTCGACGCGCATCCTCCCCTACCGGACGGTCGACGACGTCATCGACGGCGTGGTGATCACCTTCATGGACATCACCGCCGCCAAGCGCCTCGAGGCGGAGCTGCGCTCGAGCCGCGAGCGGTTCGGGGCGTTCCTCGAGCGCCTCCCGGCGGGCCTCGCGGTGGTGGACGGGAACGGCCGGGCGCTGCCGCGCGAGACCGTGCTGGAGGCCATCACCTCCGCGCGCGCCGACGACCTCGCCAGCTGGCGTGTCGTGGCGACGGATGGCGACGAGCGGAGCCGCGGAGTCCCGCCATGAGCGACGCCGACGAGAGGGGATCGCGGACGTTGCGGCGAAAGGCCGAGGAGCGGCTGCGGGGCCGGCCCGCAGGGCCGCGCGTCGAGGCGAGCGAGGAGGTGCTGCGGCTCGCCCACGAGCTTCAGGTCCACGAGATCGAGCTGGAGCTCCAGAACGAGGCGCTCCAGCGCGCTCGCGACGAGCTCGAGGCGAGCGTCACCCGCTACGCGGAGCTCTACGACTTCGCGCCGGTGGGCTACGTCACGCTCGACGCGAGTAGCACGATCCTCGAGATCAACCTGACCGCGGCGGACATGCTCGGCGTGGATCGCGCGCGCCTCGTCGGCCAGCGCTTCACATCATGGGTCACGCCAGGGACGCGCCCGGCGCTCAAGAAGCTCATCGCGGAGCTGCAGCGCGAGGAGCGGGGCTCCTGCGACATCACGCTCGCGGTGGCCGAGCGAGAGGTCCACCTGCGCGTCGACGCCGTCCCCGAGACGCCGGCCCGGTCGGCGGAGTGGCGCTGCCGGGTCACGCTCACCGACGTCACCGAGGCGCTCGCGGCCGCCCAGCTCCGGGAGCTGGACCGCCGCAAGAGCGCCTTCCTCGCGGTGCTCTCGCACGAGCTCCGGAACCCCCTCGCGCCGATCGCGAACGCGGTCTACGTGCTCGAGCACGTCCCGTCCGGAAGCGCGGAGGCGACCCGGGCGCGAGCCGTCATCCGGAGGCAGACGACCCAGCTCACCCGGCTCGTGGACGACCTGCTCGACCTGACCCGCGTCGAGAAGGGCAAGGTGGACCTGAAGCTCGAGCTCGTCGATCTGCGCGACGTCGTCCGGCGGACCTGTGAGGACTATCGCGACACGTTCGAGCAGCGCGGCCTGCAGCTCCACGTCACCACTCCGGCGGGCCCCGTCAACGTCCGCGGCGACCCGGCGCGCCTGGGCCAGATCGCGGGGAACCTGCTCCACAACGCGGCGAAGTTCACTCCCGCCGGTGGCTCCGTCGCGGTCGCGGTCGCCCACGCGTCGGGGCGCGCCGAGCTCCGCGTTCGCGACACCGGCCTGGGCATCGCGCCCGACGACCTCGCGCACCTCTTCGAGCCGTTCGCTCAGGCGGAGCAGGGGCTCGCGAGGACCGCCGGGGGTCTCGGGCTCGGCCTCGCGCTCTCCAAGAGCCTCGCCGAGCTGCACGGGGGCTGGGTCGTCGGGGCGAGCGAGGGCCTCGGGCGAGGCTCGGAGTTCGTGATGAGCCTTCCGCTCGCCGCGGGCACGTCGACGAGGCCGGTGGCGGTGGCCGCGAAGGCGCCCCCCCGCTCGGTCGTGATCATCGAGGACAACGAGGACCAGGCGTCGTCGCTCGCCGACGTGCTCGCGCTCGACGGGCACCGGGTCGAGATCGCGAGGGACGGGCGGTCGGGCGTGGAGCTCGTCCGGCGGCTCAGCCCGGATGTCGTGCTCTGCGACATCGGCCTGCCGGATCGGGACGGGTACGAGGTCGCGCGCGAGATCCGGCAAGACGAGGCCCTGCGCCACACGCGCCTCGTCGCCCTCAGCGGGTACGCTCAGCCCGAGGACCGCGAGCGTTGCCGTGAAGCAGGGTTCGACGCCCACCTCGCGAAGCCGGCGGACCGCGGCGCGTTGCTCGCGCTGCTCGCGGGCGACCGCTGACGCCGTCGGCGCAGGAACGCACGGGAGAGCGGCGGCGTGACCTCCGGCTTCCGATCCCGGACTGGCGTCCGGTCGTCGAGCGACGGAAGTTCGCCCCATGGCACCGAAACGTGAAGAGCTCGGGAGGCGTGCCCTCGAGACCGCGGACGCGCACCGTGAGGAGGAGCAGGCGCTTCGCGAACGAGCGGCTGCGACGACCCGTGCCGCCGAGAAGTTCCGCAGGACCGCCGACGCCGAGCGCCGCGAGGCCGACGCAGACCCGGACGCGCACGGCGCAGCCACGCGGCGATACCGTGCCGACCTCAGCGACCACCACGCGGAGACTCTGGAGGCGGACGCCGCCACCACGTCGTCCGAGGCGGACACTGCCGGGAGCAACGCCTCTGCTGCGGAGGCGCGCGCCGACGCCGCCTCGCAGCAGTCGGGCATCGATCGCTGAAGGGCATCGATCCCGTCGTCGCGCACCGGCCGCGGCCCCCCACCGCCCAGGCGGGGGGCAGGTCACCTCAGCGCGGGACGAGGCGCCGCCCGATGAACAGCGAGAGCTCCCCCTCGGGGACGCGGATCGCGTTCGTGGAGATGCGCACGTGACCCAGGGAGCCGCGCGCGCACAGCGTGTAGACCATCGCCGTGGACGTCCTCAGCCGGGCGGCCACCTCCTTCACGGTGAGCAGTCGGCCCGCACCCGCGGTCACATCGGCTTGCATTACCGGTGCATTAAACGCTGGGCGAAAGCCGGCGAAATGCAGCATGAGCATCGGGCGTGCCGACTCCGGTTTTCCGCCTGATTGCGAAGCGTTGCTAAGATCGACGGACGTTGACTGATCGTGCGAGCGGGATTGGGGTGCAAGTGGTCGCTGGTTCAAATCCAGTCGCCCCGACCATCCAAGGGCCCGTCACTTGGGACGATTTCAGGTGACGGGCCCTGCCTTTTCGGGCCGCGCGGTGCGTCTTGCGGTGCGTTTTCGCGCCGGGTTGGGCAGGAGCGCGTCAGGGCGTGATGCTAGGTATCCGTGGCGCCGGTGAGCGCCCCCGATCCCAGCCTGCCCCCTCGCGTCCGCAACGTTCTCAATGGCGGACGCCCACTCACGCGAGACGACGTCACGAGTCTGTCGCGGCGCGAGCTTGCGCAGGCTCGTGCGGCGTTGCTGGCGGACATAGAGAAGACCCGCCGCGAAGCAGGGCCGGCCTGGCTCATTCGGATCGATTGGCTTGGGTCGCGGATCGCCGCCGTCGAGCAGGAAGTCCGCGAGCGCAATACATCCCTCGTCCTGTGGGCGACTCTCGTTGTCGGAGCCCTCGCGGTCGTCGCGGGGGCGCTCGCCGCGTACTTCGCATGGAAGGCCATCCCGCCCTGAGAGGAGGAGGGCCGGCTCCGTCGACCGGAAGCGGGCCCGCCGATTCCGGGGAGTAACATCCTGGGTCGCAACGTTCACGTTCCGGATACCGCTTAGAGGACGCCCGCTATGGCCAGGAGCACGAAGAGACCGCCGCCAGAGGAGCCGCGTTCCCCCGCAGCGCTGACGATGTCGCGACAGGAGGCGGACGCGAAGCTCGCGGCGCGGCTAGACAAGGCTTCCGAGGTGCGCTCGCGATTCGGGGCACCTGGCGAGCCGTCTGTGGAGCAGGCGTTCGAGGGGTGGGATCGTTATAACGCTGAGCTGCTTGCCCGCATGTTCACGGACTCGTCCGTGGCGGACTCGTACCGCTACTGCGGGCCGGCACCGGTCATCAGCATGAGCCGGTCACCGTCGTTGGCGGCTCGGCGTGGCGACTTCCTCGCGGATTTCGATGGGAGCGCCTCTCGCGAGGAAAAGAGGCTCCGCGATCGATTCGACGCGAAGGTGGTCTGGCTCGAGCAGCTTCGCCAGCGGCTTGAGGTATACGGTGAGCCCGAGTCGCCGGACCCCGCTACCGCGCTCCCGGCCCGCACGGCAGGAGCGCAGCGACGAGCGGCTTTCGTGGTTCACGGTCACGACGGTGCGGCACGCGAGGCGACCGCGCGCATGCTGCAGCAACTCGGCGTGGAGGCAGTCGTCCTCCATGAGCAGGCAAACCGCGGCCAGACGGTGATCGAGAAGTTCGAGCACCATTCGGACGTCCTGTTCGCGGTCGTCCTTCTAACCCCCGATGACGTTGGTCGCGCGAAGACGGAGTCCGACCTTCAGCCCCGCGCGCGACAGAACGTCTGGTTCGAGCTGGGGTTCTTCGTAGGAAAGCTCGGTCGCGACCACGTCTGCGCCCTGCATAAGGGCCCGCTCGAGATCCCGTCTGACATTCAGGGAGTCATCTACACGCGAATGGACGACGCGGGGGCGTGGCGATTTCAACTCGCGAAGGAATTGCACGCCGCGGGGATCGCAGTCGACCTCAACCGGCTCCTCGGTTCCTAGAGCCTAGGCGCAGGGCGTCCCATCTGCCCCGCCCCCTGACGGCCCAGTAGTTGAACGCGAACAGTCCGAGGTACAAGGCCAGCCCTTGAGCGCGGGTCGTCGTCGCCGACGGGGCGCCGAGCATGTCCACCGAGGACAGATCGGTGGAATGATGAAGTCATGTCCAAGCGTCGCGCTCGCGCGGTCACCGAATCCATCCCCGGGGGGGATTCGGGTCACGGTGCCGATTCCGAGGAACTGGCCGATGCTGCTCTTCCTTCCCGTGTGGCTCGCCGGCTGGGCATTCGGCGAGATCACCGCGATCCGCACGCTGATGGGAGCCCCCGAGATCTCCAATTCGCCCACCCCCACGGGATTTCTCGCCCTATGGCTCCTCTTCTGGACGTTCGCCGGAGTCCTGGTGACCGCCGCCTTCGCATGGAATGCATTCGGGCGCGAGACGCTCGAGATCAGCGGTCGGGCGCTGACGATCCGCCAGCTCGTGTTCGGGATGGGTCGCACGCGCGAGTATCCTCTCGATCAGATCCGGGCATTTCGCGTCGCTGCTGCTCCACTCCAGCCCTTCTCGTTTGCGGGGAGCATGAGGTACTGGGGCTTCGGAAACGGGGTGGTTGCGTTCGACCACGGCGGGCGCACGATTCGAGTCTTCAACGTCGACGAGACCCTTCGTCGATCGTTGAATCGCTCAAGCCTCGTCTGGGATGAGTGGCGTTTAAGTCGTTGGGGCTCGCTCGGTCGTCTGCCGCGGCGTCGTTCTGGAATGTCGGTACTTAGTAGGATATACCGACGTTTAGGAACATGACCACTCACGCTGCCCAGAAGGTCCTTTCGCTGGCCCGCCGCACCGGCGTCATCCGGCCCGGTGACGTCCGGGCGCAGGGGATCGCCCCCATCTACCTGACGCGCCTCGTCCGGAACGGCGCGCTCGTCCGCGTGGGCCGGGGGCTGTACTCGCTCGCGAACGGGTCGGCGACGGCCGACCGGACGCTCGTGGAGGCCGCCTGCCACGTCCGGGGCGGCGTCATCTGCCTCCTCTCCGCGCTCCGGCTCCACGGCCTCACGACCCAGATGCCGCCGGCCGTCTGGATCGCGATCGGCGTGAAGGCGCGCCGGCCCGTCGCCGCCGGCCCGCCGCTCGAGATCGTCCGGATGTCCGGCCCGGCACTGACCAGCGGGATCGAGGAGCGCGTCCTCGAAGGCGTCAGGGTCCGGGTCTACGGTCCGGCGAAGACCATGGCCGACTGCTTCAAGTTCCGGAACAAGATCGGCCTCGACGTCGCGATCGAGGCGCTCCGAGACTACCGCCGGCGTCGGGGCAGCGTAGACGAGCTGCTGCGCTACGCCCAGATCTGCAGGGTCGCCCGCGTGATGCGGCCGTACCTGGAGGCGCTGTCCTGAAGAAGGACGTCACGAATCTCGGCGCATCGGTCCGCCAGCGCCTCCTGAACCTCGCCAAGGCACGAGGAGAGGACTTCGAGCTCGTCCTGACCCGCTTCGCGCTCGAGCGCCTCCTCTACCGGCTGTCGGTCTCTCCCCACGCGGACCGGTTCGTCCTGAAGGGTGCGATGCTGGTCGCGGTCTGGCTGCCCGACGCGTTCCGTGCCACGCGCGACCTCGACCTTCTCGGCCGCGGAGATGCCTCGCCGGAACGGGCTGCGGCGCTGTTCAAGGACGTGTGCCAGGTGGCGGTCGAGTCGGATGGGATCGACTTCGATCCGGCGACGGTCCGCGCCGAGCTCATCCGACAGGATCAGCGCTACCTCGGGACGCGAGTGAAGCTCCAGGCGCGAATCGCCGGTGCGGTGATCGGGCTCCAGGTGGACGTCGGGTACGGCGACGTGGTCGTGCCGCCGCCTGCGACCATCGAGTACCCCTCTCTCCTGGAGTTCGCGAGGCCGCATGTGAAGGCGTACTCGCGCTACACGGTCGTAGCCGAGAAGCTCCAGGCGACGGTGGAACTTGGTCTTGCCAATAGCCGACTCAAGGACTTCTTCGACCTGTTCACGCTCGCGTCGCAGTTCGAGTTCGATGGGCCGCAGCTCGTCTCAGGGGTCGGGGCGACCTTCGCGCGAAGAGGCATGGCTATTCCCGCCGAGCCACCTGCCGCGTTCTCAGACCAGTTCTTCGGGGCGCCCGAGAAGCTGGCCCAGTGGAAGGGATTCCTGAAGCGGACCCGTGTTCGAGTCGAACTGCCGCCGTTCCCCGAACTCGTCCACGCCGTGGCGCGTTTCGCTCTCGAGCCGCTCGAAGCGGCACGACGCGGGACACGATTCGAGCGAATGTGGCGGCCTGGAGGCCCTTGGGCCTGATGTGCTTCCGGTTGCGGTAGGGAATCCACGGGGTACCGATCACTGCTCATGGAGCTGACCGTGAAGTCGCAGTTCTTTTACAGACAGGACCCGAAACACCCGCTGAGTGGCCGCGTGATCACCAGCTCCGCGGAGCTGGGCGAGATCTTGGCCGCCGTTCGAAGCCGACCACCGTTCTTCGTCGAGTTCGTCGGCGAACACGGACGGAGGGGTGCGTCCAGCTCAGTCCTGCAGGTGGTGCTCCGCCGTATCTCATGGCCACTGCGCGTGACGCCGTGAGCTCGGAAGGAGTGCAGTCGTTTCTGGTTGCCGATACGGCGACCGAAGTGCCCAGGCCCTACTGCCTGCCCTACGAACTGTCCGGCGCATCACTGAGGCCTTCGTGGAAACGGGCGAGCGCGACCCAGAGAATCTGCTGGGAGGAGATCTAGAAGAGACTCCCATGGCGATTACGCGGCACCCCAGGAAGAGAGGAGCCCGAGTGGCCTACCATCTCGTCGACCTTCGCGGTAACGGCTACCGTGGCGGGTACCTGGACACGGACGTCAGGATTCTTTTCGCCTGCTTCAAGCTCTTCGAAGAGTTCTACAAGACGGAGTACCCCGGCCCCGTGAAGTGGGAGCCCAAGGTCTCGCGCGAGATCGAGGCCCTCCACGCATGGTGGAAGCGCGGGCGCCGCGACGTGCAGAAGAAAGCCGAACGTCTCTCCCGCCCGGGGCACCTCGTCGAGACGAGGACTCCCATCGGTCAGAACCGTCGTCTGTGGGCGTGGCGGTCGAGTTGGAGGTCGCCCGCCGCGAAACGGAAGTGGATGGCCGCGTGGAAGAAGGCGGAGGAGCAGGACCAAGAGATGCTCCTCCGCCTTCTGAAGATCCGTGAGCGGCTGTGGACGTAGCGTTCGACGAGCGCGCCAGCCTCGTGAGCGCCGTTGACGTTCCCCCGAAGAACTGGACGGAAATGGACTTTAGAACTTCGCTTGGTGACGTCCCCCCAAATCCTGGACGGTTTCAGACTTCATGAAACTTCACGCTGGGTGTGAGTCCCCGTCCTGATCTGGTTGGCGAACTCGACCGGCGTCAGGTCGCCAATCGAGCTGTGAGGCCTGTTCTGGTTGTAGTCCCGCCGCCAGGCCTCGAGCTTCCGGCGGGCATCAAGCAAGTTCATGAAGAGCTCACCATTCAGCAGCTCGTCCCTCAGCCTCCCGTTGAAGCTCTCGATGAACGCGTTTCTCGACCGGCTTCCCCGGCCGGATGAACTGGAGCTGCACGCCGCGCTGGTACGCCCACGAGTCCATCGCCTTCGAGTAGAACTCCGTGCCGTTGTCGACCGTGATCGACTTCGGGTAGCCGCGCTCGGAGGCGATGCCGTCGAGAAGCTCGGCGACCGTCTTCCCGGTCAGCGAGGTGTCCGCTGCGAGGAGCGGGCACTCGCGGGTGAACGTGTCGACGACCGTCAGGATCCGGAACGGCCTGCCGTCGTCGAAGGTGTCCCGCATGAAGTCCATGCTCCACCGCTCGTTCGCTGCCGTCGGCGCCGGCGGGACCACGCGGAGGTGGCTCGCCCGCTTCCGGCGCTTCTTCGTGCGGACCTCCAGCCCTTCCAGCTTGTACAGACGGTACACGCGCTTGATGTTCACGTGCCAGCCCTCCCGCCGGAGCAGGATGTGGAGCCTCGGGTACCCAAACCGCGGCCGCGCAGCAGCAAGCTCACGCAGCCGCGTCCGGAGCGGCGTCTGGTCCTTCGCGGTGCTCTTCAAGTAGAACGTCGACCGATTGAGCCGGACGACTCGGCAAGCCCGCTGCGTGCTGACGTTGAACGTCCGGATCATCCACCGGGCGCGCTCGCGCAGCGCACCGGGCTTTAGAACTTTTTTCGGAGGACCTCCTGGAGCATGTGCTTGTCCAGGGTGAGATCCGCGACTAGGCCCTTCAGCCGCCGGTTCTCGTCCTCGAGCTGCTTCACCCGACGCATCTCGACGATGCCCATGCCGGCGTACTTCTTCTTCCAGGCGTAGAAGGTCGGCTCGCTGATCCCCAGCTTCCGGCACAGGTCCGCGACCGGCACCCCGGCGTCGACCTGCCGCAGCGCCAGCGCGATCTGCTCCTCGGTGAACCTCGACTTCCGCATCGGCGATCCCCTTTCCTGAGGGACTCAGCCAAGCGAAGTTCTAAAGTCCATTTCCGTCCAGTTTTTCGGGGGAACGTCAGTCACACAGGGACCGAGAGTCAACGCCGACGAAGGCACGCCGGCAGCACAGGAGCTTCACGGAAGAGTTCAAGGCGGGCGCGGTCAGGCTCGTCCTCGACGAGGGCAAGTCGGTGTCGGCGGTCGCCCGCGACCTCGATCTGACCGCCTCGGCGCTCCAGGAGTGGGTGAACCGCGCGCGCGCCGATCGGACCAGGGGCAAGTCCGGTGGGCTCACCACGGCCGAGCGCGAGGAGCTCGCGCGGCTGCGGAAGGAAGTCCGCGAACTGCGGATGGAGCGCGACATCCTAAAAGAAGCGGCGGTTCTCTTCGCCAAGCACCGTCGGTGAGATTCGCGGTCATCGACGCCAAGAGAGCCGACTATCCCATCACGGTGCTTTGCCGAGCGCTTGGTGTTTCGCGCGCAGGCTATTACGCCTCCGTCGGGCGACCGCCCTCCGCTCGGGAGGTCGAGGATCGGCGGCTTGCGATCCTCGTCCGGGAATCGCACGAGCGCGGCCGCCGCTTCTACGGCAGCCCTCGGGTCCACCTCGACCTCGCCAAGACCTACCGCGTGTTCGTCAGCCGCAAGCGCGTCATCCGGATCATGCAGCAGGAAGGGCTCAAGGCGCGCGTCCGCAAGCGCTTCAAGTGCACGACGATGAGCGACCACGACCACCCGGTGGCTCCGAACCTCCTCGCCCAGGAGTTCAAGGCTGACCACCCGAACCGGCGCTGGGTTGGGGACGCGATGCGCGACGGGAAGTGGCTCAAGTACCTGCGGAAGAACCGTCAACTCTTCGGAAGTTTGGTGCTTCGTCGGACTGCGTCACAAATCACAAACAGGGCACTCCAAGCTCGGCTTCGCTGCCGCAGGGATCATCAAGACTCACTCTCATCGTGAAGGCGGTTGACACCATACTCTCGGTGCAGTAGGAGCCTCCTCACGGATCGTGTACTGGGGATGTTCTCGCGTTGCCTGCACCCGTCTCGGTGCCGATGACGACGAGATATTCGTGGGGGTCACGATGGACCGCGAGAATCGTGTCACGCACGGGCGCTGCTGGGGCGTCGTCGTAGCATCTCTTGCCGGCGCGTTCATGGGGTCGTCTTCACTTGCGGCAGTAGAGATCGCTCCGGCTGTTGCCACCTCGCCATGCGGTAACTCTCCGCCTTACAATCCGTGCATTTCCTACACATGCACGACGGACGGTTGGACCCCGCACTATCGGGCCGACGGGACTGTGTGCAATGACAATAATGCGTGCACGTTTGGTGATGCCTGCCAAAGTGGGCGCTGCACCGGCAGCCAGATTACCTGTGTGGCAGAAGGCCCTTGCGAGAGCAGGGCATGCAACGGAACGTCGACGTGCACCGTCACCCGCCTTGCCGCTGGCACCGCCTGCCCGGTCGTGACCGACAATCCCTGCGCTGCCGTCTGCGACGGGGCCTCCCCGCAGTGCCAGCCGCAATAGCGAGCCGTGGCCATCCGATCACGTCTCGCCGCCGTGGCCGCGGCCATCTCCGCATTCGCCGCATGCGAGTGCTCCGGACCCGGTCCAGCCGAGGACCACTCGGCTGCAGGTGCCGCACCGCCGCAAGCCGCTGAGTTGCCCGCATCCGGAGCGCTGGGTGGCGTGAGATTCACGCAAGCGCACCTCACGATAGGAGCGCTTGAGACGCCGGTCGCCGCGCCCGTGACGGTCGGAAGCGCCGCGTCACCGCGCACGATGCAGAGCGACCGGCCGGACGTCCTTTCCATCGACGAATGGGGGCGATTCGTGCCCCACGCGGAAGGCCGCGCGAACGTGCGCAGCTTCGATCGCGGGTCGTACCTCGTTGTCGACGTCATCGTTCCCCGGAGCCTCCGGGTCGACCCGCCGATCGTCCGCCTGAGACTGAATGAGAGCGCGAACGTTCGGGTGCTCACCGAGGCGGGGAAGGTCGTGCCGCCGGACGCCATTTCGTGGTGGAGTTCGGCTCTTCGAATAGCGAGCGCTACAAAGGGGGTCGTTCGCGGAGGTAGTCTGCCTGGGAACGCGACGATCGAGGCGCGATTCGGGAGCGCCTCAGGAAAGGCACGCGTCGAGATCGCGGGCCCGCCCGACGTGAGCTTCGTCGTCAGCCCGGAGCGCCCGCGCCTCCGCGTCGGCGAGGTGCTCTCGTTCGAGGCGCGCTCTCCCGATGGCCCGCTCGATCCGGAATGGTCGAGCGACGAGCAGCGCGTCGTCACCCGGCTTCAGGCGAACGTGTTCTGGGCAGCAGCGGCCGGGAAGACCCGGGTCTGTGCGCGCAACGGAAACAGGTGCGTTTGCACCAGTGTGGAGGTCATGCCGTGATGAACGCAAAGCTCGTGGCTGCGATCGTCTCTGTCCTGACCGCGCAGATCGGCCGCCCTGACGATGGACTCCAGATTGACGAGTCGAAGGGCCTGCCGACGTACCTCTATCGCTTCGACCTGCCGCGAGCGCGCGGGCGCTTCCAGCCGCGGCTGGCGTTGCGGCACGTGCCGGTTTCCTACTGGAAGTACAACAACGCCGACGACGAGGCGGGGCAAGGATCGGGATGGTTCATCGATCTGCCGAGGATCGAGGGTCGCAGCGATGGAACCTTCTACTGGGTGGAGGGCATGCCATACCGCTCCTCGGACGAGGTCCCCCTCGTTGCGCTCAGCGCCACGCAGCGAGGCGGGAACGGCCATTTCGCGAGGAAGATCGAAACGAGCTACCTCGACCTGACCCAGCCGACGACATCGACGTGGGAAGGCCGAGACGGCGTCGGGAACGTCTGGACGTTCCAGCAGATCGGGACGAGTCTGAGATGGGAGCTCGCCAGCGTGACCGACCCGGAGGGAAACGAGACGAGGTACACGTGGAGCGGCGACGCCGCTCCGGGACTGGGTTGGGTGCTCGTTCGAATCGATTACAACCCGTATGGCTCGGGCCAGCACGCAACGACGATCTCGCTCGAGTATCTGTCGGGAGCCACGACGTGTGGCCCCACGCAGACAGCCCTGAAGAACATCAGAATCCAGGGACAGGGCGCCACCGGGCTCGTCACGACGAGACGATACGAGCTGAGCATCACGTGCGGTTCATCTGGTTACAGATTCCTCGACGCGATCAGCGACATCGGTCAGGAAGCGGGCCCCGAACGGCTCATCACGAGCTTCGGGTATCAGGGGTTCTCGCTCGCGTCATTCGTGACGCCGTCCGGGGCGCGCACGGACTTGGGCTACACCGACGGAGAGGCTTACGGCCTCGTATACACGAGCATGAACCCGACCTGGTACCCGGTGCTGAGCTCGGTCACCACCAACGGGCCGGGGGTTGCGACGAGCGCGACGTACTACTGGTACTCGACCCCGATCGTCGCGGCGGACGGCGAGTACCGGGGGTTCGCGCAATCGTGGTCGCAGGACGACACCACGCGGATCGTGAAGAAGACGTTCTGGGAGACCGGATCACACGCGTTGATTGGATGGGCGCGAAAGGTCGAGCGTGGAGCCGAGTCGAACGCGGGACTTGTTCCGACGCCCTCGAGCGCCGGGGTTCCCCCCCAGTACTGGAGCGTCATGAGCACCCAGTCGCTGTGGAATGGCTTCCGTTACCTGTCTTCGGCCTCGTGCACGATGCCGAGCACGTTCACGGATCCAGCTGCGAGCGAGCCGACCGAGTATCCGGTCATCCCGTACACGGTCATCGAGCAGACGGCGAAGCCCGAAGGGACCTCGCGCCGCTCGGTCGAGTGCTCCAATGTCGACGCGTTCGGCAACTTCGGAAAGATCACGATCGTGCGACCCACGGGCACGTACGTCATTCAGTCCACCTACGAAGCGGGGTTCGACGCGTCTGCCTCGTGCAAGGGGTGCTTGCGCGAGACCTGGAAGAGCGATCCCTCCGGGAACCGGCTCGAGGGCACGAAGTACGAGTACTGGACGACGTTCCTGCCCCGGACCTTACGGGCGCAGGTGGACCCGGCGAAGCCGAACGCGGACCAGTGGAGCGTCGTTCAGACGTGGGCTTATTCGACCAGCGGGAACGTCCAGGCGACGACAGACGCGAATGGCAACACGCACTCGTACACGTACGGCGACGGTTTCGATCTGAACGTGACCCGTGACGAGCTCTCGGACGGGGGCGACGTCAAGCTGGTGACGGAGGTCGCGTACGACGGGTTCGGGCGGCCCGCTCAGCTCACGGGGCCGTACGTCATGTCGTCCACCTTCGCGACGGCCGAGGATCAGAAGCTGCGTAGCTACGTCGCCTATGATTCCGTCGGGCGCCAGCGCATCGTCGCGAGGCTGCCGATTGACGGGACGAACGTGCGGTCCGCGGTCCAGGCGTTCAAGTACCACGACTTCGATCCGGCGAATCCGTCGGTGTTGCCGTCCATCGACGCGTTCACGTTCGTGGTCCCGCGAGACTACACGGATCCGGAGGTGCCCGAGTCGAGCGACGTACGGCGCGCGACCGTGTACCTCGACGGCCTTGGCCGACAGGTCCAGGTCCGGGAGCGACTCGGCGGAACGGGATCAAGCGCGACGGGAGCGAACATAACTCAGGACCTCACCCATTATCGCGTGAGCGTCGCGCGCGTGCTGGACGGAGCGGGACGTGTCGTCGCGGACGTCGACCCCTACTTCAGCGCGAACGCGCAGTTCGTCGACCTCAGGACCGCGCCGCTCGACAAGCTGAACGCCGGAGACGTCGTGCTCGCCACGTTCCGTTCGTTTGACCCCCAGGGACGCGTCTCGTGCCTGACGCGCCGTGACTTCGCGAGCGGCGCGCCGGCCACCGGCACGTGCTCCTCGAGCTTCTCGAGCAGCGGGTACGCGCTCGCGACGAAGTACACGTATTCGACCGCCAACGCCGGATACCTGGCGATCAAGACGATTCCCGCCGAGAACAACGTCAATGGGTCGACGGCGGGGCCCGAGTCGTTCTACGACGCGGCAGGCGTCCTGCGGTGGACGGCCGACGCCGAGGGGAACATCGAACGCCCGCAGTACGATCTCATCGGCCGAAGGACTGGAACGGTCCGCGAGGTCGTCGGTAACGTGAAGCAGCCGATTGCGTCCACCGTCGTGCTGGACATGATGGGCAGGGTCATAAAGCGCATCGATCCGAACGGCGGCACACGCCGATTCGAATACGAGCCGAGCGCGCCAGGCTTGCTGTCCAGGGTGGTGTTCGAGAAGACGAACGACGAGCTCGACTACGCGTACGACAAGGGCCGGGTGAAGTCCGTCGCGCAGTGCAGCGCCGCGTCCGGAACGCTCACGTGCTCGACGAGCTCGAGCTTCCAATACGACGTTCCGTGGAAGAGCGGCTACACGCACACGGAGGGCAGGATCGCCGCCGCCTGGAACGGGAACACCACGATCGCTCTCGCGTACGACGTGAACGGGTCAATCACGCGGCGCGACCAGTGGCTTCCAGGCTTTGACCAACCGTTCTCGTCGACGGGGGCGGCGCGAGAAGATGGCGCGCTGACGCAGGCCAGCTTCGCAGCTCCCGGGGGCTTGACGTACGGATTCGCGACCTCCTACGACTCAGCAGGGCGACCGGTCCTGGTCGCCAGCGGCGGGACGATGCACTGGAGCGCGCCAAACGTTCCCGCCAACACGGGGGCGTACGACGCGGCGGGAAAGCTTTCGTCAGTTCAGGTTGACGCCGGTGCCGTGCAGCAGACCTGGTCGTACCACCCATACAGTGGGCTTCGCTCGGCGGAATCCGTGTCGTTCACCGGCGGGTCCGCACAGGCGATCTACTCCGTGGACTCGATGGCGTACCAAGGCACCAAGCTGAAGGGCTACCGCGACGTGCTCAACCAGGCCGAGCACGCGTTCTGGTACTCGGATGTGGGGCAACTCGTGGGAGCGCGCACGCGTCCCGTCGGAGCGACGACGAACGCGGGGCTGCTGTGCCTGGGCTACAGCACGACGAACAAGTTCGGCCCGGGCCCGAGCTTTGGAAACGTTGAGCTCACCCGTGACTCCGGGATGACCACCGATTTCGCGTACGCCGGCACGGGAATCGAGGCCACGCCCCAGGCCGGCCCCGACGCGGTGACGGGCGTCGGGTCGATGGTCGTCGAGTATGATGTCTTCGGACGGCTCTGGCGCACTGCCGGGGGCACCGAGACCTTCGGATACGATCTCCTCGATCGGCTCACGTCGATCACGCGCGCAGGGGGAACGAGCGAATCGCTCGCCTACGGTCCGTTCGGCGCGGTCTTCTCGCGACAAATCGGCACCGCGTTGACGTACTACATCGGCCCCCACGCGACCGTGAAAGGAACGATCCTGGCGTCGTGCGCCTCCTCTCCGTGCGGCATCGATCCCTCGACAATGCAGGCCGACGTCCACGTGATGGCAGGGCTACAGCGCATCGCGAGCGTGCGGATCGGGTCGGGAGCGTCGCGCACCCTGTACTTGCACCGTGACCGCCTCGGAAGCGTCGTCGCGACGACGCTCGGCGGAGGAGGGACCGGAGCGAACTACCGTTACTCACCGTCCGGCACCTTCGATGTTGCTCCGGTGGGCGACAGTGGCGACACAGCTTCCGAGATCGGGTACGCGGGCGGCCTGCGCCTCAGCGGTGGGTTGCTCGTGATGGGGGCGAGGGTGTACTACCCTGCGTTGCGGTCCTTTCTCCAGCCCGACCCGCTCGCGCCCTTCGCTTATACATACGTGCGTGGCGATCCGATCAACAGGATTGATCCAACCGGATTGTTGGACGCAGGAGTTCCGACGAAGTGCGAAAAAGACTGTTCGGGCGGCCCCGGCGATGCGCCACCCCCGCCGCCTCCCCCTCCGGACCCGGATCCGAACGCCCCGCGTCCCGAAGGTGGCACTGAGGAAATCGTGGTGACCGCGCCGACGCGGCCTTCTCAATGGAACTGGGCCGGCGACAGGATAGGGGCGGGGTCGAGCGTCGGCCGCCGCGTGTTCATCGTGGAGTTCAAGAATCAGTTCGGCCACAACTTCATGCGCCTGCCTCGCACAGCGTTCGCTGCCACCACCGCGACCGTGGCGAGCGGCATTACGGTGTGGCACGCATACGAAGCAACGACGCTCACGACCGAGTTGCTCGGCGGTCTCACCCCGATGGAAGCTGCATCTGGGTCGTGGTACATGTTGACAACTCCAGGCACTTATCTTGAGATCGTCGGCGCACCTTTTGCCGAGGGGGCGCTCTGCACAGTCGCGCTCGGTGGCAGTGTGCTCTTCTTTGCGTACACGTATGAAGTCGCTTTCGAATCGGCGGCTGAAGCTTGGTACTCGACGACTGTGGACTCCATCTACACGGTCCTGGTGAACAGCCAAGCGGGACGTTGACGGAGCCGGCAAGACGGTGTCGTTGGCCTACAAACGTCGGATCGGTACGCGCCCTTGAATGCGCGGGAGCGCGATACTTGGCTGGATCGCTCCGGTCAGCGCTGGAAGCTTCGCTTCGCCGAGTTCGTATTGCTCGGCGGTGAGGCATACGCATTCTTCTTGTTCTTCCAGGCGACCTGGCCGATGTCCTTCTACGGAGCAATCATTGGCATGGTCGCCGGACCGCTTGCGATCATGATTGCGGCGACTGTTCGCTGCCGCGCGTGCGGTCACCGCGTGGTCTTCGACGCGCCATTCGGGCAGTGGCTGTCCTACACGTTCGCTCAGCGAGCTTGTTCCTGGTGCGGTGACGACGGTCATGGTCGGCGACTGTCGAAGACGGATGCGTCCACTTCTTTTCCCGAGGCCGCCCGTCAGCGGCCCCGCGCATCAAGGTTCTGGATCGCAACGATCGTGATGCTATTCGTGCTGTTCGGAGCAGCGATCTTCCTGGCCGAATGGTTTCGCTAGCGCCGCCCGCTTTGTCCACGTGCACCCTCGTCGACTGCCTGCGGGAAGCTGCTGTCCGCGGTTCACTCGTCGCGAAGCACCGCCGTATTGCCCGAACTGGGCGGCGGTGCCCTTGACGGAGCTGGCTTACTCCGTCCAGCCCCCGCGCGTACACGAACCACGTGGACAGCCTTTGTGATGGACCGGCGTAAGAGATCGCCCGTGGTTCGGCCAAGCTGATCGCGGTTGGTTCGGCCAAAGTGATCGCCGCTGGTTCGCCCAAGCGGACCGCACGGCGCGCCGCGTCGACGAGGCTGGTTCGGCCAAACTGATCGCGGCTGGTTCGGCCAAGCAGATCGCCTGAACGAACGTGGAGTGCCACCGCCCGGCGAGGCCGCCGGACGGCAGGGCGTCGTGCACCCTCGCGCCTCACCGCGAGGAGGCACGGATGCACAGTCCACAAGGCGAGGGTCGCGGCAGTCTTCCTCGGTGGACGGCCAAAACCGGCCAGTGATGGACGGCTGAAAACCGGCCAACGGAGCTGAGGACTCGAGACGTTGACGAAGGCGGGAGGGCATGGCCCCTCGCCGGATGGCCAACGTCTTGAGCGACGAGAAGAAGCAACAGGTGGTGGCGCTGGGCCGTCTCGGATGGCCGCTGCGGCGCATCGAGGATGCGACGGGCGTGCGCCGCGAGACGGCGAGCGCGTACCTCAAGGCGGCCGGGGTCCCGGTGCGCCCGCCGCGGGGCTGGGGGCGGCGGCCGCCGGCAAAAGCGGCCAACGGGACGTCCACCGACCCCGGCGCGGGTCGAAATCCGGCCAACGACCCGTCCACTGGAGTTGATCCGGTTCCGTGGAGCCTGCGCGGCTGCGTGGGCTAAGCCGCAGCAAGGCACTTCCTTTCGTAGTTCACCGGTGACTGGTAGTCGAGCGCCGAGTGTCGGCGGTGCGGGTTGTACCAGCCCTCGATGTACCT
>DASVZX010000143.1:0-17295 GCA_036391435.1 Anaeromyxobacter sp. | reverse complement strand
TACGCCATGAACTGCGCCAGCCCCTGCGACGCGCAGTACTTCGTGATGGCGGCCGTCAGCGTGGTCTTGCCGTGATCGACGTGCCCGATCGTCCCGACGTTCACGTGCGGCTTGTTACGCTCGAACTTCTCCTTGGCCATGGATGCGCTCTCCTGCGGTTGCGCGCGTCTCGTCGAAGCCGCGCTTGCTGTAGAGACTTGGAGCCCTCGTCCAGGATTGAACTGGAGACCTCGTCCTTACCAAGGACGCGCTCTACCGACTGAGCTACGAGGGCGTGTTCCTTTCGACCTGGGTGGAGCGGGAAACGGGATTCGAACCCGCGACATTCAGCTTGGAAGGCTGACGCTCTACCAGCTGAGCTATTCCCGCAACTTTCTCCCGTGGACCGCGACGCCGCTATTGACGCTGAGTGGAGGGGGGTGGATTCGAACCACCGTAGGTCGTGGACCGACAGATTTACAGTCTGTTCCCTTTGGCCGCTCGGGAACCCCTCCAGGACACTTCCTGTACGCTGCGTGAATCCCACTGGAGCTGGCGGTGGGACTCGAACCCGCGACCTGCTGCTTACAAGGCAGCTGCTCTACCAGCTGAGCTACGCCAGCAAGAATCCTTCGAGATCCGGCTCTCCCGTGACGACGCGCACTTCGGCACGGGCCGCTGGCCCGGTCCTTTGTGGAGCCGCGTCTTTTATGGGATGGGCCTGATCTTGTCAAGGACGGCAAAGCGCCGTCCGGACCGGGGCCTAGGGCCCCCTCTGCCGGGCCGCCTCGTAGAGGGCGACGGCCGCGGAGGCGGACACCGAGAGGGAGTCGATCTCCCCCGTCATGGGGATGCTGGCGGACAGATCGCAGGTCTTCCGGACGAGCGGGCGCAGCCCCTCCCCCTCGCTCCCGAGGACGAGCGCGATCGGCCCCTTCAGATCCACCTGCGCGAGCGGCCGCTCGCCGTCCGCGGCGAGGGCGACCGACCAGACCCCCGCCTCCTTGAGCGCGTCGAGCGCCTTCGCGACGTTCGTCACCCGCGCGACCGGGCAGCGCTCGACCGCTCCCGCCGACGCCTTGGCGGCCGCCGGCGTGACGCCGACGGCGCGGTCCTTCGGGATGACGACGCCGTGGGCGCCGAGCGCGTGGGCCGACCGGATGATCGCGCCGAGGTTGTGCGGGTCCTCGACGCCGTCCAGCACGACGAGGAGCGGCGGCCGGCCGCTCGCGGCCGCGGCGGCGAGGAGGTCCTCGAGCGCCGCGTAGGCGAAGTCCGCCACGACGGCGACGACGCCCTGGTGGCGGTCCGTCCCGGAGAGGCGGTCGAGCTTCTGGCGGGGCGCCGCGCGCACCTTCGCGCCGGCGGCGCGCGCGAGCCGCTCGAGCTCGCCGAAGGCGGCGCCGCGCGTCGTCCCCTCGGCGAGCCAGAGCTCCGACACGCCCTCCCCCCCCGCGCGCAGCCGCTCGCGGACGGGGTTCACGCCGTAGACGATCCGCATGCCGCCCTCGTCCCGTGCACGCGCCCGAATCGGGCGCGCTCACGTTCACGGGAACCGTCACTTCACGTCGACCGGCACCGTGACGTCCTTCACCTGCTTCACGCACCACTGGTCGGAGCAGATGAAGAAGTCCATCCTCGCCCGCGCCTCCTGCTTGCCGGCGGCCTGGGCCACGAACGGCACCTCGAAGCGCCGGCCGTCCGCCTTGGGATCGACGGGGTCCGCCTTCCCGAGCGAGGTCTTCTCGAGCTTCAGCCCGGGGGTGGACTCGAGCGTGATCTTGAGCGGCGCCTGCGGGTGGACGTGCACCTTCGCGAGCGGGACGATCGAGAGGACGATCGTGCCCTTGCCGCCGGGAGCGACCCGCTCGGTCGAGCCGGCGGTGTCGATCCGGTAGCTGTTCGCGGCCTCCGCCGACGGATCGGCGGCGCGAGCGAGCGGCGCCGCGAGGAGCGCGGCCGAGAGCGCGGCGAGGGCGAGGGACGTGCGGGGGGTCATCGGGAGGGGCCTCCTCGGGCGGCTCTATACCAGGGACGCCGGGGAGCGGCCACGATTCACGGGCTCCCGGGGTGGGCCGCCGCCGCGCGGCGGCGAGCCGGCGCCTCGGCGAGCGCCGCGGCCCGCTCCACGATCCGGCCCGCGGCGTCCACGCCGCACACGGCCTCCGGCTCCTTGATGGACGGCGAGCCGTTCACCTCGAAGACGCGCGGGCCGGCCTTCACGTCGAGCATGTCCACCGCGCAGACCTCGAGCCGCATCACGCGCGCGGCGGCGACCGCGAGGCGGGCGTAGGACCCGGGCAGCTCGGCGCGCTCGAACTGCGCGCCGCGGCGGAGGTTGCGGGAGAACCGGCCGACGGGCGGGCTGCGCCGGAGCGCCGCGACGACCTCGCCGCCCACCACGAGGACCCGCAGGTCGCGCCCCTTCGCGCCGCGGAGGTACTGCTGGACGACGATGTCGTGCCCGAGGCCGAGGATCGCCTCGAGCGCGGCCTCGAGCGACTGCATGCTCTCGCAGATCATCGCGCCGCTCTTCTCGTTGCCGGAGAGGAGCTTCACGAGCACGGGCACGCCGCCCACGAGCTTCACCATCTGCTTGATGCCCGACGCGTCGGACGCCATGACGGTGCGCGGCACCGGGACGCCCGCCGCGGCGAGGAGCTGGAGGCTCCGCATCTTGTTGCGGCTCGCGCCGATGCCGTACGCGCCGTTCAGCACGGGGATCCCCATGAGCTCGAGCTGGTTCACCACGGAGAGCCCGTACTGGTGCACGGACAGCCCGATCCGGGGGACCACCACGTCGGTCCGCGGGAACCGCTTCCGCCGCCAGTACAGCGCCGGGGCGTCGCCGAGCCCCATCTCGACGTCGAGCGGGTCGATGACCCGCACCGCGATCCCGCGCTCGCGCGCGGCCTCGACGAGGCGGCGCGTCGTGTAGATGGAGGGGGAGCGGGAGAGGATGGTGAGGTGCATCCGCGGCGGATCGTAAGGCCGCCACCGCGGGAAAGCGAGCGCGGCGCTCCGCCCGTGAGCGTGAACGAGCCCGCGCCCGGGCCCGGCCTCCCCTCGGGCGCGGGCTCGGACGCGGGCTCGTTCACGGGCCCTGCGGGGCCGTCAGACCTGCTTGTACTCGGCGTCGACCACGTTGTCCTTCGGCTTCTCCTCGCCGCCGCCCTGGGGCTGGGCCGGGCCCTGCCCGTCGCCCGCGGCGCCGGGCGCGGCGGTCTTGTACAGCTCCTCCGCGGCCTTGTGGCTCGCCTTCTCGAGCCGCTCCATGGCGGCCTTCACCTCGGCGGCGCTCCCCTTCTCCCGGACCTTGTGGACCTCGGCCACCGCGTCCTCGATCTCCTTCGCGGTCGCGGCCTGGAGCTTGTCCTTGCTGTCCTTGAGGAGCTTCTCCATCTGGTAGGCGAGGTTCTCGGCGCGGTTGCGCTGCTCGACCTCCTCGCGCCGCTGCTTGTCCTCGGCCTCGTGCGCCTGGGCGTCCGTGACCATCTTCTCCACCTCGTCCTTCGCGAGGCCGGACGAGTGGGTGATGGTGATCTTCTGCTCCTTGCCGGTGCCCTTGTCCTTCGCGGACACGTTGAGGATGCCGTTGGCGTCGATGTCGAACGTCACCTCGATCTGCGGCAGGCCGCGCGGCGCCGGGGGGATGCCCTCCAGGTGGAACCGGCCGAGGGTGCGGTTGTCCCGCGCCATCTCGCGCTCGCCCTGGAGCACGTGGATCTCGACCGACGTCTGGCTGTCCGAGGCCGTGGAGAAGACCTCCGTCTTCTTCGTGGGGATGGTCGTGTTCCGCTCGACGAGCCGGGTCATGACGCCGCCGAGCGTCTCGACGCCGAGCGAGAGCGGCGTGACGTCGAGGAGCAGGATGTCCTTCACCTCGCCGGAGAGGACGCCCGCCTGGACCGCGGCGCCGACCGCGACCACCTCGTCGGGGTTCACGCTCCGGTTCGGCTCCTTCCCGAAGAACTTCTTCACGGTCTCGAAGATCTTCGGCATGCGCGTCTGGCCGCCGACGAGGACCACCTCGTCGACCTGCGACGGCTGGAGCTTCGCGTCCGCGAGGCACTTGCGGGTCGGCTCGATCGAGCGCTGGACGAGGTCGTCCACCATCGCCTCGAGCTTCGCCCGGCTGAGCTTGATCGAGAGGTGCTTGGGGCCGGTCTGGTCGGCGGTGAGGAACGGCAGGTTGATCTCGGTCTCCATCATCGAGGAGAGCTCGATCTTGGCCTTCTCCGCCGCCTCCTTCAGGCGCTGGAGCACCATCTTGTCCTTCGAGACGTCGATGCCGACGTCCTTCTTGAACTCGGCGATGAGCCAGTCGATGATCTTCTGGTCGATGTTGTCGCCGCCGAGGTGGGTGTCGCCGTTCGTGGCGAGCACCTCGACCACGTTCTCGCCCACCTCGAGGATCGAGATGTCGAACGTGCCGCCGCCGAAGTCGTAGACGGCGATCTTCTCGTTCTTCTTCTTGTCGAGGCCGTACGCGAGCGCGGCCGCCGTCGGCTCGTTCACGATGCGCCGCACGTTCAGGCCCGCGATCTCGCCGGCGTCCTTCGTCGCCTGGCGCTGGGCGTCGTTGAAGTAGGCGGGCACGGTGATGACCGCGTCGGTGACCTTCTCGCCGAGGTAGTTCTCGGCGGCCCGCTTCAGCTTGAGCAGGATCTGCGCGCTGATCTCGGGCGGCGAGTACTGCTTCCCCTCGATCTCGAGGCGCGCGTCGCCGTTCGGGCCCTCGACGACGTGGTACGGGACGCGCTTCATCTCGTCCTGGATCTCGGAGAAGCGCCGCCCCATGAACCGCTTGATGGAGTAGACGGTCTTCTCCGGGTTCGTGATGGCCTGTCGCTTGGCGACCTGGCCGACGAGGCGCTCCCCCTCCTTCGTGTACGCGACGACGCTCGGGGTGAGGCGAGACCCCTCCTCGTTCGTGATGACGACGGCGTCCTTGCCTTCCATCACCGCGACGACGGAGTTCGTCGTGCCGAGGTCGATGCCGATGATCTTGGCCATGGTGTTCGAATTCCTCCTGACGGGGGGGAACGTAAGGCGGCGCCCCGGGCTGTCAAACGGTGGCCCGCGGATTTCCGATGCTTCCCGGCCGGGGAGAGCGCCCGGCCCCGCGCCGCCCGCGGACGCCCGCCCCCGATCGGGCCGCCGCTCGCCCCCCGGCACGACGAGGTGCGTAGCGAGCTTCGCGCCGCCACCCGGGCGACGCGTCGAAGCGCCTCACCACCCAGAGGGGCCCACACCGGAACTCACCCGGAAACACTGGGGAACGTCCTCCTGACGCGCCGTGGCACCCGCATTGCTCCAGACCGGGGCGCCGGCGTCACGGCTCGTCAGGGGTCTCGATGCTCCGAATGGTCGTCAACTCCGCGCAGGCCCCCTTCTGCGACCCCTCTCCGGTCGCGGAGCCCCCAGGCGTCGCCGTGCTCCTCAACGCGAACGCGAAGTCGGTGAACGCGACCGTCCGGGCGGCGCTCCACGCGGTGGTGCCGGGCGAGCACGTCTTCCTCTCGAAGACGCCCGACGAGGCGAACCGCATCGCCGAGCAGGTCGTCGAGCGCCGCTACCGCACCGTCTTCACGGGCGGCGGCGACGGGACCTTCGTCGCGTGGGTGAACCGGATCCTCGAGGCCGCGGAGCGCCGGTCGGCGCGCCCGCCGCGGTTCGGCGTGCTCGCGCTCGGCACCGGCAACGCGGTCGCCGAGATGGTCGGGGCGCGCCCGCGCCGCCACGCGCACGACCTCGCGCGCTACCTGCGCGGCGAGGTGGACGGCGTCCGCCGCCTCGACCTGCTCACCTGCGAGGGCCGCCGCACGCCCTTCGCCGGCGTGGGCGTCGATGCCGCCGTCCTGAACGACTACCACTGGATCCGCGAGCGGCTCGCGGGCACCCCGCTCGCGCGGCTGGGCCTCGGCGCGGCCGGGTACGGCCTCGCCGTCGCGCTCCGCTCGGCGCCGCGGGCGCTCCTCGAGCGGCGCGCGACCTACTGCGAGATCGTGAACGTCGGGCAGGCCGCCTGGCGCCTCGACGCGACCGGCGAGCGGATCGGCCGCCCCATCGGGCACGGCGAGCTCCTCTACGCCGGCCCGTGCATGCTCGCCGCCGCGAGCACCGTCCCGTACTACGGCCTGGGCCTCCGCGCGTTCCCGTTCGCGGAGCGGGCCGAGGGGATGATGCAGCTCCGCGTCGCGACGAAGATCGACGTCGGGACGATCGTGATGAACCTCCCGAGGATCTGGTCGGGCGGGTTCGCGCACGAGGGGCTCCTCGACTTCCACGCGCACCGGGTGGCGCTCCGGTTCGAGAAGCCGATGCCGCTCCAGGTCGGCGGCGACGCCGAGGGCTGGCGCGACGAGGTCGCCTTCGGCATGGCCGCGAACCCGGTCGAGATCGTCGACTTCGGGGAGCGCGCCCAGGCCGCCTAGTCTCCGGCCAGGCTCCTCGCGGCGCGAGACGCGCCGCCCGCTCCCCGCGGCTGCCCCGGCTCTCCGGAGCGCTCCGCGAGTCACAGGTAGTAGACGACCCGCTCGTCCGCCCAGAGCGCCTCGTAGACGGCGCGCCGCTGCGCCTCCGACACGAGGCGCGCGACGACGGAGACGGACTGGTACTTCCCGGCCGCGCTCGCGCGCACGGTGACCCGCTCCGCCGGCACCGACCCGACCACCCGGGCGACGAGGAGGCGGGCGTGCTCCGGGAAGTCGTCCGCCGCGAGCCCCATCACCTTGAAGGTGTAGTCGAGGGGGTAATCCAGGGTCGGGGTGACGGGGCTCCCCTTTCCGTCCGTCCCATCCACGACCTTCAGCCTAAGGCCGCGGACGACGACCGGCCACGTCTCCCGTGAACGCGCCCGCGCCCGCGCCCGGCTTCTCCTCGGGCCCGGGCACGGGCTCGCTCACGGGTTCGCTACAGCAGGTTCGCCGCCAGCTCCGCGAGCGGGCTCCGCTCGCCCTTGCTCATCGTGACGTGGCCGGCGAGCCGCTCCTGCCGGAACCGGTTCACCACGTGGATGAGCCCGTTGTTCGTCTGGTCGACGTACGGGTTGTCGATCTGGTACGGGTCGCCGGTGAGGACGATCTTCGTCCCGTCCCCGACGCGCGTGATGATGGTCTTCACCTCGTGGGGCGTCAGGTTCTGCGCCTCGTCCACGATGATGAACTGGTTCGGGATGGAGCGGCCGCGGATGTAGGTGAGCGGCTCGATCTCGAGGATGCCGAGGTCGAGGAGCTCGTGGTAGCCGCGCCCGGCCTTCTTCTCCGAGCGCGAGAGGTTCATGAGGTACTCGACGTTGTCGAAGATCGGCTGCATCCAGGGGTTGAGCTTCTCCTCGACGGAGCCCGGCAGGTACCCGATGTCGCGCCCGAGCGGGAAGATCGGCCGCGAGACGAGCAGCTTCTGGTAGACCCCGTCCTCCATCGTCTTCTGGAGGCCGGCGGCGATGGCGAGGAGCGTCTTCCCGGTGCCGGCCTTCCCGACGATGGTGACGAGCCGGACCTCGTCGTTGAGGAGCAGGTCGAGCGCGAAGGACTGCTCCTTGTTCCGGGGGCGGATCCCCCAGACGCCCTCCTTCGGGGTCTGGATGAGCTTCACGAACGACTGCTTCGCGGCGCTGTACTTGCCGACGGCGGAGTGCTGCGGGTTCGTCCGGTCGCGCAGCACCACGAACGCGTTGGGCGGCGGCGGCTCGCCCTCGGGCGTCCAGGGCAGCGTGCCGTTCGCGTAGAACTCGTTCACCTGCTCCGGGCCGACCTCCGCGTCGGACACGCCGCTCCACAGCTCGTCGAGCGCGGCGAGCCCCTCGACGTCGTAGTCCACCGCGTGGAGTCCGAGCGCGTCCGCCCGGATGCGGAGGTTCGTGTCCTTCGTGACGAAGACGGTCGGCTTGCCCTCGTCGCGCTCGAGCAGGTCGAGCGCCACACCGAGGATCTTGTCGTCGGTCGTGCGCCCCTCGCCCGCGCCGTGCGGGAGCTTCCGCTCGGCCAGGAGCACGCGGATGAGCCCCTTGTCCGGGCCGATGGAGACGCCGTCCGCGAGCTTCCCCTGCGTCCGGAACTCGTCGAGGATGCGCGACACCTGGCGGGCGTTCCGGCCCAGCGTCGAGAGGTCGCGCTTGAAGTTGTCGATCTCCTCGATGACGTAGATCGGGACGACGACGTCGTTGTCCTCGAACCCGAAGATGCTGCGCGGATCGTGGAGGAGGACGTTCGTGTCCAGGACGAAGTTCTTTTTCAAGTCGGGGTGGCTCCGGGGAGGGGCCCGCGCGAGCGGCGGGACGGGGGGATTCTAGCAGGCGCCGGGCGCGGGCGGGCGGGCTCCCCGAGCCGCCCGCCGCGCGCGCTCACCCCGCGGGCCTTCTCGCCGGGGGGACGCGGTGAAGCCGCGCCCCCCCGGGCCCCCCGCTCGCTCCGGGGCAGCCTCACCCGGCTGCCCCTCCGCTCGCCGCGCGCGGACGTGGCGCGCCGGCGGCGACGGTCCGGTTCCGCCCGCTCCGCTTCGCCTGGTACAGGCACGCGTCCGCGCGCTCGACCAGCGCGCCCTTCTTCGCCCCGTCCTCGGGGAACGTCGCGACCCCGAGGGACATCGTGACTCGAAGCGGGCCCCGGTCCGTCTCGAGCCCGAGCTGGGCGACGCGCTCGCGGATCCGCTCCGCGATGACGAGGGCCCCGGCGGCGTCCGTCTCGGGCATCACCACCGCGAACTCCTCGCCGCCGTAGCGGGCGACGAGGTCGGTGGCGCGCGCCTCCTTCGCGAGCGTCCGGGCGACCCCCTTCAGCACGAGGTCGCCGACCGGGTGGCCGTAGGTGTCGTTCACCGACTTGAAGTGGTCGATGTCGCCGATGAGGAGCGAGAGGCGCTTCCCGTAGCGCTCCGCGTGCGCGAGCTGCTCGTCGAGCCTCCCCTGGAACGTGCGGTGGTTGAGGAGCCCGGTGAGGCCGTCCGTCGTCGCGAGCCGCTCGGTCTGCTCGAAGAGCCGGGCGCGGTAGATCGACTCGGCCGCCTGCATGGCGACGACCTCGAGCTGGCGGACCGCCTCGGGCCCGTAGGCGCCCGGGCGCCGCGCGCCGAGGACCACCGTCCCGAGCACGTTCTGCGCGGTCCGCAGCGGGATCACCTTGAGCGAGGCGAGGCCGCGCAGCCGGGTCGCCGAGTCGAACACCGGCGCCTTCGCGACGTCGATGTCCTTCGCCGGCAGGCACGAGCCGAGCCGCACCGCCGAGGCCACGAGCCCGATGTCCCCCTTGAACTCGAGCCCCTCGAGGGCGGCGGTCGACCGGCCCTCCTCGGTCCCGACGACGCGCGCGACGCGGTGCACCGTCTTGCCCTCCCGGTCCTCGACGAGCGTCACCGCCGCGAAGTCCACCGCGACCATGCCCCGGGCCACCTCGATCGTGGCGTCGAACACCTCGAGCGGCTTCGTGGTCCGGTTGAGGCGCTCGATCGCCTCGTAGAAGCGCTCCTTCTCGTCGCGGGTGCGCTTCATGTCCATCATGAGCCGCTCGGCCTCGACGGCGCGGAGGATCTCGGCGGAGAGCGTCCGGAGCAGGCGCTCGTCCTCGTCCGTGAACGGGGTGGGCTCGAGCCGGTCGGCGACGACGACGCCGCGGACGTGCGCGCCCCGGCGATCCACGAGCGGGACCGCGAGGAGCGCGCGCGGCCGCGTCCCGTCCGCGTAGTAGCTCACCGAGCGCACCTCGCCGTGGAGCCGCACCGGGGAGCGCCGCCGGACGGCGCCGCCGAGGGCGCCCTCGCCCGCCGGGATCGGCTCGCGCGACACCGCGTCGGACGACGAGCGGCACTCGCGGAGCCGCAGCTCGCGGTCGTCGGGCGACAGCAGGAACACCGCGCAGGTGTGGCTCCGCAGCGCCACCTCCGCCACCTCGAGGGCCCCGCGGACGGCGCCCTCGATCTCGACCACGGCCGCCTCGGTCCAGCGCTGCTCGCGCGCGGCCGGATCGCCCTCGCCGGCGGCGGGGCCGAGCAGCCGGAGCTCCTGCGCCCGCTCGGTGATCTCCTGCATGCGCCGCTCGACCGCCGCCGCCTCGGAGCGCCGCGAGGACGCGACCTGCGCCGAGAGGACGGCGTGGTAGAGCACCGCGAAGAGGACGACGAAGCCGGCGTGGACCACGGTCCCCGGCGCGTCCCAGGCCCGGGCGCCGCGCGAGAACCAGAGCAGCGCCTCGAGCCCCACCGCGAGCACGACGAGGGCGAAGCCCACCCGGCGCGCGAGGAACGCGACGAGGAACGCCATGACGAGGTAGACGACCGCCTGGAACGGCGACTCGGCGTCGCCCGCGCCGGCGGACTGCGCGACGGCGTAGGCGGCGACGACCATCAGCGCGCCGAGCTCGAGCTGCTCGCGGTGCGCCGCGCTCTGCCCGGCGGCGGCGCCGGCGACGCGCCGCCAGACGAGGCCGCCCAGCGCCACGGCGAGCACGGCCATCGCGGCGGCCTGCGGCCAGCCCGGGGCCGGGACCTCGAACGCGCGCAGGCCGACGAGGGCGGCGACGAGCACCGTGACCGCGGCCGGCGCGCTCCGGAGCAGGAACCGCCGCGCCCGACGGCGCGCGGGCGCGCCCGCGACGCCGCCGTCGCCGAGCACCGCGACGTAGAGCCGGACGAGGATCGGCCTCGGGCGGCGCGCGCCGAGATGGTCGCGGACGCTCGGCGTCGTTCGCACCGGGGCGCGCGCCCGCAGCGGCGTCACGGCGGAGGTCACGGCGCGGCGCCCTCCCCCGACCCGAGCCAGTAGACCCGCTCGCCCGGGCGGACGAACCGGAGCTCCTCGCGCGCGGCGCGCTCGAGCGCGGCGGGATCCGACCGGAGCGTGTGCGCCTCGCGCGCGAGCGCGGCGTTCTCGGCGGCGAGCCGGGCGTTCTCGGCGCGCATCCGCCGCACCTCTCCCGAGAGGTCGCCGTGCCGTCGCAGGCCGGAGGGGTCGAGCGCGGCCGCCGCGGCGGCGGCCGCGACGGCCCCGACGACCCACCACCTGGCCCACCGCCCGCGCGTCCCGGACATGCCGTTGCGGCCACCGTAGCAGCGGGGGCCCGGGCGTCCAGAAATCGGCGGATACCGGCCCGCGGCGCCCCGCGACGGCTAGCGACCGGCGGCGCCGGCCGGCGCGTCGCGCGCGTTCTCCTGCAGGTACGCGAGGATGCGCGCCCGCTCGGCGTCCGAGAGCCGCGCCCGCGGCGCCATCCGCGGGAGCACCTGCGCCCACGCGGCGGCGTCGCGGCTCGCGGGGGCGTAGGCGCGGTGGCAGGCCGAGCACTTCGAGCGGTAGAGCCGATCCGCCTGGCCGGGGCCGGCGCCCGCCGGCGCGCCGGCGCACGCGAGGGCGGAGAGCCCGAGGACCGTCGCGGCGAGCAGGAGCGTGCGCATGGACCGCCTCCTAGAACTGGAACGCGAGGATGGCGCGCGCCCGGAAGGCGTCGCTCTCGCCGTTCAGGCCGAGCCCCGCCGCGAGGACGAGCCAGCTGCGGGCGACCGCGATCGACGCGGCGGGGCCCGCCCAGGCCTGCGACTCCCGCCGCTCGACGCCGGGGGAGACCGCCACGTCGGCGACGTCCCCGAAGAGCTCCGCCCCGAGCCGGAAGGCGGGGACGATCTCCCAGGAGGAGCCGAGCGCGTACGACCACTCGGGGTGCACCTCGCCCCCCGCGAGCTCCTGCTCCGCCGCGACGTTCAGGGCGGCGTTCAGCCGGCCGACGTCCTTCGCGAGGATGAGCTTCTCCTCGATCGAGAAGGGCCGGTCCTCGACGAGCGTCTTCTGGAGCTCCACGTACAGGACGGGATCGACGAACCACGTCCCCGGCGCGGCGAGCGCGAGGCGCGACTCGAGCTTCACGGCCTCGAGCTCGACGGCCTCGCCGCGGACCTGGCGCGCCACGCCGTACACGGCGACGTCCCAGCGATCGGTGATCCCGGTCTCGAGCTCGAGCTGGTGCCGCCAGAGCCCCGGCACGCCGGCGGCGTCCCGCGGGGGGTCGGCGTAGGTGGTCCACAGCTCCACGTCGAGGGAGCCCCTCGGCGCGGTGGACGCGTTGTACGTCTCGCCGTAGTAGCGCCGGTCGGCGCGGGAGGCGGTGGGGACGCCGAGGGCGGCGGCGAGGGCGACGATCACGAGGGTGCGAGTCATTATCGATGGTGGCCCGCGCGGGGCTCTCTCCGGGTGCTGCCGGGGAAACGCGGTGCTGCGGGGGACGGCTACGCGGGGCGCGCCTCGACGCGCTTCACGAAGATCTCGCTCGCGATCTCCGGATCGAGGGCGATGGTCGTCTCGCCGATCTCGATGACGTAGGAGGGCGAGCGCTGGTGGAGCCGGACGGTGCTGCCGGGGATCACGCCGAGGGCGGCGAGCCGGTCCATGCGGTCGTGGAACTTGGGGGCGATGAAGACGATGCGCCCGGTGGCGCCGAGGTCGAAGCTCGGGAGCCCGGTCACGAGCGGCCGCACCGTGCGCTGGAAGGCGCCGCAGCACTCGCCCGGCGGGATGGGCTTGCCGTGCGGGCACGTCGGCGGGTGGCCGAGCAGCGTGCAGACCGAGTCGGTCGCCTCGTGCGAGAGGATGTGCTCGAACTCGCAGGCCTGCGCCTCCATCGTCCGCTCGCCGAGGTCGAGGAGGTCGCGGAAGAGCCGCTCGGTGAGCCGGTGGCGCCGGATGACGTCGCGGGCGCGCGCCTCTCCCTCGGCCGTCAGCAGGACCCGGTCGCCGTCGCGGCGGACGAACCCCGCCGCCGCGAGCTCCTCGAGGTCGGCCTCGCGCGCCGCCGGGGCGTGGTCCGTCGCGGACGCCTGGAGGATCCCGGAGGCGGCGTCCCGCCCCTCCTCGCGCTCCGTCCACACGTGCTCGAGGATCTCCTCCACCCGGTGCGCTTCCATGCCGCTCACGCGTGCTCCTTCCCGCTCTTCAGCCTGTCGAGGATCCGGCGCAGCCCGCCGGCGAGCCCGCGCTCCTGGGGGAAGCTGTACCCGCAGGCCGGGCAGCAGACGACGCTGCACCCCTTCGCCATCGGGCAGCTCGGGCGGCACCCCTGCCCCTCGGCGTCGAACTCGGCCCCGCAGAGCGGGCAGCGCTCGAGGCGAGGGGCCGGGCGGCGCGCGGTGGCGGTCTCGGAGGTCTCCACGGTCGGTCCCTAGTGCCCGAGCCGCATGAGCACGTTGAGCAGCGCGCCCACGCCGAAGGAGAACGGCAGGATGAAGCCCATGATGGCGACGCCCGTCCTCCAGCCGCGCTCCTTCAGGATCATGAAGAAGTTCGCGATGCAGGGGACGAAGAGCGTGATGGTCACGAGGGCCACCGTGACCTGCACCTCCATGTCCCACGTCATCGTGCCGGCGCGCATGAAGGGCTCGAAGTGGCGGAACAGCCCCGCCGCCGCGTAGTCCCGGCGCAGGAACCCGAGGATGAAGGCGCTCGCGGCCTCCTTCGGGAGGTGGAGGAGCCCGACGACGACCGGCGCCGCGCCGCGCTCGAGCACGGCGAGTCCGCCGAACCGGTCGAGGCCCCAGAGGATGAGCGTGCCGAGCACGAAGAGCGGGAGCGCCTCGCGCAGGTACCACTCGATCCGGGCGAGCGTCTTCACGGCGATGTTGCCCGCCTGCGGCACGCGGAGCGGCGGCAGCTCCAGCATGAAGTCCGACCCTCGCCCCGGCAGCACCTTCGCCGCGAGCCAGCCGACGAGGAAGATGACGAGCAGGATCGAGCCCGCGAACCAGGCGAGGGCGCCCTTCGACAGGCCCGTGCTCATCGCGAGGATGACCGCCATCTGCGCGCTGCACGGGACGCCGAGCGCGAGGAGCAGCGTCACGATCACCCGCTCCTTGCGCGTCTCCATGATGCGGGCGGTCATCGTCGCCATCGTGTCGCAGCCGAGGCCGAGCACCATGGGGAGGACGGCCTTCCCGTTCAGCCCCATCCGCTTGAAGACCTTGTTCACCATCACCGCGAGGCGCGGGAGGTACCCCGAGTCCTCGAGGACGCTGAAGGCGATGAAGAACGTCGTGACGATGGGGAGGACGATCGCGATCCCGTAGGAGAGCCCCATCGAGAGGACGCCGTACTTCCCGACGAGGAACCCGCCGTGCTCGACGTACGGGACGCCCGGCGGCCCGACGAGGAACCGCTGCGCGCCCTCCCACGGCACCGCCCAGCGGACGAGCCGGTCCGCCCAGGGCACGATCCCCTGCGCGAACACCCTGCGCTCGAGGAGGTCGACGAGCTTCCCCGCGCCGAGGACGCCGACGAACTCGTAGGCGAGCCAGAGGACGAGGAGGAGGATCGGGATCCCCCAGATCGGATGGGTGGACCAGTTTCCGAGGCGCCGGGCGAAGCCGCTCCCCGCGGACGCGCCGCCGCGCGTCACCACCGCGTCGTGGAGGCGGTCGACCGCGGCGAGCCGCTGGCGCGCGACGACGAACCGGAGCGACTCGGGGTAGCGCGCGGCGAGCGCGCGCCGGACGTCGCCGATCCGGGCGAGCGCGTCCTCGGCGAGCTGGCCCGCGAGGTAGGTCCGCAGGGAGTCGTCGCCGACGAGCGCCATGACGGCGAGGGCGCGCGGACCGAGGGCCGCGGCCGGAAGGAGCGGCAGCACCTCGGCGATCGCCGCCTCGATGGGGGCGTCGTAGCGCGGCTCGAGCCCGGACCGGCGGGCCGCGGCGAGGCGCCCCTGGAGCGTGGCGAGCCCCTTGCGCTCGATGGCCACGGTCGGGACGACGTCCACGCCGAGCTCGCGCGAGAGGCGCGCGTCGTCGATCGTGAACCCGCGGCTCGCCGCCTCGTCCGCCATGTTGAGGGCGAGCACGAAGGGCACGCCCGCCTCGGCGAGCTGGACGGAGAGGAGCAGCCCGCGCCGGAGGTTCTTCGCGTCGCACACCTGGAGGGCGACGTAGCCGCGCTCCGAGAGGAGGATGTCGCGCGTCACCTGCTCGTCCTCGGACATCGGGAGCAGGTTGTTCGTCCCCGGCGTGTCCATGACGTGCCAGGGCTGGCCGTCGATCGTCGCGGAGCCGCGCGTCACCTCGACGGTCGTGCCGGGGTAGTTCGACACGGTGACGTACTTGCCGGTGAGCGCGCCGAACATCGCGCTCTTCCCGACGTTCGGGTTGCCGACGAGGATGACGGTCCTCGCGGCGGAGACGACCCGCTTCTTCTCGAGGCCCGCGCCGTCGCGCCGGGGGGCGGCCCCGGCCGGCGCGGCCTGCGGAGGGGGAGGCGTCACGGCGTCGCCTCGCGCGCGGCGGCGCAGCGGGCGCAGCGTCCGTACAGCTCGAGCTTGTGGCGCTCCACCTCGAAGCCGTGGCGCCGCGCCACGAGCTCCTGGAGCGACTCGATCTTCGCGTTCGCGAACTCGACGATCTCGCCGCAGCGCGTGCAGATCATGTGGTCGTGGTGCTCCCGGCCGGCGGCCGCCTCGTAGCGGGTCTGCCCGCCCCCGAACTGCCGGGGGAGGGCGAGCCCGCAGTCGGCGAGGAGCTTCATGGTCCGGTAGACCGTCGCGACCGAGACGCGGGGGTCGACCCGGCGGACGCGGGCGACGAGCTCCTCCACGCTCACGTGGCCGCCCATCGCGAAGAAGGTCTCCGCGATCCGGTCGCGCTGCCGCGAGCGCTTGAGCCCCTTCTCCTCGATGTACGCGCTGAGCGCGTGCGCCGGCGAGGAGGCCGGCCCGCGCGCTGCGCCCTTCCTCGGCTCCCTGTCGCCGTCCCGGATCGTCTGGGTCATGTCGATAACGATTATCGGTATCACATCTGCCGGGTGGACGGCAAGCCCCCGGGGGAGCGTCCGGCCGGGACGAGCGGGCGCCCCGGGCGCCGTCCCCGATCAACGCCCCGCGTCGCGCCAGTAATCGCGCCAGCGCGCCGGAGCGTCCGGGCCCTCGCCCCCCACGTCGCGTCCGGCGAGGGCGGCGAGCGAGAGCCGGGCTTGCCGGCGCACCTCCGGCGAGCGATCCTCGAGGAGCGCCAGCAGGCGCGGCACGGCCCGGAGCGCCTGCGCGCGGGGCCGGTGGCGGACCACCTCGGCGGCCAGCGCGCGCACGTCCGGATCCGCGGAGAGCAGCGTCCGCTCGAGGTCGACGGGGGCGAGCCCCGGCGCGCGCCCGTCCGGCGGCGCCCGGACGAGCCCCACCACGACCCCCACCACGGCCGCCATGAGCGCGATCCGCACGAGCGCCTTCCCGGCGGGATACCGCCCCGCGCGGACGAGCACGATCCGGTACCCGGCGTAGCCGATCGCGAAGAGGGCGAGCAGCGCGGCGCCGAGGACGACCGCGACGGGCGGCCACCCCCCGCCCGCGACCGCCCGCTGGAGCGCGGGGAAGCCGAACAGCGTCAGCGCCGCCGACGCCATGAGGAGGCCGATCAGGACCCAGCGCACGGCGCGCACGGCCCGCGCGGGCCCGGCCGCGCGGCCGGGGCCGCTCCCCTCCCCGCTCCCCGCCGTCCGCTCGCGCGTCGCCATCCTGCGGCAGTGAAGCACGCGCCGCCCCGACGGGCAACGCCGGCGTGCCGGGCGCCGCGATCGCTTGACGGCGGACCGCCCGTCGGCGCAGGTTCCCTCGCGATGCAAGACCTCGATCCCGAGCTCCTCGAGCGCGCGGCGCGCTGGTGCGCCGAGGCCGGGCGCCACGTCGGGCCCGCGGAGGTCCGGCGCGCGCTCGCGCCGCTCGGCTGGGACGAGCTGCTCGCCGTGCGGGCGCTGCTCGCCGATCCCCCGCCGGTGCGCCCGCTCGGGCCGCACGCGCTCGCCGATCTCGCGCGCGGCGCGCCCCCCGACGTCGCCGCCGAGCGCGAGCGCGAGGGGCGCTACGCGAGCGAGGCGGACGCCGGGACGGAGCCGGAGCCGGAGCCGGCGGAGCCCCCCGCGGCGCGGCGCCGTGGCGGACGACGCCGCGGCCCCGGCGTCGTGATCCACCGGGCGCGCGACCGCGCGACGCCCAGGCCCCCTTCTCCGGCGCCGCTCCCGGCCCTCGACGACCTCCGGCGGCCGGAGGGCCGCGCCGTCCTCGAGCGTCTCGTGCGGACCCACGGCGCGCGCCGGGCCCCGATCCTCGCGGCCCTCGCCGCCGGCTGGGCGAGCCCCGGAGGCGCCGGCCCGGGCGACGCGGAGCTCTCCGCGCTGCTCGACCACCATGGCCTCGCGCGCGCCTTCGAGCGGCGCGAGCGCGACGAGCTGCTCCACGCGCTGCGGGCGGCGGGAGGGGTCCGCGCGGCGGCGGCCGCGGGGCTCGGCCTCGACGAGGACGGGCTCTCGCGCGCGCTCGCGCGGCTCGGGGCCGCCGAGCAGGCGGAGCGGATCCGCGAGGACCG
>DASVZX010000142.1:0-2093 GCA_036391435.1 Anaeromyxobacter sp. | reverse complement strand
GGCCGGGACGGGAGCGGCCTTCGCCTCCGCCGGGATCGGCGCGACCGCCACCGCCGCTGCGATCGCGGCCGCCGACGCCGCCACCGCCGGCGCGGGCGAGGCCGCGGCCGTCGTCCCGGGGACCTCCGGGGCGATCTTCGCGTGGCCGTTCGTGCGCTTCGCCGGAGCGGCCGAGACGGGGACCGACACCGCCACGTTCTGCTCCGCGACGGCGGCGATCGCGGCGCCCTCGCCCGACTCGACGACGATGCGCAGCCCGCCGAGCGTGATCTGATCGCCGGGCCGGATGGCGCCGCGGGAGACCTTCTTGCCGTTGACGAAGGTCCCCTCGGCGCTCCCCATGTCGATGATGGAGAGGTTTCCGTCCGGCGAGACCTCGATCACCGAGTGGATGCGCGAGATCTTCTCGTCGTCGAGGCAGAGGTGGGCCGAGGCGAGCCGCCCGATCTTGATGATCTCGCGGTTGAACTGCTCGCTCCGGACGAGCTCGTCGCCGCGGAAGACCTTGAGGGTGATCGGGGTGGGCATGGGTCGGGAAGTGGGGAAGGGCTACAGGTCGCCGGACGCCTGCATCACCTTGTCGCGCCAGTCCTCGCGGATCTTGATGAGGTTCGAGTGGTCCACCTTCTGGCGAGCCTCGACGTACTCGCCGTCGGGGCGCTTCAGGTCGCCCTCGATCGTGTCGTCCTCGAAGTTGATGACGGTCTTCTTCTCGTACTCGACCTTGGGCTGGGCCTCGCCCTTCTTCTCCTGGGCGGAGCCCAGGAGGGGCAGGAGCACCAGCGTCGCGACGACCAGCTTTCGCATCGGTTTGTCCCCTCGACGAAGCTTACACCGCGTCCCTCTCCCCTAGAAGCGCGCGTCCGGGCCTAACGGCGCGGGGGTGGCGCCGATGTGGGAGCGCCGCTCCCTTGCTGCGCCTTGTCGTCGGGCGCAGCCTTCGGATCCTTCGCCGCCTTCGCCGCCTTCTCCGCCGCCTGGCGCTGCGCCTCCGCCTGCATCTGCTTCGCGGCCTCGAGCGCCTTCCTGTTCTCCTCGAGCATCTGCTCGCAGTCGGTCACGAGCTTCGAGACCTGGGCCGCGTTCTGCGTCACCGGGACCGCGCGCTGGTAGGCCTTGAGCTCGGCGAGCGCCGGCTCGCACTCCGACTTCACGCGCGCGTACAGCACGCCCCGCGCGAGCCGGACTTCCGGCAGCCGGTCCCCGCCGAGCTTCTCGGCGACGGCCAGCTCGGCGAGCGCCTCGTCGGCCTTCCCGAGGTGGCGCAGGGCGATCGCGTGGACGAGGTGGAGCCGCGCGTCGGAGGGCTGCGCCTTCAGGATCGCCGCGGACTGGTCGGCGACGGCGCCCCAGGCGCCCTTGCGCGTCGCCGCGTCGAGGAGGGCGTAGCGCGCCGGGAGGAAGTCGTCCTTGAGCGCGAGCGCCTTGCGGTACTGGACGGCCGCGGCGGCCTCGTCCCCCTGCTTCGCGGCGATCTGCCCGGCCAGGAACGGGAGCTCGGGGTCGTTCGGCGCGAGCTTCTGCGCGCGGAGCGCGATGAGCTTCGCGAGGTCCGGGTCGTTCCGCTGGAAGGCGAGCTGCGCGAGCACCTTCTGCGCGGTGACCGACTGCGGGTCGCGCACGAGCGCCTCGCGCGCGGCGCGCCACGCGTCGTCGGCCTGGCCGGCGGCGCGGTAGAGGGCCGCCAGCCGCTCGCGGGAGACCGCGTCGTCCGGGAAGTCCCGGGCGACCTGCTGGTAGATCCCGGCGGCGGCCGCGGCGTCGCCCTGCTTCTCGAGCAGCACGCCCAGGTTCACCGCCGCCTGGCGCAGCGACGGCTTCTCCTGCCGCGCGCGCTCGTACTCCGCGCGCGCCGCGCCGAGCTCGCCCTGCGCCTCGAGCACGACGCCGAGGTTGAAGCGGGCCTCGGCGAGCTCGCCGGCGTCCAGCACCGCGCGCCACTTCCGCTCGAGGTAGGCCCAGTCGGTCGGGACCTTGAGCTTGCGCTGCTCCTGCTCCGCCTGCACCGCCTCGTCGAACAGCCGCTGCACGCGCGCGGAGGGCTGGTCGTCGCCGGCCGCGCCCGGCCCGCCCTTCGCCCCGGCGGGCGGGGC
>DASVZX010000141.1:0-3212 GCA_036391435.1 Anaeromyxobacter sp. | reverse complement strand
CGCGACGGCGGACGCGGCGAAGCGGCGGAGCTCCTCGAGCGGGAGCGCGCCCGAGACCCGGTCCACCTCGCGGCCGCCGCGGAACGCGACGAGCGTCGGGATCGCCTGGATCCCGAACCGCGCGCCGGCCGCGGGGTTCGCCTCGGTGTCGAGCTTCAGGACGACCACCTGGCCGGCCTGCTCGCGCGCGAACCGCTCCAGGGTCGGGGCGAACACCCGGCACGGCGCGCACCAGGGCGCCCAGAAGTCGACGAGCACCGGCGCCGGGGAGGAGCCGATGGCGATCTGGAGCGCGGGGAGATCGACGTGCGCCGGGGACCCGGCGGTGTCGAGGTCCTCCTTGCACCGGCCGCACACCGGCTGGCGGCCCGGGACGAGCAGCGCGACCCGGTTCATCGCGCCGCAGCGGCCGCAGCGGAACACGAGGGGCGAGGCCATGGCGCAGGATATATCAGGGCGCCGCCGCGCCCGCCTCGAACGCGGCGCGCGGCTCGAGCAGCGCGTCGGCGATCCGCTCCGACGCCCGGCCGTCGCCGTAGGGGTTCTCGCCCGTCGCCATGCGGTCGTACGCGGCCCGGTCGGAGAGCAGGCGCGACGCCTCCGCGACGATGCGGTCCTCGCGGGTCCCCACCACGGCGGCGACCCCCGCCTCCACGCCCTCCGGCCGCTCGGTGACCTCGCGGAGGACGAGCACCGGCTTCCCGTAGGACGGCGCCTCCTCCTGGATCCCGCCGGAGTCGGTCAGGACGAGGTACGCCCGCTCGAGCAGCGAGGCGAGGTCGACGTAGCCGACCGGCGGGAGGAGCGCGATCCGCGGGTGCCCGCCGAGGGCGGCGCGCACGGGGCCGTCCACGTTCGGGTTCAGGTGGACCGGGTACACGATCGTGACGTCGTCGTGCCGCTCGGCGATCCGGACGAGGGCGCGGCAGATCGCGGCGAGCCCCGCGCCGAAGCTCTCGCGCCGGTGGCTCGTGACGAGGAGCACGCGGCCGGGGATCGCCGCGAGGTCGAGGCCGCCCGACCAGCGCCGGCGGGTGGCGCCGCTCGCGCGGAGGTGGTGGATGGCGTCCACGACCGTGTTCCCGGTGACGAGGATCCGCTCCGGCGGGAACCCCTCGCGCAGGAGCGCCGCGCGCGCGTGGCCGGTCGGCGCGAAGAGCGCGTTCGAGAGCTGGTCCACGATGCGCCGGTTGAGCTCCTCCGGGAACGGGCTGTACCGCTCGTTGGTGCGCAGCCCCGCCTCCACGTGCGCGACCGGGATCCGCTCGTAGAACGCGGCGAGCGCGGCGGCCATGGCCGTCGTCGTGTCCCCCTGCACGACCACCCACGCCGGCCGAAGCTCGCGCAGGATCGGCTGGAGGCGCCCGAGCGTCGCGACGGTGACGTCGGTCAACCCCTGTCCCGCGCGCATGACGTCGAGGTCGAGGTCGGGCCGCAGGTCGAACGCGGCGAGGGCCTGCCGGAGCATCTCGCGGTGCTGGCCGGTCGAGACGAAGAGGGTCTCGAGGCCGCGCCTGCGCCGGAGCGCGTGCACGACCGGCGCGAGCTTGATGCCCTCCGGCCGCGTCCCGGCCACGACCGCGATCGTCGGCGCGCCCATCCCGCCCCCCTACGGCGCCGCCGCCGCCCCGGCTCGCGCGAGCCGCCGGGCGAGCTCGACCGCGAGCCGACCGACGAAGATGGTGTTCGTGGAGAGGTAGCGCCAGAAGAGGCGACGCGGCTCCATCGCGACGCGCCAGAGCCACTCGAGGCCGGCGCGCTGCATCCACGCCGGCGCGCGGCGCACGAACCCGGCGAGGACGTCGAAGCTGCCGCCGACCCCGAGGATGAGGGGCACGCCGAGCCCGTCGCGGTGCTGCTCGCACCAGACGTCCTTCGCCGGCGACGGCATCCCGACGAAGAGCATCGCGGCGCCGCTCCGGCGGACCTCCGCGACGACGCGCTCGCTCTCCTCGGGCGCGAAGTAGCCGTCGCGGTAGCCCGCCACCCGCAGCCCCGGATGGCGGCGGACGGAGACGTCCGCGAGCGCCCGGACGACCTCGTCGCGGGCGCCGAGGAAGTACACCGGGAGGCCGAGCGCCGCCGCCGCCTCGAGGAGGCGCGGCATGAGATCGCAGCCGGCCACCCGGCCCGGCAGCGGCGCGCCGGCGATGCGCGACGCCCACACGACCGGGAGCCCGTCCGCCACGACGAGGTCGCCCGCGCGGCAGGCCCGCGCGAACGCCGGATCCGAGCGCATCGCGACGAGGTGGGCGACGTTCACGGTGACGAGGACGTGGGGGCGCCGCTCCCCGCGGCACCACGCGACGGCGCGCGCCACGGCCTCGTCCATGGTGACCGGGTCGAGCGGACAGCCCAGGAGCTCCACCCGGGGCGCGAGCCCGGGCCCCGCGGCCCCCGCGGCCGCGGCCCGCGCCTCGCGCTCGCCCCCGCGTGGAGGCACGGACCCCGCGCTCCACGTGGCCATGGCGGTCACCTCGCGACGACGCAGCCGAGGACGCGCTCCCGGCCGACGAGCTCGACCGTCTCCTCGACGTCGCGGAGCGCGCTCGCGCCGAGCCGGACGACGAGCACGACCGCGTCCGTCTGCACGGCGAGGGGGACGCCGCCCGGGCTCGTGCGGAGATCGCCCACCGCGATGGCGACGCGCCCCTCGCCGCGGTCCGCGGAGAGCTCGTCCTGGAGGCGGGCGACCTGCGCCGGCGACGCCCCCGCGCCGTCCAGCACGCGCAGCGGGCGGAGCCGGTACGCGCGCGAGACGTCGGCGAGCGCGTCCGCGAGCGGCCGCACCGGCGCGGAGGGGTCGGTCGCGACGAGCGCGACCGTCGTCCAATCGCCGCGCAGCACGGAGAGGCAGGTCCGCTGCAGCGCGCCGACCTGGGGGAAGGCGGCGCCGGCCGCGTCGGCGGCCGTCCAGCCCCGCTCCTTGGCGGCGCCGTTCGCGCCGTTCGCGGCGGTGTTCGTGGCGGTGTTCGGCGCGGCGGAGGATGCAGCGGGAGCTCCAGCGATCTCGATCATGGCGTCCCTTCGTCCCGGGTCGTTCGGACCCACACGTCCTGCGGCCTGAGGCGGCGCGTCCACGCGACGCCGAGCCGCCACACGAGGTAGACCGGCGCGTGGACCAGCGCCCAGAGGCCCCGGGCGCCGGTGCCCGAGACCTGCCAGCCGCGCGCGACGTAGGCGAGCACGCACGCGGCCGCCGCGCCCCAGGT
>DASVZX010000140.1:0-4663 GCA_036391435.1 Anaeromyxobacter sp. | reverse complement strand
GGCGCGGGCGCGGGCGCGGGCGGCGCCTGGACGTCCCCGGGGCGCGGCGCCTCCAGGGCGCGGACGACGTCCTCCTTGCGCACCTGGCCGCCGGGGCCGGTCCCCTCGACCTCGCGCGCGGAGACTCCGCGCTCGGCCATGAGCCGGCGCGCGGAGGGCGAGGCGCGGCGGGGCGCTGCCGATGCGGCGCGGGCCCCCGCTCCCCGGCCCTCTCCCCCTGGCGGCTGCCAGGGGGAGAGGGGGGATTCACGTGGGGTCGAGGTCGGGGTCGCGGTCGGGTGACTCGTCCCCGTGAACGCTCCCGAGCCCGAGCCCGCGCCCGGCCTCTTCTCGGGCGCGGGCGCGGGCTCGTTCACGTTCACGGGCTGGACGGCGCTGGTCCGCGCGCCGTTCCCGCCCTTCGCGGCGGCGGCGCCCTCCTCGAGCTCCCCGATGACCTCGCCGATCCCGACGGTGTCGCCGGTCGCCTTCAGCACCTTGCGCAGGACGCCCGCGGCCGGCGCCGGCAGCGCCACCGTCGCCTTCTCGCTCTCGACCTCGACGAGCGGCTCGTCCGCCGCGACCGCCTCGCCTTCCTTCTTGAGCCACGCCCCGATCGTCGCCTGCGTCACCGACTCGCCGAGCGAGGGCACCTTGAGCGGGATCGACATGGTCAGTGGACCTCCGGCGCGCGCGCGTCGGCGCGCGCGAGGCGGGAGACGGGCTCGCCGAGCGCCTCGCGGACGAGCTGCTCCTGCTCGAGCCTGTGGCGGGTGGCCGAGCCGACCGCGGGGCTCGCCGACGGCCCGCGCCCCACGAGGAGCACCGGCGAGGGCAGGTGCGGCGCGAGCCGCGCCTCCACGTAGTCCCACGCGCCCATGTTCGACGGCTCCTCCTGCGCCCAGACGAGCTCGACCCCGGGCCGGTAGCGCCGGATCGCCGCGAGCACCTCGTCCACCGCGAGCGGGTACAGCTGCTCGAGGCGCACGATCGCGACGTGCCGCGCCCCGGACGCTTCCCGCGCCGCGGCGAGGTCGTAGTACAGCTTGCCCGAGCAGAGGACGACCCGGGTGGTCTCGTGCGGGTCGGCCTCGCCGTCCGCGATGACGCGCAGGAACCTCCCCTGGGCGAGGTCGTCGAGCGGCGACACCGCCCGCGGGTGGCGCAGGAGGCTCTTCGGCGACATGACGACGAGCGGCTTCCGCCACGGGGACGCGACCTGCCGGCGCAGCGCGTGGAAGAACTGCGCGGGGGTCGTGGCGTTCACGACGCGCCAGTTGTCGTCCACGGAGAGCTCGAGGAACCGCTCGAGCCGGGCCGAGGAGTGCTCCGGCCCCTGGCCCTCCATGCCGTGCGGCAGGAGCAGGACGAGCCCGGAGAGGCGGTTCCACTTCGCCTCGCCCGAGGAGAGGAACTGGTCGACGACGACCTGGGCCGCGTTCACGAAGTCCCCGAACTGCGCCTCCCAGACCGTGAGCGCGTCCGGCATCTCGAGCGAGTAGCCGTACTCGAACCCGAGCGCGCCGGCCTCGGAGAGGAGCGAGTCGCGGATCTCCACCGGCCCCTGGCCGCTCCGGAGGTGCGCGAGCGGCAGGTAAGGCGTGCCGCGCTCCTGGTCGTAGAGCACCGCGTGGCGGTGGCTGAAGGTCCCGCGGCGGACGTCCTGGCCGATCATCCGGATGCGCGTGCCCTCCCACGCGAGCGCCCCGAGCGCGAGCGCCTCCGCCATCCCCCAGTCGAGCGGCCGCTTCCCGCGCCCCATCTCCGCGCGGTGCTCGAGCACCTTCGCGAGCTTGGGGTTCAGGCGGAAGCCCTGCGGCACGTGGGTGATCGTGCTCGCGATCTCCTCCAGCACCGGGCGGGCGACGCCGGTCGGCACCTCGGCGTCGGGCCCGAGCCGGCCGCCGCGGTAGGCCTTCCAGAACCCGCTCATCGGCGGCGCCCCCGCGTGCACCGCGATGCGGGCCGACTCCTGGTACGCCTGATCGAGCCGCGCGCGGTAGCGCGCCGTCATCGCGTCCGCCTCGTCCGGGCCGACGACGCCCTCGCGCACGAGCTCCTGCGCGTAGAGCGTCTTCAGCGTCGCCTTCCGCTGGATGGCGCGGTACATGACGGGCTGCGTGAACGCCGGCTCGTCGCCCTCGTTGTGCCCGTGGCGGCGGTAGGTCCAGAGGTCGATGACGACGTCCCTGTGGAAGCGCTGGCGGAAGTCCACCGCGAGCAGCACCGCCTGCGCGACGGCCTCCAGGTCCTCCCCGTTCACGTGGATGAGCGGGATCTGGAGCATGCGCGCCGGGCCGGTCGCGTACGTCGTCGAGCGGGCGTCCTTCGGCGACGTCGTGAAGCCCACCTGGTTGTTCACGATGACGTGGATGGTCCCGCCGACGTCGTACGCCTCGAGCTCGGACATCTGGAGCGACTCGGCGACGATCCCCTGCCCGGCGAAGGCGGCGTCGCCGTGCACGATCACCGCGAGCGAGCGCTGCCGCTCGACGTCGGCGTAGCGATCCTGCTTCGCCCGCACGCGTCCCTGCACGACGGCGTCGATCCACTCGAGGTGGCTCGGGTTGAACGAGAGCGACAGGTGGAGCAGGACGCCCTCGGCGGTCTCGCGGTCGGACGAGTAGCCGAGGTGGTACTTCACGTCGCCGCCGCCCGCGTTCACGATCGCGGTGTCGCGGAACTCCGCGAAGATGTCCTCGAGCGGCTTGCCGATGACGTTCGCGAGGACGTTCAGCCGCCCCCGGTGCGCCATGCCGAAGACGACGTTCCGGACGCCGTGCCCGGTGGCGCGATCGACGAGGAGCTCGACGAGCGGGAGGAGGCCCTCCGCGCCCTCGACGCTGAACCGCTTCGCCCCGAGGAACCGCGTCCCGAGGAACTGCTCGAACGTCTCGGCCTCCACGATCTTCTCGAGGATCTTGCGCTTCGACTCGGGCGCGAGCGTGCAGCGGTTCCGGGTCCGCTCCATGCGCTGCTCGAGCCAGCGGCGCAGCTCGGCGTCGTGCATGTGCGCGACCTCGACGCCGATCGTGCGGCAGTAGGTCTCCTCGAGGCGCGCCACGAGCTCGCGGAGCGGGACGCTCCCCTTCCCCTCGGGGTCCGCGCAGCGGCGGTCGAGATCCGCGTCTCCGAGGCCGAACGCGTCGAGGGAGAACTTCGCCGCCCGCTGGGTGAGGCCGAGCGGGTCGAGGTCGGCGCGCAGGTGCCCGTACTCGCGGTAGGCCTGGACGAGCCGGTCCACCCGCGCCTGGAAGGACGCGTCCGCGCCGGCCGCGTCCGCGCGCGCGGCGCCGTCGAGCCGTCGCCGCGGGAAGGACGCCGGCGCGGGCGTCGCGCCCGGGGCGCTCGGAAGCCCCTCGAAGTAGCGCTGCCACGCCTCCCCGACCGAGGTGGGATCGGCGAGCCAGGCGTAGTAGAGGTCCTCGACGAAGGAGAGGTTCGGGGCGCCCGGATCGGGGACGCCGGGGGGTGACTGCGAGGCCATGGTCGGCCCTTTGAATAACGTGTCCGGGGCGGCCCGTCCCCGCGTAACGGCGCCGCAGCGCGGAGCGCGCGCGTGACGCAGGTCGCCTGGCCGGACGGCGGCGCCGGGCGGAGGGGAGCGTGGCTCTCCCCCTCCGCGGATCCCCCCGCTCGCGTCGGGACCGCCGACGATCGCACGACCGCCCGGGAGGCCCTCGCCCGCATCCGCAGGGGCGAGGCCCTCCTGTACCGGGGCGACTATCACAACGCCCGCCAGCTCCTCGCGGCGCTCGGGAGGCGGCTCCGGCCGCGCGCCGGCCCGGCCGCGGCCGCGGACGCGTGGCGGGCGGAGCGCGAGCGGCGCCGGGTCGAGCGCGAGGTCCTGTCGCGCCTCCTCGTCCCGATCGAGGAGGGTTTCCGGATACCCCTCCGGCGCGCCCCGGACGTGGCGCCCGCGCTCGCGGAGGCGCTCGGCCCCGGCGCCCCGCTCCCGGGTCTGCTCCCGCTGCGTGAGCTGCTCGGGATGGTCGGCGCGCACGAGTGGCGGCGGCGCGGCGTCCCCGTCCCCGCGCTCGGCGCGGCCGTCCACCCGCACCACGGCGTGTACGCGCCCGTGCGCGGCGAGTACGTCGGCCTCGTCGCGCGCGCCGCGGCCGCGTGGCCGGTGGCGGGCAAGCGCGCGCTCGACGTGGGGACCGGCACGGGCGTCCTCGCGCTCGTGCTCGCGCGCGCGGGCGCCACCGTCGTCGCGACCGACGTCGAGCCGCGCGCCGTCGCCTGCGCGCGCGAGAACGTCGAGCGGCTCGGGCTCGCCGAGCGGATCGAGGTGCGGCTCGCGGACCTCTTCCCGGAGGGCGCGGAGGCCGACCTCGTCGTGTCGAACCCGCCCTGGCTCCCGGACGAGGCGCGCACGCCGCTCGAGCGCGCCGTCTACGATCCGGGCGGCAGGTTCCTCGAGCGGCTCGTGCTCGGCCTGCCCGCGCACCTCGCCCCGGGCGGAGAGGCGTGGATCGTCCTCTCGGACCTCGCCGAGCTCCTCGGCCTGCGCCCCCCGGGCCACGTGGCGGCGCTCGCGGCGCGGGCGGGGCTGCGCCTATCCGACGCGCTCGAGGCCCGGCCCGAGCACCCGCGGGCGGGCGACGCCGCGGATCCGCTGCACGCGTTCCGCGCGAGGGAGACGACCCGCCTCCATCGCCTGGTGCGCGCCTGAGCGGCGCGG
>DASVZX010000139.1:0-10151 GCA_036391435.1 Anaeromyxobacter sp. | reverse complement strand
CGCCGCGCTCGCCGCGGTCGCGGCGACCGCCGCGTGCGGCCGCTCGGCGGCGAAGCCCGCCGCCTCCGCCGGCCCCGTCGAGGTCGGCGTCGTCCGGCTCGAGCCCACCGCCGTGACGCTGACGCGCGAGCTCCCCGGCCGGACCTCCGCGTTCCGGGTCGCCGAGGTGCGGGCGCGCGTGAACGGGATCGTCCTCAAGCGGTTCTTCACGGAGGGCAGCGACGTCAAGGAAGGCCAGCGGCTCTTCCAGATCGACCCCGCCCCGTACCAGGCGACGCTCGAGGGCGCGAGGGCGGCGCTCGCCCGCGCGGAGGCGAACGTCGCGAACGCGCGGCTCCAGGCGAAGCGGAACGAGGAGCTCGTCGCCGACCGCGTCGTGAGCCGCCAGGAGTACGAGAACACGGCGGCCGCCCTGAAGGCGGCGGAGGCGGACGTGGCCGCCGCGAAGGCCGCGGTGCAGACCGCGCAGATCAACGTCGGCTACACCACCGTGACGTCGCCCGTCTCCGGCCGGATCGGCCGCTCGGCGGTGACCGAGGGCGCCTACGTCCAGGCCGGCCAGGCGACGCTCCTCGCGACCGTTCAGCAGCTCGATCCCGTGTACGTGGACCTCACGCAGTCCACGACGGAGCTCATGAAGCTCCGGCGCGATCTCGAGGCGGGGAAGCTCCAGGCGGCCGGCGCGGGCAAGGCGAAGGTCCGGCTCGTCACCGAGGACGGTCGAGAGTACGGCGTCGAGGGGACGCTCCAGTTCGCCGACGTCACCGTCGACCCGGGCACCGGGTCCGTCGCGCTGCGCGCGCTCTTCCCGAACCCGCGAGGCGAGCTCCTCCCCGGGATGTTCGTCCGCGCCCGCCTGGCGGAGGGCGTGAGCCCGCAGGCGATCCTGGTCCCGCAGGTGGCGGTCACGCGCGACCAGAAGGGCCTCCCCACGGCGCTCGTCGTGAACGCCGACCGGAAGGTCGAGCGCCGCCAGCTCGTCACCGATCGCGCCGTGGGCGACGCGTGGCTCGTCACCGCCGGCGTCCAGGCGGGCGATCAGGTCATCGTCGAGGGCCTGCAGAAGGTCCGGCCCGGCGCGGTCGTGAACCCCGTCCCGGCGGCGAGCCCGAAGGCCGCGCTGAACTGATCCGCGCGGCGTCCGTCGCCGAAGCACCCCGAACCCGCACCCCAGGAGCCTCCTCCCGTGCCGCAGTTCTTCATCGAGCGACCGATCTTCGCGTGGGTCGTCGGCATCCTCGTGATGCTGGCGGGTGCGCTCTCCATCCTCGGGCTGCCGGTGTCGCAGTACCCCGCCATCGCGCCGCCGCAGATCAGCATCTACGCGGCCTACCCCGGCGCCTCGGCGAAGACGCTCGAGGACACGGTCACCCAGGTGATCGAGCAGCGGATGAACGGGCTCGACAACCTGCGCTACATGTCGGCCGCGTCCGACTCCACCGGCAACGCGCAGGTGACGCTCACCTTCGACGCCGGGACGAGCCCCGACATCGCCCAGGTGCAGGTGCAGAACAAGCTCCAGCTCGCGATGCCGCAGCTCCCGCAGGAGGTCCAGCGCCAGGGCGTCCGCGTCGCGAAGTCCGTCTCGAACTACCTGCTCATCATCGGCCTCTACTCCGAGGACGGCTCGATGAGCCGCAACGACATCTCGGACTACGCCTACTCGTCGATCCAGGATCAGATCAGCCGCGTCTCCGGCGTCGGCGAGGTGAACACGTTCGGCTCGCAGTACGCCATGCGGATCTGGCTGAACCCCGACCGGCTCGTGCAGTACCGGATGACGCCGCTCGAGGTCGGCGCGGCGGTGCAGGCGCAGAACGCGCAGGTGTCCGCGGGCCAGCTCGGGGGCCTCCCCGCCGTCGAGGGGCAGAAGCTCACCGCGACCATCACCGCCCAGACCCGCCTCCAGACGGCGGACGAGTTCCGGAACATCCTGCTCCGCGTGAACCCGGACGGCTCGCAGGTCCGGCTCGGCGACGTCGCCCGGGTCGAGCTCGCGGGCGAGACCTCCGACATCGAGACCTACATCAACGGGCGGCCCTCGTCCGGCATCGGCGTGCGGCTCGCGGCGGGCGCGAACGCGCTCGAGACCGCAGGGAAGGTCCGGGCGCGCGTCGACGAGCTGGCGAGGTTCTTCCCGCAGGGGCTCAAGGTCGTCTACCCGGTCGACACGACGCCGTTCGTGCGGCTCTCCATCGAGGAGGTGGTGAAGACGCTCCTCGAGGCGATCGCCCTCGTCTTCCTCGTGATGTTCCTGTTCCTGCAGAACTTCCGGGCGACGCTCATCCCCACCATCGCCGTGCCGGTCGTGCTGCTCGGCACCTTCGGCGTCATGGCGGCGTTCGGGTTCAGCATCAACACGCTCACCATGTTCGGGCTCGTGCTCGCCATCGGGCTCCTCGTCGACGACGCGATCGTCGTCGTCGAGAACGTCGAGCGCGTCATGAGCGAGGAGGGGCTCCCGCCGAAGTCGGCGACGCGGAAGTCCATGCAGCAGATCACCGGCGCCCTCGTGGGGATCGCGCTCGTCCTCGCCGCCGTGTTCGTCCCGATGGCGTTCTTCCCCGGGTCGGTCGGCGTCATCTACCGGCAGTTCTCGATCACCATCGTCTCCTCCATGGCGCTGTCGGTGGTCGTCGCGCTCTCGCTCACGCCCGCGCTCTGCGCGACGATCCTGAAGCCGGTCGAGAAGGGGCACGGGCTCGCGAAGCAGGGCTTCTTCGGCTGGTTCAACCGCACCTACGACCGGGGCGCCGGGCGCTACCAGCGGGTCGTCGGGGTGCTCGTGCGCCGCCGCGTGCGCGGGATGATCGGGTACGCGGTGCTCGTGCTCGTGCTCGCGGGGCTCTTCACGCGCATCCCCACCGGCTTCCTCCCGCAGGAGGACCAGGGCCTCATGTACGCGCAGGTGCTGCTCCCGCCGGGCAGCACGCTCGAGATGACGAAGAAGGTGCTCGCCAGGGTCTCGGACCACCTCCTCGCCCACGAGAAGGACGCCATCGAGACCGTCATGGCGATCAACGGGTTCAACTTCGGATCGCGCGGCCAGAACGCCGGGGTCGCGTTCGTGCGGCTGAAGCCGTGGGGCCAGCGCGGCTCCGGCCGGCTGCGCGCCGACGCGGTCGCGGCCCGGGTGCAGCAGGCGTTCGCGGGCCTGAAGGAGGCGAACGTCTACGTCTTCACGCCGCCCGCCGTGACGGAGCTCGGGAGCGCGAACGGCTTCGAGGTCCAGCTCCAGGACCGCGCCGGCGTCGGCCACGACGCGCTGCTCGCGGCCCGCAACCAGCTCCTCGACCTCGCCCGCAAGGATCCGCGGCTCGCGAAGGTCCGCCCCTCCGGCCTCGAGGACAACCCGCAGTTCAACGTGGACGTCGACCAGCAGAAGGCGGTCGCGCTCGGCGTGTCGCTCGCCGACGTGAACCAGACGCTCGCCTCGACCTGGGGCGTCGCGTACGTCAACGACTTCATGGACAAGGGTCGCACGAAGCGCGTCTACATGCAGGCCGACGCGCCGTACCGCATGAACCCGGAGGACCTGAACCGCTGGTACGTCCGCAACCGGCAGGGCGAGATGGTGCCGTTCTCCGCCATCGCGACGAGCCACTGGACGTTCGGGCCGCCCAAGCTCGAGCGGTTCAACGGCATGCCCTCCATGGCGATCCAGGGCGAGCCCGCGCCCGGCCACAGCTCGGGCGAGGCGATGGCCGCCGTCGAGGGGATCGTGAAGCAGCTCCCCGCGGGCGTCGGCTCGGAGTGGTCCGGCCTCTCCTACGAGGAGCGGACGTCGGGGGCGAACGCCTCGGCGCTGTACGCCATCTCGCTCGTCGTCGTCTTTCTCTCCCTCGCCGCCCTGTACGAGAGCTGGTCGATCCCGCTGTCGGTCATGCTCGTCGTGCCGCTCGGCGTCCTCGGGGCCGTGCTCGCGACGCTCGGCCGCGGGCTCTCGAACGACGTGTTCTTCCAGGTCGGCCTCCTCACCACGATCGGCCTCTCCGCCAAGAACGCGATCCTCATCGTCGAGTTCGCGAAGGAGGCGCACGAGCGCGGCCGGACCTTGCTCGAGGCGGCGCTCGAGGCGGCCCGCATGCGGCTCCGGCCCATCCTCATGACCTCGCTCGCGTTCGTGCTCGGCGTCCTGCCCCTCGCGGTCGCGCACGGCGCGGGGGCGGGCGGTCAGACCGCCATCGGCACCGCCGTCATCGGCGGCATGCTCTCGGCGACCGTCCTCGCGATCCTGTTCGTGCCGCTCTTCTTCGTGCTCATCGCGCGCGCGGCGAAGCCGCCGGAGCCGCGCCGCGAGCCGAACGACGCGGACGCGGACGCGCGCGCGGAGGAGGAGGAGGAGAAGCGCCGCCTCGCGGCGGTCGCGCGGGAGACGGCCCATGCGTAGGGCGCGCCTCGCGGCGACGGCCGTCGCGCTCGCCACCGCGTTCGCCGGGTGCACCCTCGCGCCGCGGTACCGGCGTCCGGAGGCGCCGGTCGCGCCCGCCTTCCCGGCGGCGGCCGCGGCGGGGGCCGGCGCACCGGCGGCCGCCGACCTGGGCTGGCGCGACGTGTTCGGCGATCCCCGGCTGCAGGCGCTCGTCGCGCTCGCGCTCGAGCGGAACCGGAACCTGCGCGTCGCGACGCTCAACGTGGAGCTCGTGCGCGCGCAGTACCGGATCCAGCGCGCGGCGGAGCTCCCCACGCTGATCGGGCAGGGGGGCGGCACGGTGCAGCGCGTCCCGGCGAGCCTCTCGCCGAGCGGCAAGGTGATCCACCACGCGGAGGCCTGGTCGGTCGGCGCGGCGGTCACCGGGTTCGAGCTCGACCTCTGGGGCCGCGTGCGGAGCCTGTCGGACGCCGCGCTCGAGCAGTGGTTCGCGACCGACGAGGCGCGCCGGAGCGCGCAGCTGTCGCTCGTCGCGGAGGTCGCGAACCAGTACCTCGCCTCCCGGGCGCTCGACGCCGAGGTCGCGCTCGCCCGGAGCACCCTCGAGACCGTCTCCGCGTCCGCCGCGCTCACCCGCCGCGCCGCCGAGGCCGGCCGCGTCGCGGACATCGACCTGCGCACGGCCGAGTCCCAGGTCGCGACCGCGCGGTTCAACGTCGCGGCCGCCGAGCAGCAGCGGGCGCTCGCGCAGGACGGGCTCGAGCTCCTCGTGGGCGGCCCGATCCCGGCGACCCTGCCGGAGCCGATCCCGCTCGACGCGCAGCCCGTCGTCGCCGATCTGCCGGCCGGCATCCCCTCCGAGGTCCTCGTGCGACGGCCGGACGTCCTCGCGGCGGAGCACGCGCTCCGGGCCGCGAACGCGAACATCGGCGCCGCGCGCGCGGCGTTCTTCCCGCGGATCGCGCTCACCGGGACGGCGGGGACGGCCAGCAACGAGCTCTCGGGGCTCTTCGGCGCCGCGGGCGGCGCCGCGGCCTGGAGCTTCACGCCGTCGATCACGCTGCCGATCTTCGCGGGCGGCGCCCTGCGCGCGAACCTCGACGCCGCCGAGGTGCGCAAGTCCATCCAGATCGCCCAGTACGAGGGGGCGATCCAGGGCGCGTTCCGCGAGGTCGCGGACGCCCTCGTGTCGCGCGGCTGGCTCGAGCAGCAGCTCGAGGCGCAGACGGCGCGGGTCGCCGCCGAGCAGGAGCGGTTCCGGCTCTCCGACCGGCGCTACCGGGCCGGCATCGACAGCTACCTCACCGTGCTCACCGCGCAGCGCGACCTGTTCGCGGCCCAGCAGCAGCTCATCCAGACGCGCCTGTCGAGCCTCGCGAACCGGGTGGCGCTCTACAAGGCGCTCGGCGGCGGCTGGCGGGAGCGCACCGCGGCCGCGGCGGACGGGTAGCGCGCGGCTCGCGACGGCCCGCGCCGCCCGCGCTAGGATGCGGTCGGACGGGGGGCCGGGAGCCGAGGTGAACGGGTTTCACGACCGCGAGTTCTGGGCGAGGTACCACTCGGGCGACGACGAGCGCGGGCTGACCGGCGACCTGGAGGTCCGGTTCCCGTGGGACGGGCGCCTCGCGCTCGAGCTCGTCGCCGGGCCGGGCCGGAAGGCGCTCGCGCTCGTCGATCCGGCGTCCGGCGCCCGGCATCCCCTCGGCTGGTGGGACGAGGCGCGATGGCACCCCTTCGCGCTGCGCTGGAACGAGCTCGAGCGGCTCACGAGCGACTGGGCGGTCCGGCCCGACGCCGAGCCGCGGGCCCCGGTGCCGCTCCTCCTGCTGTCATGCTTCGTCGGGTTCGGCGCCGCCGACGACGAGGACCGCGCGAGCGCCTTCTCGGCGGTGGCCGCCGGGTTCCGGATGCTCGGCCTCGCCGCGCACGAGGCGTCGGCGCTCGCGGCCGACGCGCTGCCCCGGGTCGGCGAGCGCGATTACCGCTGGACGCGCGATCCCGAGCTGGGGTGGATCTTCGGCGGCGGCTACCCGTGCTACTCGCTGCGGAACCGCGAGCACCTGGCGGGCGCGGAGGGCGTCTTCCCGTTCGCGGAGCTGCGGGCGCGGTTCGAGGACCGGCCGGTCCGAGGCCGCGGCGGGGGGTAGCCGGCGCGCGCTCATGATTCGCCACTTCCGGCCGGCGCCGGGGGCCGCCGCGTCCCGATCCCTCCGGCGCAGACGAGCGCGTCCAGCCGGTGCCCCGGGGAGCAGGTGGGGGAGCGGACCCGTCGGAGCCGGGGACTCGGCATCGAGGGATGCCCGTCGGGCGCGGCGGCGCCGCTCCCCCGCTTCCTCGGCCTGTCGAAGCCCGAGGCCAAGATCCTCGTCGCCTCGCTCCTCCCCGCCGAGGCGCCCCCGGTCCGCGAGCTCGTCACGCCGGTCCGGGCCGTGGCCGCCGCCCGCCCTGCCTTCCCCCCTCTCTTCCAGGCAGCACCTGGGGTTGAGGGCCGGGGAGAGGGGGCGGACCTCGTCCTCGCGGCGCCTGCGCCGCGCGACGCCGTCGAGCGCGAGGTTCTACCAGTAGAACGTCGCCTGCGAATCTCCGCAGCGAGCGGCGCGGAGATGCGGCGAATCGTCAGAGCCGCCGGCTACGGCACGCAGGTGGCGCCGGTCGTCGAGCAGAAGAGCTCGGGCGGTACGGTTCCGCCGCCTCCTGACGCGATCGCGAGCGTCGCGAGGGCGCACACGTCGACCGTCCCCGAGCAGAGCGGTGCCGAGAAGTCGCCCTCGAGCGTGCCGGCCGCGGCGTGCGTCGCGGAGTTCACGAAGGAGACGGAGACGTGGCCGGTGATGGGCCCGGCGACGGAGTCGATCCGGAGCGTCCCGTTCGCGGCGGGCGTGAGCGCGGTCGGGCTGTTGCCGTTGCAGGTCCCGTCCGTCGAGATCGCCTGCGCGTACGCCAGGTGGAACACGGTCGTGCTCGGGCTCTCCAGGACGACGCCCGCCGGGCTCACGGCGATCGGGTAGGTCCCCGGCGCGAGCGCGGGCTCGGCGCCGCCCGCCGCCGTGTTCAGCTTCGCGAAGAGCAGCGTGACGGTCTGCGCGTTCGGGTGGAACGCGCACGTGGCGCTCGCGAAGTCGCCGCAGGCGTTCGCGTAGGAGGTCAGCTCGACCGCGAGGGCCTTCACGCCGGCGGTGCCGAGGGGCCCGAGCGAGCAGGGGGTCGCGCCCGAGCCGGCGACGAGCCCCTTCACGTCCCCGGTCGTCGTCGGCGTGAAGGTGTGCCCGTCGATGGTGCCGGCGACCGGGCCGGACGGCGGCGGGCTGCTGTTGCTGCTCGAGCCGCCGCAGGCTGCCGCGAACGCCGAGACGAGGACGAGGACGGGGACGGGGAGCTTTCGCATGGGTGAGGCCTCCTGATGCGACAGGATATGCAGGCCGTGACGCGCCGGGGTGGACGCAAACGGGGGTCCCGTCACGGAAGGGCGAGGCACTGCGACACCGAGGGTGACGGCGGGTCCTGCGGCCCGACCTGCGCGGTCCCGCCGACGCCGGCCGGATCGATCGCGACGATGTAGTGGCCGCCCACCGGATTGCCGTACGAGATCTGGATGGCGTTCGTGGGGTCGTTCGGTCCCAAGGGCGTCGCGTCCCCGCCGTAGTCGATCCAGCCCGTGATCGGCGTGCCGGCGGTCCCGTCCGCGGCGATCGGGGAGAACGCGAACGTCATCCTCCCGTACATGTGGCCGTCGCCGCTGGAGTTCGCGTCGGTCTTCATCGGGCCGTCCACGACCACGCCCCCGATGTCCTCGAACCCGGCGTACTGGAGCGTCGTCGTGTTGCTCGTGAACCCGCTCATGGAGATCTCGACGGTCCCCGCCACCGTCCCGATGTAGGTCTCGGCCTGCTGGTACTGGAGGATGCCAGCCCCGCCGAACCCGATGATCCGCCCCTGGGATCGGAGGAGGGCGAGGTTCGCGACGTGGAACGCGCAGGCGGCGTCCGAGGGCGCGGCGGTGCCGAGGTGCCCGAGCGCCTCGGTGAGCGCGACGTACGTCCCGGCGACCCGCGCGTCTCCGCTCACCGCGAGCCGCCCGGCGCTCCGCGCGACGGTGACCTGGATCGGGAAGCGATCGTCGGAGCGCGTCGTCCCGTTGCGCTGCAGGATCGGCACGGTGCTCTCGTCGGGGTACGAGTACGAGTGCTCGACGTCCAGGGTCGCCGCGCCCGCGGTCCCAACCTCGACCCAGGTGCCCTGGAGCGTGGACACGCTCGTGCCGGCGGAGATGGGCTCGTACACGGACGAGAACGAGAACGGCGCCGTGCCCTCCGCCGACGGCTTCCCGACGATCAGGATCCGGACCTCGTCGGGTCCGCCGTTCGCGATCCAGGTGTCGCCCGCGACGCGGGCGGTGACGTCGAGCTTCTGGGCGACGTTCGCGTACGGCCCGCACGACGCCGCGGCGAGCGCGAGCAGGAGGGCGCGGCCCCGGAGCGCGCGGCGCCCGGCGCTCACCGGCGCTCCCCCAGGCCGAGGATCACGCCCGCGCGGAAGGTGAACCCGTGGGCGAGATCTTCCGCCCGCATCGGGTCGTAGAAGTCGTACGCCGCGCTCGCGTAGGTGCCGACCGTCACGGCGCGCGAGAGGCGCGAGGCCCGGGTCTCCCACCGCAGGCTGCCCTCGATCCCCGCGCCGAGCGGCAGCGCGGAGAAGTCCCGGTAGCCGGCCTTCCCCGGGAGGTAGATGAGCGTGCCGTGCACGCCGGGCCCCGCCTCCGCCTCGGCGCCGCGGTAGGTCCACCGCCACTCCGGCCCGAAGAGCAGGTCTCCCCCCGAGCGGCGGCGGTAGTAGTTCGCCGTCGCGTAGATGTGCCCGTCCTGGCGCGCCTGGAGCGGCCAGAGCAGGAAGAGCTGGGCGAACGCGCCGCGCGCCCCGCGCGACACGAGGTACCCGACGCTCCCGGAGTGGAAGGTGTACTGGCTCCCCTCCTTGCTGAAGAAGGTGGTCGAGTGCGGCCCGAGGCCGATCGCGTGGCGCCAGCCGAGGTGAGACCCGACCGTCTGCTCCGGCTCCGGCTCCGGCTCCGGCGCCGCGGCGTCGGCGTCGGCGGCCGCCGCCGGGGAGGTCGCCACAGGCGAGGTCCGGTCGGGCGGGGTCTCGGCGGCCGGTGTCTGCGCGAGCGAGGTCTCGGCGGGCGAGGTCGCCGTGAGCGCCGGCGCGCCGTCCACGGGAGGGGCCGCCGCCGAGGCGAGCGCGAGCGCGAGCGCGAGGCCGGCGATCACGCGCTTCCCCCCTTGGCGAGCGCCGACCGGGCCTCGTCGCGCCACCGCGCGGCCTCCGGCGCTCCGGCGGCGGCGTCCCTCTCGGCGAGCGCGGCCGCCCGCTCCCAGGCGGCGCGCGCCTCCGCGGAGCGCCCGCGCCTGGCGAGCGCGTCGCCGAGCGCGAGCTGGTTCTCCGCGGCGTCGGGGAAGAGGGCCGCGGCGGCCTCGGCCTCGCGGAGCGCCTCCTCCGGATCGCCCGGGCCGATCGGCCAGCCCGGCGCGCGCAGGAGCACGAGCGCGAGCACCCGGTGCGGGCCGGCGTGGTCCATGCGCGCGTCGCCGGCGATCGCCTCCCGGAGGAGCGCCACCATCTTCCCGAGCGCGTCCTTCGCGGTGGACGTCCGCTCCCGCGCCTGCTGCCCGAGGGCGATCGCGAGCCGGTACGCGCAGGCGGGATCGGAGGGCGCCCGGCGCCGGCACCACTGCCCGAGCTGCACCGCCTCCGCCGCGAGCGGCCCGCGCCGCGATCCGTCGGG
>DASVZX010000138.1:0-1576 GCA_036391435.1 Anaeromyxobacter sp. | reverse complement strand
GCCGAGCCCGCGCGCTGACGGACCGGGCCCCGGCCCGGCCGCCTGCCGGGTCGGTCCGTCCGGCCGACGCGCCGCAAGCGCCCGGAAAGGCCCGCTGAAGGCGTGGCGAAGGCGCGGCGCCCCCGGCGCGCCGTGTCGGACGCCTGATCTACACTCGGTCGGCCGCCCGCGCCACCGGCGGGCGCGCCCCCGCATGGCCGAGCTGCAGAACGAGTTCACCTGGTCGAAGTCCCGGCACGAGAAGTTCTCGGAGTGCCGCCGCGCCTACTTCTTCACGTACTACGGCAGCTGGGGCGGCTGGGAGGCGCCGGCCGGGACGTCCGTGCGGGAGCTGTACGTCCTGAAGAAGCTCTCCTCCCGGTGGCAGTGGGCGGGGTCGATCGTCCACGGCGCGCTGAAGCAGATCCTCTCGCGCGCGAAGGTGACCGGGGACCTCCTCCCGGTCGAGAAGGCGCTCGAGCGGACCCGGGCGAAGGCGCGGTCGGAGTGGTCCGGGTCGCGCGAGAAGAGCTACTGGCGCGAGGCGTCGCGCATCGTCGGGCTCGTCGAGCACGAGTACGCCGAGCCGGTCGCCGACGCGGAGTGGAAGCGGCTCTACGACCAGGTGATCGAGGGATCGCTCCGGGCGTTCTACGCGAGCGCGGTGCTCGAGGAGATCCGGCGCACGCCGCGGGCCGACTGGCTCACCGTCGACGAGCTCGACTCCTGGGACTTCGAGGGGACCAAGATCTGGGCGGCGATCGACTTCGCCTACCGGGACCGCGACGGCCGCGTCCACGTCCTCGACTGGAAGACGGGGAAGGAGCGGGGGGTCGACCACGTGCAGGTGGGGACCTACGCCCTCTACGCGCGGCAGAAGTGGGGCGTGCCGGTGGACGGCGTGGTGGGCGGCCTCGTCTACCTCGTCGGCGAGAACGGCTCCGCGGGCGAGCGGGTCTCGGTCGCCGCCGACGCCGCGACGCTCGACCGCTGCCGGGAGGAGATGCGGACCTCCATCGGCGCGATGCGGGCCGCGCTCGAGGATCCGGCCCGCAACCTCGCGCGCGAGGACGCCTTCCCCCGCCTCGACGATCGGGGCGCGTGCCGGCGCTGCCCGTTCCGGCGCCCCTGCGGGCGCCTCTGAGCGTCCCGCCGCGGGGCGAGGCGCTTCGCGAGCAGCCGCGACGGGAGCGTGAACCCGCCCGGGAGCGGGACCGCGACCGGGCGGTCGCCGGCGAACCCGGCGGCCTCGTAGAACGCCACCGCCGAGCGCGCGGCGCGGACGACGAGCCTGCCGACGCCGCGCCGCCGGGCGTCGCGCTCGACGCGCGCGAGGAGCGCGCCGCCGACGCCGCGCCGCGCGGCGCGCGGAGCGACGAAGACGGCCGTCACCTCGCCGCCGCGGCGCGCGGCGTACCCGACGACGCCGCCGGCGCCCTCCGCGACGACGTACGCCTCGCCGCCCGCGGTCATCGCCCACGCGTGGTAGAGCGGCGGGAGCGAGGACCACGCGCGGATCCGGCGCGCGGAGTAGGCGCCGCGGGCGAGCACGCGGATGGAAGCTCGCATCACGCGCGCGATCGCGGGAGCGTCGGCG
>DASVZX010000137.1:0-7163 GCA_036391435.1 Anaeromyxobacter sp. | reverse complement strand
GCCGCGAGGTGGGCCCACGCCGCGCCGGAGCCGGCGGCGGTGAGCGGCAGGGCGAGGTCCCACGGCACGGCGGAAAGCTGGCGCCCCCGGCGCGCCCGGCGAGCCCCGGCGCGGACGCTCGGCGGGGCGGGTCACGACCGTGCCACCCGCCCCTCGGACGCGCGCGGAGCCGGTGACGGCGCGCCGCCCCGATCTCGTTGCCGGCCCGCCGGGGGCGGGCTAACTTCGGCCCCCCCGGAGGTCGCCCGAGCATGCGGAACGTCGTGGTGGTCGCGTGAGGATCCGCGCGGAGGATCGCGGGCTCGTCCGCGTCGTCGTCATCGAGAACCCGCCCAAGCGGAACGCCCTCGACTTCCAGGCGCTCGAGGAGCTCGAGGAGGCGTGCGGGCGGGCCGCGGCGGACGGCGTCCGCTGCCTCGTGCTGCGCGGCGCCGGGGACGAGGCGTTCTCGTCGGGCTTCGATCTCGCGGAGATGGCGCTCACCTCGCGCCGGGGCGACCGGCCCGACGAGGCGGTCGAGCGGACGGCGGACGCGATCGCCGCGCTCCCCTGCCCGACCGTGGCGTTCCTGAACGGGTTCGCCTTCGGCGGCGGGCTCGAGCTCGCCGTCACCTGCGACCTGCGCGTCGCCCGGGCGGGCGTGAAGCTCGCGATGACGCCGGCGAAGCTCGGGGTGGTCTACCCCGAGGGCGGGCTCCGCCGGTTCGCCGATCTCGTCGGCTCGGCGCGCGCCCGGGAGCTGTTCTTCGTCGGCCGGGCGATCGACGCGGAGACCGCGCTCGCCTGGGGGGTCGTGAACCGCGTCGCTCCCGCCGCGAGGGCCGAAGCGGACGCCCTCGCGCTCGCCGACGAGATCGCCGGCAACGCGCCGCTCGCCGTCCGCGGGATGAAGCGGATCCTCCGGCTCCTCGAGGCGACCCACGAGCGCAGCCTCTCGGACGCGGAGCGCGGCGAGATCGCCGACCTGCGCCGGCGCGCCTTCGAGAGCGCCGACCTCCGCGAGGGGCGCCGGGCGTGGGAGGAGCGCCGGCCGCCGCGGTTCAGGGGGGAGTGACCGCGGGCGGCGGGGGCGGGGAGAGGAAGACCCCCGCGGCGAGCCCGGCCGCGATCCCGAGCGCGAGCGCGACCAGCCCGGCGGCGATCGCCACGCGGGCGGTGCGCCCGGGCGACACCGGCCTCGCGGGCGCAAGCGCCGCCGCCGGGGCGGGCGCGGGGACCTCGGCGGTGACGGCAGGCCTTGGCGCCGCCGCGCCCGGATCGCCGCTCCGCGCGGGCGCCGGGAGCGGGGGCGGGGGCGCGCCTTCGCCCGGGAGGGTGGCCGCCTCGCCGAGGACGGCGAGGTCGTACTCGCCGATCTGGACGAGGTCGCCCTCCCGCAGCCGGCGCTTGCCCGAGATCCGCTCCCCGTTGACGCGCGTGCCGAGCAGGCTGCCGAGGTCCTCGACGAAGGCGCTGCCGCTCTGGAGCACGAAGCGGGCGTGCCGCCGGGACACGTTGCGATCGGTGAGCCGGAACGTGACGCCCTCGGGGGCGCGGCCGACCACGATCGGCTCGCCCGCGAACGGGACGATCGATCGGGTCCCCGCCTCGTCCTCGATGACGAGCTTCATCGGCCCCTTCCTACGGCGTCCCCGCCCGCCTTCCCTTCCCGTCGCCGCGCGACAGGCGCCGCACGAACCGCTGCCCGTCCTTCTCCGGCAGGACCACGAACTGGTCGATCTCGTAGCCGAGGAGGACGAGGTCGATCCGGTGCCGCCGGTCGAGCGGCAGCGCGCGGATCGTGAGCGGCGTCGTCCCGGCGGGCCGGTCGTCCACGAGGACGCTCGCGCCGGACGGCTCGCTCTCGACGGTGATCGGCCCGAGCGTCGACTGGAGCCGCGCGTGGACGCGGGCGACGAGCTTGCCGGGCGAGACCGGCACCGCGATCGTGGTGTCCTTCAGGCCCGGGCCGGAGAGCGTCACCTGGTGCGGGCGGGAGAGGAGCACGTCGTCCACGACGGCGGGGGTCGCGAGCGAGGTCTTCACGCCGTCGAGCGCGATGGAGAGGCCGGGCGGATCGGAGGTGACGATCACGGCGCCGGGGCGGATCCACGGCATCCCGTAGTGGAACCCGGCGGCGGCGAGGCCGGCGACGAGGATGCCGAAGAAGGCGGCCTTCCAGAGGGACACGCCCTCCGTGACGACCGGCCGCGGCCTCGCGCGCCGCCTCGGCGCGGGGGTCACCTGCGGCGTCGCGCGGGTCTCGACCGTCGAGAACCCGCCCGGCGCCGGCGTGCCCACGGCGACGAGGTCCGACTGCCCCTGCAGCGCGGCGTTGTACAGCACCTTCATGATGAGCGGGTCGTGCGCGCGCGCCTGGCGGGCGCGCTGGATCTTGTCGGCGAAGACCTGCTGCATCTGGGTCGCGAGGTGGTCCTCGATCGCGGAGTGCGGCGTCGGGAACAGCACGTCCACGAGCGCGTCGGCGAAGCTGCGCGCGGAGGCGTAGCGCTTCTCCGGATCGTAGGCGAGCGCCTTCGCGATGATGGCGTCGACGTCCTTCGGCAGGCGCGGGTCGATCGCGGTGGGCGGCACCACCTTCGCCTTGCGCGACTCGATGAGCGACTCGACGTCGGTCGCCTTCGGGAACGGCTTCTGCTTCGTGAGGAGCTCGTAGAGGATGATCCCGGCCGCGAAGACGTCGACGCGGTGATCCCAGCTCTTCTCGAGCGAGGCCTGCTCGGGCGCGACGTACCCGAGCTTCCCCATGAGCATGCCCTCCTTGTAGTTGGAGAGCCCGGTCGCGGCGCGCGCGATGCCGAAGTCGAGGAGCTTCACCTCGCCCTCCCACGACAGCAGGCAGTTGTCGGGGGAGACGTCGCAGTGAACGATCTTGAGCGGGTTGCCGGCGGGGTCCGTCTTGCGGTGGGCGTAGGCGAGCCCCTGCAGGAGCTGCAGCACGAGGAAGATCGACTGCTCGGGGGTGAGCTGCGTGCCGGCGCGCACGAACGCGTGCATCATCTCCTTCATGGAGACGCCGTTCACGAGCTCCATCGAGATGAAGTAGTTCCCGTCGATGGTGCCGCACTCGTACACCTGGGCGATGTTGGAGTGCGTGAGCTGGACGGTGAGGATCGCCTCGCGGACCAGCATCTTGATGAAGTTCTGGTCCTGCGACCGCGCGCGCAGGATCCGCTTCACCACGAGCTCCTTCTCGAACCCGCCCGCCTCCCCGGGGATGCGCGCGCCCGGCACGCGCGCCCGGTAGATCTCCGCCATCCCGCCCACCGCGAGCCGCTGCAGCAGGAAGAACTTGCCGAAGAGGTGGGGCTTGAACTCGGAAGAAGTCTGGGGTGCGGCCTCGGCCACGATTCGGCGATGTTAGCCCGGCCGGGTCCGGGGCACCAGCGAACGGACCCGCGCCACGCAGCCGGTGCGCGCACCCCTTGCGCCGCGGCGTTTCGAGGTGGGCCGTCCGGGCGACGCGGCTGGACGTGAGTCAAACCGCATTGCGCAATATCGTCGCATCGCCTATCGGCATCGCGCTTTCCCTGTTATACGGACGCAATGTTGGTCACCGAGCGTCGAACGAGGCGGCGCGCGGAGGAGGCGGCCGCGCAGGGGCCGCCGGCCCAGGCCGGCACGCCGATCTCGGTGCGCCAGGCGGCGGTGATCGCCGAGATCATCCGCGACACCACCGCGAACCCGGCGCCGCTCGGGCTCATGGGGTTCGGCGTCACCACGGTGCTCCTCAACCTCCACAACGCCGGGCTCATCCCCATCGGCAGCGCGATCCTGGCGGTGGGGCTCCTCGGCGGCGGCCTCGCGCAGGTGGTCGCCGGCGCGATGGAGTGGAAGAAGAAGAACACCTTCGGCACGGTCGCGTTCACGGCGTACGGGTTCTTCTGGATCTCGCTCGTCGCGCTCATCCTCCTGCCGCGCTTCGGCCTCGCGGACGCGACGGACCGCAGCGGGATGGCCGCCTACCTGTTCGTCTGGGGGCTCTTCACCGTCGTGATGTTCGTGGCGACGCTGAAGATGAACCGGGCCATCATGCTCGTCTTCTTCGCCCTGACGATCCTGTTCTTCCTGCTCGCGTTCGCGGACGCCACCGGCAGCGCGACGCTCATGCGCGTCGCCGGCTACGAGGGGATCCTCTGCGGGCTCGGCGCGATCTACATCGGCGCCGCGCAGATCCTGAACGAGGTCTACGGCCGGACGGTGCTGCCGCTCGGCTCGATGGACTGATCCCCGCCGCGCGCTAGTACCAGTCGGCGCCGATCCAGAACGACCAGAACTGCGAGTCGTCGACGTTGAGGTCGGTGCTCTTTCCGTACCACTGGCGCGAGAAGTCGAGGTTCGCGGTCAGGTTGAACTGGCCGGCGATCCACCAGGCGTACCCGACGCCGCCCAGGACGTTGAAGCCGCTCGCGCTGCCCTCCTGCTTCCCGTAGTAGACCGTGTCGACGGTGTAGGACAGCGACGAGGCGCCGAGGCCTCCTCGCACGAAGAGGCCCCGCTGGACCGGGAAGAACGTGGCCACCGCGTCGAAGTTGCCGATCCCGAGCGAGGTCGAGATGCCGTCCCGGTCGGCCACCGACGCCATGAACGAGAAATCGCCGCCGAGGAGCAGCTTCGGAGTGAGCGTGCCGCCCGCGTGGAAGTTCATGAAGACGTTCGTCATCCCGCCGTAGTGCATGTCGGTGAAGTTGCTCGTGCCGAGCTCGTTCTTGACCTTGCCGTCGCCGCCGCCGAAGCCGAAGCCGATGTACCAGGGGTCGCGCGTCTTCGGGGCCCTCGCGAGGAAGCGGGGCGGGGGCGCGTACCGTGCGGGCGGAGCGTACTGGGGCGGCGGGGCGTACTCGGGCGCGGGCGCGTACTGCGGCGGCGGGGCGTACTGGGGCGGCGGCGGGTACGCGGGCGGCGCCGCCTGGGCGGCGGGCGGAGCGGCCTCTCCCGGCTGCGCGGCGGTCGCGGGGGCGGGCTCCGCGGGCTGGGCGGGGGCGGGCGCGGCCGCGGGGGGCGGCTCGGTCGCCCCCGGCTGCGGCTGCTCGGGTGACGGCGCGGTCTGCGCGGCGGCGAACAGCGGGAAAGCTGCGAGCAGCGCGGCGATCGTCTTCATGGATCCCTCCCGGACGAAGCGCGGATCGCCCGAAAGCGTACCGGATCGACGGATGGGCGTCACCCCATCAGGGCAACGCGCCGCACCCGGCTCGCCGGGAGAAGATGGGCTCACGCGCTCACCGGCATGGAGGCCGGGGCAGGGCGCGTGTGACGTGCCCGACCCGCGTCCGGCGGCGGGAGACCGAAGGCGCTCGGGATCGGAGGACCACCATGGATCGTCCCGCGTTCGAGAAGCTCGCCGCACGGATCGTGGAGGGGGCCGCGGACGCGATCCTGTTCACCGACCGCGAGGGCATCATCCGGCTCTGGAACGCCGGCGCCGAGCGGATCTTCGGCTGGACCGCGGCGGAGACGGTCGGCAAGTCCATGGACCTCATCATCCCCGAGCGGCTCCGCGCGCGGCACTGGGCGAACTGGGATCGCGTGATGGAGACGGGGGTCACGCGCTACGCGACCGAGGTGCTCGCCGTCCCCGCGCTGCGCAAGGACGGCGCGCCCCTCTCGATCGAGTTCACGATCCAGCTCGTGCGCGACGACGCGGGGACGATCCAGGGGCCGGTCGCGATCGTGCGCGACGTGACCGCCCGGTTCAACCGGGAGAAGGAGCTGCGGCTGCGGGTGAAGGAGCTCGAGGCGAAGGCGACGAGCGGCTAGGGCGTCACGGCCGCCGCGGCCGCGTCAGAACGCGTACCCGAAGCTCGCCGTCACGATCGCGCTGCCGAGCTCGCGCGTCCGGCCGAAGACCGCGGCCTTCGCGAGGAGGTACCTCGCCTCGAGGCCGAGCGTGAAGCGGCGCGAGACCATCGCGGACAGCCCCGCGCCGACGTGGGCGCCGAAGGCGGTGTCGGTTCCGGAGAAGGAGCTCGGAGGCGATGCGGTCCAGCTCTCGTTGCCCTCTTGCGTCCACAGGTACACGCCGCCGCCGGCGAGGGCGTACGCCTCGAAGCCGCGCGCGTGCGCCGACAGCCGGAGCGTCGCGATGAGCGGAACGGCACTCAACTCCTCGGTCAGGTGGTAGGTCCCTCCGTTCGCGTCCGGGCTCGTCACGCTCGCCGTCGTCCGCAGGTACCCGGTCCCGAGCTCGACGGCGAGGTACGGCGTGAGCCGGGTCCCCGCGCCCGCGTCGACGGCGACGCCGTTCCCGAAGCCGCGAAGGTCGGAGCTCCGCGGCACGATCGTCCCGAACCGCGCGAAGAGGTACGAGCGCTCCCCGCCGGCGGACGCGGCGGCGGCGGCGACCGGCTGCGGCGAGGTCGGGCCGGCGGCGGGCTCGATCGCGATGGGCTGGGGTCCCGACGTCGGCTGCACCGGGGCGGGCGCCGGCGCGGCTGCCCCGGCCGCCGCGGGATCCGCGGGCGCCTGCGCGGCGGCCCAGAGCGGGACGAGGGTGAGAGCCGCGAGCACGAGCCGACGCATGCGCTCCTCCGGAAGGATCGAGCCGCGAACGATAGCAGGTCCGCCGGCCGGCGCTCTACCGCTCCGCGAGCGCGACGAGGACGTGGTAAGTCGCCGGCACGCCGCGCGCGGTCCCGTGCGCGGCGTCGTACCGGCGGAGCATCTCGAGGGTGGCCGATCGCCCGCCGAGCCCGGCGCGGCCCGGCACCGCGCTCGACGCGCCGACCTCCTTCAGCGACCGGAGCACCTCGCGCGCGTCCGGGTGCCACTCCACGAGCCGCTCCTCGACCACCGCGCTGGCGCGCAGGCCCGACGCCGCGAGCGCCGCCTCGAGGTCCGCCCGCGCCGGGAAGACGTGCGTGCGGGCGCCGCCGCCCGGGCCGGCGGCGGCCCGCCAGGCGTCGCGCAGCTCGCGCAGCGTGTCCGCGCCGAACAGGGCGGCGCACAGGACGCCGCCCGGCGCGAGCACGCGGCGCGCCTCGGCGAGGGCGGGCCCGAGGCGCGGGAGCCACTGGAGGGTGGACGTCGAGACGACGAGGTCGAAGGCGCCCGCCCGGAACGGCAGCGCCTCGGCGTCGGCCGTCGCGACCGTCGCGCGCGGCACCGCGGCCCGGGTCGCCGCGCACATGCCCGGCGCGAGGTCCACCGCCGCCGCGGAGAGCGCG
>DASVZX010000136.1:0-13108 GCA_036391435.1 Anaeromyxobacter sp. | reverse complement strand
CGTCCGCGCTGCAGCTCGCGGTCGTCGCCGCGTCGGCCGCCGCGGTCCCCCCGCCCGGCGGACCGCCGCCGCGCCGCCCCGACCGGCGCGAGCTCGCCGCGGCGCTCCGGCTCGGGCTGCCGGTCGGCCTCCACATGGGCGCGGAGGTCGGGATCTTCGCGCTCGTCGGGTTCCTCGCGGCGCGCCTCGGCGCGCTGCCGCTGGCCTCGCACCAGCTCGCGATCTCCCTCGCGAGCCTCACCTTCACGGTCGCGGTCGGGTTCGGGAACGCCGGCTCGGTCCGGGTGGGCTGGGCGGTCGGCGCGCGGGATCGCGAGGCGGCGCGCCGCGCCGGGCTCGCGGCGTTCGGGGCGGGGGCGTCGTTCATGGCCCTCACCGCGCTCGTCTTCTTCGCGTTTCCCGGCGCGGTGGCGCGCCTCATGACCGACGATCCGGCGCTCATCGCGGCGGCGGTGCCGCTCCTGCGGGTCGCCGCCGTGTTCCAGATCTCCGACGGGCTCCAGGCCGTCGGCGCCGGCGTGCTGCGCGGCGCGGGCGAGACGCGCTTCACCTTCCTCGCGAACGTCGTCGGCCACTGGGCGCTCGGGTTCCCCGCGGCGGTGGTGCTCGGGTTCACCGCGGGCGGGGGCGTCACCGGCCTGTGGTGGGGCTTCGTCCTCGGCCTCTCCGCCGTCGGGGCGGCGCTCTTCGCGCGGTTCCTCCGGGTCTCCGCGCGAGAGATCGCGCCCCTCGAGCGCTCCTGACTCCACCGGAGAGCGCACCTCTCCGCACGCTCGCCGCCGGAGGTCGCTGGCGCTCCGGGCGCCCTGCGCTACGCTCTCGCCGTGCGGTACGCGCTCCCCCAGCCGTACGAGGACCTCGGCCACACGGCCGACGTCGGCGTCCGCGTCCGCGGCGCGACCGCCGAGGAGGCCCTCGCGCGGCTGGCGCTCGCGCTCGGCGCGCTCATCGCGGGCGGGGGCGCCGCGCCGCCGGAGCGCGAGGAGCGGGTCGCGGTCCCGGGCGGGCCCGGCCTCGCCGGCACGGCGATCGCCCTCCTGCGCGAGCTGCTCTTCCGCTTCGCGACCGCGCGCCTCGTCCCGGTCGAGGTGGAGGTCCACCGCGTGGCGGAGGACGGCGCCGAGGCGACGGTCGCGTTCGCGCGCTACGATCCGGTGCGCCACGCGGAGGGCGCGGACGTGAAGGCGGTCACCCGGCACGCGGCGCGGCTCGAGGCGGAGGGCGGCGGCTGGGTCGCCCAGGCGGTGCTCGACATCTAGGTGCGCGGAGGGGACGTGCGGCTCAGGCGGATCGAGGGCGACCTCTGGGAGCTCCCGCGCGAAGGGCGCATGAAGGTGCCGGGCCGCGTGTACAGCGCCGGCCCGCCCGCGCCGGACGATCCCGCGCTCCGGCAGGTGGCGAACGTCGCGCACCTGCCCGGCATCCTGCGCTTCTCCCTGGCGATGCCGGACATCCACTGGGGGTATGGCTTCCCCATCGGCGGCGTCGCGGCGGTGGACGCGGAGCACGGGGCGGTCTCGCCGGGCGGCGTGGGCTACGACATCAACTGCGGCGTGCGGGTCGTCACGACCGCGCTCGAGGAGGAGACGGTCCGCGCGAGCCTGCACGCCGTGGTGGCCCGGCTCTACCGCGACGTCCCGACGGGCGTCGGCGCGAGCCACGCGATCCCGCACCTCTCCGACGCGGAGCTGGACGAGGTGCTCGCGCAGGGCGCGCGCTGGGCGGCGCGGCGCGGCTTCGCGGCGGCCTCCGACGACGCCGAGCGGTGCGAGGAGGGCGGGAGGCTCGCCGGCGCCGACCCGGGCGCGGTGTCGGCGCGCGCGCGGCTGCGCGGCGCGGACCAGCTCGGCACGCTCGGCAGCGGGAACCACTTCCTCGAGGTGGACCGGGTCGCGGAGATCTACGACGCGCGGGCCGCCGAGGCGTTCGGCCTCGTGCCGGGCACGGTCGCGCTCCAGATCCACTCCGGGTCCCGCGGGCTCGGGTACCAGGTCTGCGACGAGGCCCTCGCCGGGCTCGCGCCGCGGCTCGCCGCCTTCGGCCCGGACTACGCGGCGCTCCCGGACCCCCAGCTCGCCTGCGCGCCCGCGGCGAGCGAGGAGGGGCGGCGCTACCTCGGCGCGATGCAGGCGGCGGCGAACTTCGCCTTCGCGAACCGGCAGGTGATGACCGGCCTCGCCGTGCGCGCGCTGCTCCACGCGCTCGGCGCGTCGGAGCGCGAGCTCGGCGCCCGCGTGCTCTACGACGTCTGCCACAACGTCGCGAAGCACGAGGAACACGTCGTGGACGGCGTCCCGCGGCGCGTCCTCGTCCACCGCAAGGGCGCGACCCGCGCGTTCGGCCCCGGCGATCCGCGCGTCCCGGCCCCCTACCGCGACGTCGGCCAGCCGGTGCTGATCCCGGGCGACATGGGGCGCTACTCCTACGTGCTCGCCGGCACGGCGAAGGCGATGCAGGACACCTTCGGCAGCTCGTGCCACGGCGCGGGGCGCCTGCTCTCGAGGGGGGAAGCGCTGCGCCGCGGACGCGGCCGCTCGATCGCGCGCGAGCTGGAGGCGCGCGGGATCGAGGTCCTCTCGCGCGGGAAGAAGACGCTCGCCGAGGAGATGAGCGAGGCCTACAAGGACGTCGCGCGCGTCGTCGCCGTGATGGACGGCGCCGGGATCTCGCGCCTCGTCGCGCGGCTCGAGCCGATGGGCGTCGTCAAGGGATGACGCGGCGCGGCGTCGACCGCACCCGGGCGGCTTGCGCCCGGCCCGAGGGCGATCCCCCGGCGGGAACTCGCCCGGCCTCGCGGAGCGTACTACGCTGGCGCCCGGCCCAGCGCTTCGCCGTTCCGTGAACTGGAGGCTCCCGTGCGCAAGATCGCCGTCCTCGCCCTCGCCTTCCCGTCGCTCGCGGTCGCGAGCGGCTACTCCCTTCCCAACACCAGCCCGCGCGACCTCGGGGTCTCGGCCTCCGCGCTCGCGGCGCAGTACGACTCCGGCGCCGCGTTCACGCTGCCGGCCGGCCTCGCCCGGCTGGACGGCCCGTCCGCCACCGTCGCCGGCGGCGCGGTCACGCTCTCCGTGAAGTGGAAGGATCCGACGGGCGCCGCCTCGGACACCAGCATCGACCGGAAGTTCACGCCCATCGGCAACCTCTCGGTCGCCTACGGGGGCAAGATCGCGGCGCTCGGCGATCGCGGCTGGGGCGTCGGCTTCGGGGTCGAGCCCTTCGGCGGCTCGGTCGTGTCGTGGCCCTCCGACTGGGCGGGCCGCTACCGCATCGTGAAGGTCGACCGCCAGGTCTTCAGCGGCGTCCTCACCGCGGGCGTCGAGGTCGTGAACCGGGTCCGCCTCGGCGGCGGCCTCCTCTACTACTACACGAAGGAGGAGCTCTCGCAGCACGCGTTCATGGCGCCGTTCGCCGGGACGTCGCCGGCCGACATCGGGAACCCGGCGACCTGGAACCCGACGCTCCCCGACGCGGTCGGCACGATCGACGCGAACGGCGGCGCCCTCTCCTACGACGTCTCCGCCGAGGTGCAGCCGCTCCCGGACCTGCCGCTCACGTTCGCCGTCGACTACAAGCACAAGGCGTCGCAGACGCTGAAGGGCGACGCGAAGTGGTCGAACCTCACGCCGCTCGCCTCGGCCACCGGCGCGCTCGGCGCCACCCCGTTCGCGAACATGGACGCCCAGCAGGAGCTCACGATCCCGAACCGGCTCGAGATCGGCGCCGCGTACCGCGCGCTGAAGCCGCTCCTCTTCACCGCCGCGTACACGTTCGACCGCTGGGTCGTCTACGACAAGGACGTGCTCGAGGGCGCGAACGGCTACAAGATCTCGATCCCGCGCAACTACTCGAACGGCTGGACGATCCGCGGCGGCGCCGAGTACGACTTCACCGACATGGTCGCCGGCCGGATCGGGCTCCAGTACGACCACTCCGGGCTCGATCCCAAGTACTACTCGCCGACGCTGCCCGACGCGACCAGCGTGGGCGTGACGCTCGGCGCGCGGGTGAAGGTCGCGCAGGGCGTCGCCGTGGAGGCCGCCGCGTTCTACGCGAAGATGCACGAGGTCACCTCGCAGGACCCGAACCCGGCGACGCCGGGCACCGGCCTCGAGCCGACGTACAGCCCGCCCTCGACCTTCATCCCCGCGACCGAGGGCACCTTCCGCGGCACGTACGACACGAGCGCCTTCATCTTCACGGTCGGCCTCGGCTGGACGCCGGGCGCGAAGTAGCGCGACCGTCGCCGGGATTCACCCGGGGGGCCGCCGGCGACGGCGGCCCCTCGCTCGTCTGCGCCGGGCGGCCCCTCGCGCGGGCGCCCCCCGCGCCGGTCACCGCGCACGGACGCGCGGGTGCCTAGCTTGCCTGCATGGACGATGCGCCGAGGGTGCATCTCGTGCTCCTGCCCGGCGGGCGCAGCGAAGGCGACGCGGACCCCGCGGGGCGGTCCCTCACCCGGGCGGACGTCAGGGTCATCCCCGGGGGCCCGGCGGGCGATCTCCAGGCCGCCATCGAGGAGACGGTCCTCGCCGCGCGGCGGATGCGGCAGGAGATCGAGGACCGCATCGCCCGGGAGCTGGACGAGCTGTTCTAGGGCCGTGCGATCTTCGGGCCAGGCGGACGTCGCGCGGCGACATCCGACGGCCGGGTCCGGGCGGCCCCGACTCGCGGGCCACCTTCGTCTCCGCCCGGGTCCGCTCGACGGATCCCCCGGGCCGCATTATTCGATCGGGATGCCCGCGACCCCTCCCGGGGCGGCGCCGCTCGACGAGGCGCTCGCCCGCCGGCTCGACGCCGCCGCGGCCGACGGCGCCGCGGCGCCGGCGGCGCACCACCTCGACGCCTCGGGCCGGCCGCGCTTCACGAACCGGCTCGCCCTCGAGCGCAGCCCCTACCTCCTCCAGCACGCGCACAACCCGGTCGCCTGGTGGCCCTGGTCGGACGAGGCCTTCGAGGAGGCTCGGCGCAGCGGCCGCCCGGTCTTCCTCTCGGTCGGGTACTCCACCTGCCACTGGTGCCACGTGATGGAGCGCGAGTCCTTCGAGGACCTCGAGGTCGCGCGCGTCCTGAACGAGCGGTACGTGCCCGTCAAGGTCGATCGCGAGGAGCGCCCGGACGTGGACGCCCAGTACATGACGGCCGTGCAGCTCCTCACCGGCGGCGGGGGCTGGCCGATGAGCGTCTGGCTCACGGCGGACCGCGAGCCGTTCTTCGGCGGCACCTACTTCCCGCCCCGCGACGGCGCGCGCGGCGCGGCCCGTGGCCTCCTCGGCCTCCTGGAGGAGCTCGCCGACCTCCACGCGAGGGACCCGCAGCGCGTCCGCGGGGCGACCGGCTCGCTCGTCGCGGCGGTGCGCGCCGCGCTCGCGTCGCACCCGGCGCCCGCCCCGGCGATCCCGGGGCCGCGGCCGATCCTCGACGCGGTCGCCGCCGTGCGGAGCGCGTTCGACGACGCGAACGGCGGGCTGCGGGGCGCGCCGAAGTTCCCGTCCAGCGTCCCGGTGCGGCTGCTCCTGCGGGCGCACCGGCGGACGCGGGACCCGGAGCCGCTCTTCATGGCCACGCGCACGCTCGAGCACATGGCGGCGGGCGGGATCCACGACCAGCTCGGCGGCGGCTTCCACCGCTACGCGACCGACGCGGAGTGGCTCGTCCCCCACTTCGAGAAGATGCTCTACGACAACGCCCTGCTCGCCGTCGCCTACGCGGAGGCCTGGCAGGTGACGGGGCGGCGCGACCTCGCGCGGGTCGTGCGGACGACGCTCGACTACCTCCTGCGCGAGATGACGTCGCCGGAGGGGGGGCTGTACTCCGCGACCGACGCGGACTCCGAGGGCGAGGAGGGGAGGTTCTTCGCGTGGGATCTGCGCGAGCTGCGCGACGTGCTCGGGCCCGACGCGGAGCGCTTCGCGCGCTTCCACGGCGTCACGCCGGAGGGGAACTTCGAGGGGCGGAACGTCCTGCACGTGCCGTCCCCGGACGAGGACGCCTGGGAGGCGCTCGCCGGCGCGAGGGAGAAGCTGCGCGAGGTCCGCGAGCGGCGCGTCCACCCGGCGCGCGACGAGAAGGTGCTCGCCTCCTGGAACGGGCTCGCGATCTCGGCGCTCGCCTTCGGCGGGCGCGTCCTCGCCGAGCCGCGCTGGGTGGCGGCCGCGGCGCGCGCCGCGGAGTTCGTGCTCGCCCGGATGGTGAAGGGCGGCCGCCTGCAGCGGGCGTGGCGCGCCGGCGAGGCGGGCGTCCCGGCGTTCCTCGACGACCACGCCTTCCTCGCCCAGGGGCTCCTCGACCTCTTCGAGGCGACGCTCGAGGTCCGCTGGCTCGAGGCCGCGCTCGAGCTCTCCGAGCGGCTGGAGGCGCTCTTCGGGGATCCCGCGGGCGGCAGCTGGTTCACGACGGCGGCCGACCACGAGCGGCTCCTCGCGCGCGAGAAGCCGGCCCACGACGGCGCCGAGCCGTCGGGCGCCTCGGTCGCCGCGCTGAACGCGCTGCGGCTCCACGCGTTCACGACGGACGACCGCTGGCGGGACCGCGCCGAGCGCGCGCTCCGCCACCACGCGCGCACCCTCGAGGAGCGGCCGCTCGCGCTCGCCGAGCTGCTCCTCGCGCTCGACTACGCGACGGACGACGCCCGCGAGGTGGTGCTCGTGTGGCCCGGGGGCGAGCCGCCACCCGAGCCGTTCCTCTCCGTCCTGCGTCGGACCTTCCTGCCGAGCCGCGCCCTCGCGGGCGCGCCGGAGGGCGAGGGCGTCGCGCGGCTCGGGCGCGTCGCGCTCGTCGCCGCCGGCAAGGTCGCCGCGGGCGGCAAGGCGACGGCCTACGTGTGCGAGAAGGGGGCCTGCCGGCTCCCCGCCATCGCGCCGGAGAAGCTCGAGGGCCAGCTCGCGACGGCGCGGCCGTACCGGTGAGCGTCGCGGGGCTCCACCCCCGGGAGCGCCCTACTTGTCGCCGCCGAGGATGAGCGGCAGCCCGCTCTTGCCGCCGCCGACGACCACGACCTTGGTGTTCGGGCTCGCCGCGAGCCGCTCGGTCGCCTCGATCCCCTTGAACTGCAGGTATTCCGAGGTCAGCCCCTGCCGCACGATGTTCTGGTACTTCAGGATCCCCTCCGCCTCGATCTGCTTGCGCTGCGCCTCCTGCCGCTCCTTGTCGAGCGTGAAGCGCATCTTCTGGGAGCGCTGCTCCTCGGCGAGCTTGTCGGCGATGGCGGTCTGGATCGCCTCGGGCAGGATCACGTCGCGCACGAGCACCGCCTCGACGATGACGTGCTTCCCCTGCAGCGCCCGCGTGACCTCGTCGTAGATCTGCCGCTCGATCTCCTCGCGCTTCGTCGAGTAGATCTCCTCGGGCTGGTAGCGCCCGAACACCTTGCGCGTCTCGGAGCGCACGATGGGCGCGACGACCTTCTGGTCGTAGTCCGGGCCGATCTGCGTCTGGAGGTCGAAGAGCTCCTCCACGACCGGCCGGTACCGGACGCTCGCGTCGACGCGGAGCGTGAGCCCGTTCGACGAGAGCACGACGAGCTGCTCCTTCATCTCGTGGACCCGGGTGTCGTACTGGAGGACGTAGTTCCAGATCGGGATGAAGTGCATCCCCTCGCCCAGGATCTCCTTGCTCGTCCCGCCGCCGAGCGTCTTGAAGACGATGCCGCGGTTCCCCGACTCGACCGTCGGGCAGCGGCAGCCGGGCAGGAACGGGGCGACGGCGAGCGAGCAGAGCAGCACGGCTTGACGGATCCGCATGGAGGCCTCCCGGCGAGGCGGAGAGCCTACCGGGGCGCGCGCCGATCCACCACCGCGAACGGCCGCTCCCCCTTGAAGACCCGGAAGAGCGCGTAAAGCGCGGGGAAGAGGAGGAGCGCGCCGCCGCCGAGCGCCCAGAGCAGGGCGACCTGGGTGACGCGGGGGGCGCTCGCCGAGGCGAGCGTGAGATCGGGGACGACGACGTACGGGTACTGCGCCGCGGCCCAGCCGAGGACGATGAGCGCGGTCTGGGCGACCGCCGCCGCGCGCGCGGTCCGGACGCGCCGGGCGCGGAGCGCCCAGAAGGCGAGGATCGCCGCGGCGCCGGTCGCGAGGTGGAGCGGGAGCGACCAGGCGCGCCGCGTGAGCCCGTCGAAGACGAGCGGCGCGTCGCTCCACGAGAGGGCGCCGGCGAGCGCGGCGCAGGCGAACACGGCGATCCCGCCGGCGGCGGCGCGCCCGCGGAAGTCGTCCCGGAGCGCCCCCTCCGCCTCGACGGCGAGGTACGTCGCCGCGAGGTACGCGAAGAGCGCCACGGCGAAGAGCCCGACCGCGAGCGGGAACGGCGCGAGCCAGGCGAAGGGCGCGCTCCCCTGCGCCGCGACCCGCAGCCGCCCCGAGGCGAGCGCGCCCACGACGACGCCGAGGGCGAGCGGCGCGAGGACGGAGGACATCGAGAAGACGAGGCCCCAGCGCGCCTGCACGCGATCGTCGCGCCGGTCGTAGGTCCGGAACGTGAACGCGGCGCCCCGGAGCACGATGCCGAAGAGCAGCAGGACGAGCGGGACGAAGAGCGCGATCGAGACCTCGGCGAACCCCGCCGGGAACGCGGTGAAGAGCACGACCACGACGAGGATGAGCCAGACGTGGTTCGCCTCCCAGATCGGGCCGATGGCGTGCTCGACGAGGGCGCGCTGGTCGCGCTTGCGCGGGCCGGAGGCGAGCAGGTCCCACACGCCGCCGCCGAAGTCGGCGCCGCCGAGGACGGCGTAGAGGACGAGCGCGACGAGGATCGCCGCGCCGAGGAGGTCGGCGGGGGTCATGGGGCGACCTCCTCCGCGGCGCCCGGATCGGCCGGCGCGCGCGCGATCTGCCGCCGGAGGAGCGCGGCGGTGACGGCGCCCAGGAAGACGTAGAGGAGCGTGAACGCGACGAGCGGCGCCGCGAGGCCGCCGACCGGGGTCACCGAGTCCGCCGTCGTGAGGACGGCCCACACCGTGAACGGCTGCCGGCCCCACTCGGTGACGAGCCACCCGGCCTCGAGCGCGACGAACCCCGCGGGGGTGGCGAGCGCGACCGCGCGCAGGAGCGCGCGCGGCGGCGTGCGGCGCCGCGCGAGGAAGGCGAGCGCGGCCACCGCGAGCGCGGCGAGCGCGGTGCCGAGCCCGACCATCGCCTGGAACGCGAGGTGGACGTTCCGCACGTTCGGCCAGACCTCGCGCGGGAACGCCTCGAGCCCGAGCACCTCGGCGTGCGGGTCGTGGAACGCGAGGAGCGACAGGCCGTACGGGATCTCGAGGGCGAAGCGCGTCTCGCGCCGCTCGGCGTCCGGCAGGCCGCCCACCCGGAGCGGCGCGCCGCGCTCGGTGCGGAACTGCCCCTCGAGCGACGCGAGCTTCACCGGCTGCGTCCTCGCCACCTGCCGCGCGGAGAAGTCCCCGGAGATCGGCTGGAGGAGCGCGGCGACGGCCGCCACCGCGAGCGCGAGGCCGAGCGCGCCGCGGTGGAACGCGCTCTGCGGGTGGCGGAGCAGGAGCGCGGCGTGGATCCCGGCGACGGCGAACCCGGTCGCGGCGTACGACGAGAGGAGGACGTGGATCACCTCGTGCGCCCACCCCGGCGGGAACATCGCGACGAATGGCCGCACCTCGACGGGCGCGCCGGCGGCTAGCGCGAACCCGGCCGGAGCGTTCATCCACGCGTTCGCGAGCGTCACGAAGAACGCGGAGGCCGCGCCGCTCGCCGCCACGACGGCGCCGCTCGCGAGGTGGACGCGAGGCGACACGCGGTCCCAGCCGTAGAGGTACACGCCGAGGAAGATCGCCTCCGCGAAGAACGCGAACCCCTCGAGCGAGAACGGCATCCCGATGATGGGCCCCGCGAAGGCCATGAACCGGGGCCAGAGCAGACCGAGCTCGAAGGAGATCACGGTGCCGGACACCGCCCCGACCGCGAAGAGGATCGCCGTGCCCTTGGCCCAGCGGCGGGCGAGGTCGAGGTGGACGGCCGAGCGCGTGCGCCGCCAGCGCCACTCCGCGAGCACCATGAGGAGCGGCATGCCGACGCCGATGGCGGCGAACACGATGTGGAAGACGAGCGAGAGGCCGAAGAGCCACCGCGCGGCCATGAGGTCGGACATGCGTCAACGCTACCCCGTCGCGGCGCGTCCGGCTCGTCCCGCGTGGACGCCGTCACCACATTCAGCGGAACCCCAACGCAGCCGGCAACTTCATCGGCCAGTGGGCGCCGAGCATCCTGATCATGGGGCTCTACAACAAGATCGCGAAGGAGATCTCCGTCCCGAAGCGCCAGGGAGCGAACGCGGGCACGGGGCGCGGCCTCGGCGTTGGCGCGGGCGTCGGCTCGTCGCTCGGCGGGACGCCGGCGGGCGCGTAGCGACGGATGGCCGGGCGGCGAGGCGCGACGGCCGCGCAAAATTGACACCCGCGAAATCGGGGCAGTAACCTCCGAGGGTCGTCCACCCCGGAGGCTCGATGTCCCGCCTGGCGTCCGTCCTCGCCGTCGCCCTCGTCGCCCTGCGCGCGGCGCCGGCCCGCGCGGAGCCCCTGGACCTCGATCTCGTCCGGCTCGGCGCGCCCGACGCGAGCGTCTGGACGGCGCTCGACCAGAACCAGGCCACCCCGATCCCGCTCGACGGGGCGACCGCGCGGTCCCTCGCGAACGACGCGAAGCGGCGGTTCGCGATCCTGTCGTCGGAGATGGCGCTCGCCCTCTCGAGCCCCATCCTCGACCCCGCCTCGACGACGGGGCACGCCGGGTTCGACTTCGCGGCCGAGGGCGCGTACGAGCCGGTCCACTCCGGCGCGATCGGCGGCGCGGCGCTCGGGTTCGGGACCTCGCCCTGGCCCACCGTGTCGACGCCGCCGGGCTCGATCACCACGACCGGCATCCACGTCCGCAAGGCCCTGCCCTGGAGCTTCGAGTTCGGCGGGCGGCTCACCTACCTCAACAAGTCGAACTACTTCGCGGCGCAGGGCGAGGCGAAGTGGGCGCTCAACGAGGGGTTCGAGCACGTCCCGGACCTCGCGATCCGGGTCGCCTACACGCGCCTGTTCGGGCAGTCGCAGTGGAACCTCGGCTCGACCGACGTCGACTTCATGGTGTCGAAGCGCTGGGGCGTCTCGGCCGTCACGAGCTTCACGCCCTACCTCGCCGCCCGCTTCACCTTCGTGGACGCGTCCTCGGAGCGCCTCGACTTCGGGCCGGCGCGGCTCAACCCCGCGAGCGCGCAGCCCGGGATCCAGGAGACCTACGCCGCCTTCCCGGACCTGCGCGTGGGCCTCTACCGAACGACCCTCGGCGTCCGGATGACCGCCTCGTCGGTGTCGATGGCCTTCGAGGGGACGTACTTCGGCGGGAAGAGCTCCGGGGCCGGGAACGACTACCCGAGCTTCAAGGTCGCGTCCGCGCTCGGCTGCGCGCTCAAGTTCGGCTGGGAGTTCTGACCGCCGCCGCGATCCGCGCGGGCACGTTCGTGACGAGCGCGGTCGCGCCGGCCGCCGCGAGCCGGCGCGCCTCCTCCGCGTCGTCGACCGTCCAGACCGCCACGGCGAGGCCCCGCCCCGTCCAGCGCCGGACGCGCTCGGGCGCCGCGAGCGTCCGCTCCGGGTGGACGGCCGAGACCCCGAGCAGCGGCACGGCGAGCGCGAGCCACCGCCTCATGGCAGCGGTCTCGAAGAGGAGGCCGACGGGGATCTCCGGCGCGGCGACCCGGAACGCGACGGCGAGCCGCCAGTCGAACGACGAGACGACGACGCGCCCCTGCGCGCCGGCGGCGCGGAGGACCCTCGCCACCGCCGCCGCGAGCCGCACGTCCCTCCCGCGCGACTTGAGCTCCACGTTCACGATCGCCCCGGGCAGCGCGTCGAGGACCTCGGCGAGGAGCGGGATCCGCTCGCCCCGGAAGCGCTCGCCGCGCCACGCGCCGGCGTCGAGCGCGCGGAGCGCCGCGAGCGAGGCGTCGGGCACGAGGAGCGCCGCGCCCGCGACCCGGCGCGTGTCCTCGTCGTGGTGCACGACCACCTCGCCCGTCGCGCAGCGCCACACGTCGAGCTCGACGCCGTCGGCCCCCTGCTCGAGCGCGAGCCGGAACGCCGCGAGCGTGTTCTCCGGCGCGTCCGCGCTCGCCCCCCGGTGGCCGAGGACGAGCGGCCGGCCGGGGACGCGGGGCGCGGGCGGGACGATCCTCGCCATGCCACCCTCCTGCCGCTATCCTAGCCCGGTCCCGGGCCGCTCCCATGACCGACCTCGCCGTCGCCCTGTTCGTCGCGATCCTCGTCCTCGCCGCGCTGTACGTGCCGCGCTGGGGCGACGCCATCGGGCGGCGGGTGCGGGGCGATCGCCCGCCGGCGGAGGACGAGCGGCCCCGCGACGAGGGGTCGGAGCGCTGACGGCCGGGCTCGCTCGCGCGCGCCCGCGACGTGAACGGACCGGGTCCGGACCCGCGCCCGGCTCCTCGCCGGGCGCGTGCACGGGCGCGGGCTCGTTCACGGGGCGCGGCCGCAGGCGAGCCGCTTCGCGAGCGCGCGGACGAGCGGGTGGAGCGCGCCGTCCTCCGCGATCTCGCGGAGCTCGGCGGCGCCGAGCACCGGGAGGATCCCGAGCGCGAGCCCGGTCTCGGCGTACGGGTTCCGCGCGACGGCGAGGGCGACGGCCGTGCGCGAGCGCCAGCGGCGCGCGTCGCGGATGCAGCGGAGCGTCGAGGGCCGGCAGGGCCGCCGCGCCGCGATCCGCACCACGAACTCCTCGGTGAGCTGCGGGTTCGCGAGCAGCTCGCGGACCACCGGCGGCTCGCCCTCGGCGGCGAGGCGCGCGAGGAGGTCCGGATCGCGGTTCGCGCGCGCGAGCGCCTTCTTGTGGCCGAGGGTGAGGTGGGCGAGGCGCGGATCGGCCTTGTCGCGCGGCGCCGTCCAGGTCTTCCGCGGGGGCGGCGACACGAGCAGCGCGGTCACCTCCTCGAGCCCCTCCTCGGCGGCGGCGGCGTACGCGTCCGCGAGCCAGGCGTAGGGGAGGTCCTCGCGCGGATCGGCGATCGCGCGGGCGACCGCGGCGGCCGCCCCGCCGAAGGCGCCCCCGGCGCCGCGCACGACGACGGCGAGGACCCGGGCGCCGAGCGCCGGGTCGAGCGC
>DASVZX010000135.1:0-7014 GCA_036391435.1 Anaeromyxobacter sp. | reverse complement strand
CTCCGGGAAGCTGCTCGCCGGCGCCCTCGCCGCGATGTCGGCGACCGTCATCAGTCGCCGCGTGAGCCGCTCGTCCCCCAGATCAGCGCGCGAGAACTCGGCCGATGCCGGCCGAACCTTCGTCGGCTTCGCCATCCATCCGTTGGATCACACTCGGGATCCCCGCGCAAACTCCGGCGCCGGAGATGTGTAGGATCCTTTGGACCCTATCCGCCTTTTTCAAGTTCGGCGGTCCGCCCTCCTCAGTGCCGCGTCCGCTCGTCCGCGTCCTCGGGCGGCTCGTCGGCGCCCTCCTCCGCGCGCGCGTCGAGCTTCTCCGCGAGGTCGCGCGTCTTCCGCTTGATGCGGGCAAGCTGCTTCGCGAGGTCCTGGTAGTCCTGGCGGCCGGGGATCCCCGCGGCGTGCATGAGCCGCTCCTGGAGCTCCTCGACCTGGCGACGGCCGCGCTGGGCGAGGCCGACGGCGCGCGCGACGGCGTCCTGGCCGCGCGGGTCGCTCATCACCTTCCCCGCGGCACGGGAGACGAAGCGGGCGCCGCCGTCGAGCAGCCAGCCCGTGAGCCCCTTGCCTCGGCGCGCCATGGTGCCTCCTCCCGTCAGGGGAGCTCGGTCGGGACGGCGGCGAGCGCCGCGTCCACCACGTAACGGTACCCCGAGCGGCGGACGAGCGCCTCCAGATCTCCCTCCACCTTCACCGCCCCGGAGAGCGCCGCCTTCACGGGATCCCCGCCGCCCAAAAGCGCCTTCCACGTGCGGTACGGCGCGCGGATCACGTACGCGGGCTCGAGCTCGAGGATGTCGTCCTCGTCCGGCAGGACACGCCAGCGCGCGACGCGGCCGCCGGCGTGCTCCGCGTACACGGCGACGGCGCGCGGGAACGCGGGGCCCTCGGCCTCGACGACGAACGCGGCGTCGCGCCCGAGCCCGTGCAGCGCGCGCGGCAGGTCGGGCTGCGCGTTCAGGGCCGCCGCGACGGCGTCGATCCACTCGCGGGAGGCGAACCGCATCGGTCAGCCGCGCTTCAGCCACCCGAAGAGGCCGCCGCGCTTCTCCTCGGCGGCGGCGGGCTGGCCGGCCGTGCGCCGCTTCGCGTCCTCGGCGAGCGCCTTGCGGAGCCCCTCGGGCGTGTCGCGCGTCGCGAGCTCGACCTCGCTCATCCCCTTCGTCGGGTCGTCGAAGGTGACCTTGAGCAGGCACTCCTCGTCGAGCTTGAAGTCGATGCGCCGTCCGGTCGCCGCGGCGGGGAGCCGGATCGAGCCGAGGAACTCGTTGTCCACGATGAGGTCCGACTCGCCCTGGTAGATGTCGATCTCGATCTGCTGGCCGGGCTCGCGCGGCGGCGGCAGGCGGAAGCTCTTCGAGGACGGGATGGTCTGGTTCTTGTCGAGGATCTTCCGGAAGTGGCTCGTCGGCGTGGCGATGCCGATCGGCATCGAGAGGACGTCGACGAGCGTCACCGAGTCGATCTGGTCGAGCGAGTCGGCGAGGAGCGCGGCGCCGAGCGCGACGCACTCGTCGGGGTGGACGCCCTTGCGCGCCGGCTTGCCGAAGTGCTCCAGGATCTTCTGCTGCACGAGCGGCATGCGGCTCTGTCCGCCGACGAGGATGATCTCGTCGATCTCGTCCGGCCGGAGGCTCCGGTTCCCGAGGACCTGGTCGCAGATCTCGAAGGTGCGGTCGACGAGGTCCATCGTCAGCTCGTCGAGCTGCGGGCGCGAGAGCGGCATCCGGATGTCGAGCGGCTTGCCCTTCTTCTCCTCGATGAACGGCAGGTCGATGACCACGTTCGGGATGAGCGAGAGGTCGATCTTCGCCGTCTCGGCCCCCTTCTTCACCCGCTGCATCGCGATGGGCGAGTTCGCGAGGTCCACCTTGTGCTGGCGCCAGAACTCCTCGAGGACGAAGTCGATGATCCGGTTGTCGAAGTCCACGCCGCCGAGGAACGTGTCGCCGCCGGTGGCGAGCACCTCGAAGACGTTGCCGGAGAGCTGGAGCACCGAGACGTCGAAGGTCCCGCCGCCGAGGTCGTAGACGAGGACCTTCTGGTCGAGCCCGCGGGAGAAGCCGTAGGCGAGCGCGGCGGCGGTCGGCTCGTTCACGATCCGCTTCACGTCGAAGCCGGCGAGGTGCCCCGCCTCCCGGACCGCGTGCCGCTGCGCGTCGGAGTAGTAGGCCGGCACGGAGATGACCGCCTCGTCGATCCCCTTCTGCAGGAAGGCCTCGGCGATCTTCTTCAGGTGCGCGAGCACCATCGCGCTGATCTCGGGGAGCGTCCGCACCTGCCCGCCGAGCATCACCGCGGCGTCGCCGGCGGGCCCCTCCACGATCTCGTAGGAGTAGTAGTTCCGCAGCTCCTGGACGACCTTGGAGTTCCACTTCCGGCCGATGAGCCGCTTCGCGCCGTAGATCGTGTTCTTCGGGTTCGTGACGAGCTGGTCCTTCGCGACGCCGCCGACGAGGAGGTCGCCCTTCTCGGACAGCGCCACGACGGTCGGGAGGATCAGGTTCCCGCGGTCCGTCGGGACGACCTTCGGGATCCGGTTCCGGACGTGCGCCACGCACGCGTTGGTCGTGCCGAGATCGATCCCGATGATGGGCTTCTCGCGAGGGGGCATCGGTCGATCCTTAGCACGGGCGCGCCGGGGCCGGCGCGCGGCTCACGGGGACACCGCGATCGTCACGCCCGTCACGGCGGAGCTGAGGACGCCGTCGGTCGCCCGGTAGGTGAACCCGTCCGATCCGGTGAAGCCCTGGATCGGCGCGTACGTGAAGCTCCCGTCCGGCGCGAGGAAGAGCTGGCCGTAGGCGGGGCCCGAGACGAGCACGGCCGTGAGCGGGTGCTGGGCGGGATCGGTGTCGTTCGCGAGGACGCCGACGGGCGGCGCGGAGCCGGACGCCGGCACGTCGAACGGCCCGGGGCCGGTGAACGCGTACGTGTCCGGCGCGGCCACCGGCGGGTTCCCGGGCGGCGGCCGCGTCCCGGGGACGCAGAGGTGGTCGGCGCCGCAGACCTGATCGGCGAGGCAGTCCGTGTCCACGGTGCACCGCCCGGACGGATCGTAGCAGGAGGCGAGGAGCAGCGCGGCGGCGGCGGGGACGAGGCGGCGCATGGCTCAGAACCGCCCCGCCATCGCCACGCTTCCGCCGCCGTGCGAGGGCACGACGGTGAACATGACGGCGCTCGTGACGGTGAGCACGCCGCCGGCCGCGGCGAGGCCGATCGTCATCGTGTTGTACCGCTTCACCTTGTCGTAGCTCGCCTGGTCGGCCACCGTCAGCGTGCCTTCGCGGGCCTTCTGGTCGAGCTCGGTGGAGAGCTGCTCGTTCTTCACCGAGACGACCGCGGCGCCCGCGAGGAGCGCGAGCCCCGCGCCGGCGACGTACGGCGCCATGGCGCGGGCCCAGGACCGGCGCGGCGCGGCGCGCGACACGCCCGCCTCCGCCGCCGCGACCCTCGCGGCCGGCTCCGGCTCCGCGGCGCGCAGATCCGGCTGCGGGGGCGGCCTCGGCGGCTCCCCCTTCGCGACGTCGGACCTCGGCGCCTCGGCCTTCGGCTGGACGGGCGCGCCCGGCGGCGGCGGGGCGAGCGGGCGCGCCACGAGCCGGCCGCCGCGGCCGCGGGCGTCCTCGAACAGCATGAGGAGCGCGCGCGCGAGCGGCTCGGCGTTCTGGATGTACGTGTCGATGCCGACGGTGACGGGGCCGACGGCGCGGCCGCTCGCGCCGTCGATCGCCTCGATCGCGAGCGCCGCGCTCCGCTCGGACTTGTGCAGCACGGCGCGCAGGAGGAGCCCTTTCCCCGCGAGCCTCACGAGGCACTCGACCGGCGCCGTCTGGGAGGGGCCGCACGCCGGCCGCACGAAGAGCGGCTCCGACAGGACGACGTCGTCCACCCGGTTCGCGGCGCGCTGGAGCGCCGACTCGAGCAGGCCCTGCGCGTCCTCCGCCGCCGCCCCCTCGCTCCGCGCGAACGGGTAGACCGACACGACGCGCGCCATCGACTGGGCGGCAGCGGGCGACGCGATCGCCGCGATCACGAGCGCGAGCGCGACGCGAGCCCCACGTGCGACGGCCATCCGGACGCTCCTCCCCGGCGGTTGCCGGTGGTTCCGTTTTACCACGCCGTCCAGGACCTTTCCCGTTTCCCCCCACGACCGTGGGACGCGCACCGCGCGCCGCCTACACGCGCTCCGCGCACCCTCGCCCGGCGCCCCGTCGCCAGCGGCTAGAACGGCACGTCCCCGCCCCCGGCCCCGCCCTCGCCGTCGTCCCCGCCGCCCGGGTCGTCCTCCCCGCCGGCGCGGTCGTTCGAGGGCCCGAACAGCGCGGGGACGACGCGCGGATCGCGCGGCGGGAGCTCCGGGCCGGCCGGCGCGGCCTCCAGCGGCGGCGCGCCCGCGCCGGGATCGTCGAGCTGCCAGCGCTCGAACAGCTCCGGCGTGGCCGGCGGGAGCTCCTCGAGGAAGCGCGACGCCTTCATGACCACGCGCTCGCGATCGCGGGGGGCCGCCATGATCGGGTAGGACAGGTACAGCTCGTCCTTGGCCCGCGTCGCCGCGACGTAGAAGAGCCGCCGCTCCTCCTCCTCGCCGTCGCGGTCCTTGAGCGCCTGGGCCGACGGGAAGCGCCCGTCGGCGAGCCAGACGACGAACACGGCCCGCCACTCGAGCCCCTTCGCCTGGTGCACCGAGGAGAGGACCATCTTCTCGTCCGGCTCGCCGCCCTCCGACACGGTCTCGGCGGTGAGCTCGGTGAGGAGCGCGATCTCCGCGAGGAAGGTCTCGGTGTCCTCGTAGCCGCGCGCGAACTCCGCGAGCTGCCGCAGGTCCTCGATCCGGGAGTCCGCGTTCAGGAACTCCGCCTTGAGGAACTCCTCGTACCCGCCGTCGAGCACCTTCTCGATGGACTCGCCGGGCAGGTCGCAGGTGGGCTTGCGGGCCAGGGCGCGGAGCAGGTCCACGAGCTTCCGGTAGCCGCCGCGCCCCTTCGGCGGGACCTGCGACGCGACGTCCGGCGCGAGGAGCTCGTCGAGGGTCCCGGCGCCGTGACGGCGCCGGCCGGCGAACGCGCTCCAGACCGCCTCCGCGGTGGCGGTGCCGACGCCCGCCGCGAGCCGCATGCAGCGCTTCAGCGCGAGCTCGTCCCCGGGGTTCCGCACGAAGCGCAGGTGGGCGAGGACGTCCTTCACGTGGGCCGCCTCGAAGAACCGGACGCCGCTCCGGACCACGAAGGGGATCCCGCGCCGCGCGAGCTCGAACTGGATCTCCATCGCGTGGTGGTGCGCCCGGTAGAGCACCGCGATCTCGGGGAGCGGGATCCCCTCGTCGCGCAGCTCGAGGACCCGCTGCGCCACGAAGGCGGCCTGCTGGCCGACGTCGCGGCACGGCACCACCGCGGGGAGCGTCCCGTCGCCGCGAACGCTCGAGAGCTCCTTCTCGAACTGCCGCACGTTGGCGGCGATGGACGCGTTCGCGAGGGAGAGGATCTGCGGCGTCGAGCGGTAGTTCACGGTGAGGTCGAAGCGGCGCGCGTCCGGGTAGCGCTTCTCGAACTCGAGGATGTTCGCGAAGTGCGCGCCGCGGAAGGAGTAGATGCTCTGGGCGTCGTCGCCGACGACGCACAGGTTCCGGTGCCCGGCGGCGATGAGGTCCACGACGTCGCCCTGGAGCCGGTTCGTGTCCTGGTACTCGTCGACGAGCACGTGGCGGAAACGGCCGGCGAGGACGCGGCGCACCGGCTCGCGCTCGGCGAGCAGGATCTTCCAGTTCATGAGCAGGTCGTCGAAGTCCATCGCGTTGAGCTCGTGCTTGCGCTCGGCGTAGCGCCGGGCGACGCGGAGGATGTCGTCGGTGAGCGGCGCGAACTGCGAGCGGCGCTCCGCGACGACGTCGGCGAGCGGCGTCTGGGTGTTCACCGCCATCGAGACGAGATCGATGAGGACGTCGGCCTTCGGAAACCGGCGCGCCCCCACGGCGAGCCCGCACTCCGCGATGGCGGCGCTCATGACGTCGCGCGAATCCTCGCGGTCGAGGATCGAGTAGCCGCGCGCGTACCCGAGCTCCCCGGCGTGCTCGCGCAGCACCTGGTGCGCGACGTGGTGGAAGGTCCCGCCGGTGAGCCGCCGCGTCTCGACCCGGCAGACCTCCTCGACGCGGCGGAGCATCTCGCGCGCCGCCTTGTTCGTGAAGGTGAGGAGGAGGATCGCCTCGGGCTGGACGCCGTCGGCGAGGAGGCGCGCGACGCGCCAGGTGAGCGTGCGGGTCTTGCCGGAGCCCGCGCCGGCGATGACGAGGATCGGCCCCTCCCCCGCCTCGACGACCGCGATCTGCTGGTCGTTGAGGAGCCCCTCGTAGTTGAGCGCGCGCGCGGGCGCGGTCGCGGTCTTGAGCTGGTAGCGGCGGGACATGGTGCCGGACCCTGCACGCTAGCAGCGGGGTCCGACAGGCGTTCCCGCGTCAGGGCGGCGGCGCGATGATCGGGCTGAGCGGCGCCACGCTGCCGAGCACGTCCGTCGTGAACGAGCTCACGAGGTCGCCGAGCCCGCAGCCGGCGAGGGCCTGGGCCGACTGCGCCCCGAGCACGCACCGGTACTGCTCCTCCGCCCACGAGCCGCACTCCGAGACGACGTCTTGCCGGTGCTGCTCGGACCACGCGTCCATGCGCGCGCGGAGCCGCTCCTGCTCGACCGTCGCGCCCAGGTTCCCCGGAGCCGCGGGGCCGACGGATCGCGCGAGCGTCCGCCGGAGCACGCCGTCGGCGTGATCGTAGGCGGCCGCGCAGGACCGCCCCTCGCCGGTCCGCGCCCCGGCGCAGCCTCCGAGCGCGAGAGCGGCCCCGACCGCGGCCGCGAGCGAGCCCTTTCTCCACCCGCGCATCCTGCGAGAAGGTGTGGTCCGCCCCGTCGCGGCGCCAGCGCCGCGACGAGTGAAAAGTGGACGGCGCATCCCGCGACAGTACCATCGCCGCCTGTGTCGTCGCGCCGCGCTCCGCTCCTCGCGCTCGCCCTCGCCCTCGC
>DASVZX010000134.1:0-2425 GCA_036391435.1 Anaeromyxobacter sp. | reverse complement strand
CCCGAGCCCGTCGAGCTCGGCGAGCCCGCGGGCCTCCTCCCCGGGCGGCACGACCGCGACGAGCTCGTCGACGGCCGGGCAGGCGGCGAGGGCGCGCGCCGAGCGGCGCAGCACGGTCTCGCCCCCGAGGAGGAGCCACTGCTTCGCGAGGCCGGCGCGCACGCCCGCCCCGCCCGCCGCCACGATCGCCGTCACCCGCTCTCCGCGGATCATCCGGGTCTCCTCGCGCCCCGGGCGCTGGCACCGCGCCTGCTACCGGAGCTCGCCCGTGGCTTCTACCACCGACGCCGCGCGCCCGCCGAGCCTGAAACGCGAACGCCGCGCGGACTCGCGTCCGTGCGGCGGTCGCCACCTCGCCACGCCGGCGCACGCGCGCCCGGGCGACGGATCAGTTGATGTTGAAGATCTTCTTGAGGTCCTGCTCGACGTCGTCCTCGTGGCACTCCTTGGCGATCGCGAGCTCCTTGATGAGGAGCGACCGGGCGGTGTCGAGCATCTTCCGCTCGCCGAAGGAGAGGTCCTTGTCCGACCGGAGCAGGTAGAGATCGCGCAGCACCTCGGCGATCTCGAACACGCTGCCCGTCTTGATCTTGTCCATGTACTCCCGGTAGCGGCGGTTCCAGGTCGTCGAGTCGACCGAGACCTCCTTCTCGCGGAGGATCGTGTAGACCTTGCGGACGTCCTTCTCCCCGATGATCTCGCGCAGGCCGACCGAGCCGACCTTGTTCATCGGGATCATGATCTTCATCCCGTTCTCCAGGATCCGGAGCACGTAGAAGGACTGCCGCTGGCCGGCGACCTCCTTGTGCTCGATCCCCATGACCTCGCCGACCCCCTGACCGGGATAGACCGCCTTGTCCCCGACCTTGAAGCTCGGGGAGACCGCTGCTACGACCTGAGTGACGGGCATTCCTTCCTCCGCTCCCGGCGACCTCACGCGCATGGACGACCCGGATGCCGACCCACACGGTCGACCACGGGGCGGGAGCTTGGTGCGGCGAGCCTATCACACAGTCCGGAGGGGGTCAATAATTCACGGGAAATCCCGTTTGCCCCTGTACCTCCGTCCGGGGACGCGCGGGGGCTCGAGTGAACGGCCGCACCCCTTTGGTGGGGCCCGCCGTGGGGCTCCTCGTGGGGATCGCGTTAGGGCTTCAGGGGGTGCCGTTCCCGACGGCGGCGCTGGCGACCCTCCCCCTCGCGCTCTCCCCACCCCTCGCGCCTGCCGCGTTCGCGGGGGCGGGCTGGCTCCTCGCCGCGACCGGGCGCGCCCCCGCGCCCGAGCCGCGCGACGTTCCCGCCCCTCTCGAGGGGCGCGTCGCGTCCGTCGCCGAGCCGCTCGACGACCGGATCCGCTTCCGGCTGCGGACCGCCGACGGGCGCCTCCTCGACGCATTCGCGCCCCCGCCGCCGTGGCCGCTCGCGCCCGGCGACGACGTGCGGCTCGACGCGGTCCTGCGCGCGCCGCCCGGTCCCCGGAACCCGGGCGGACGCGACCCGGCCGGCCGGCTCGCGGCGGCCGGCATCGCGCTCCAGGCGTTCGCCGCGGGGCCGGCCATCCGGACCTCGCCGCCGAGCCCGCTCGCCCCGCTCGCGGCCGCGCGCGCCCGCTTCGCGGAGGCCGCAGACCGCGCGCTGCCGCCGCGCGAGGCGGCGGTCGTCCGCGCCATCGGGACCGGAGACCGCGCCGGCCTCGACCGCCCGACCACCACCTCGTTCGCGCGGAGCGGCCTCGCGCACGTGCTCGCGGTCTCGGGGCTGCACCTCGTCGTGGTCGCGTTCGGCCTCGAGCGCGTGCTCCGCTGGATCCTGCTGCGCGTCGAGCCGCTCGCCGCGCGCGCCGATCCGCGCCGGGTCGCCGCCGCGCTCGTGCTCCCGGCCGTCCCGCTCTACGCCGTCGCGACCGGCGCGGGCGCACCCGTCCTCCGCTCCGCGATCGGCGCCGCGGCCGCGTTCGGCGGGGTGCTCCTCCAGCGCGAGGCCGGGGCCGCGAACCTCCTCGCGCTCGCGCTGCTCGTCCTGCTCTCGGCGGACCCGGGCTCCGCGCTCGAGCCGTCGCTGCAGCTCTCGTTCGCGGCCGTGGCGGGGCTCGCGCTCTGGTCCGGGCCGCTCCGGCGCGCGCTCCCCCTCGCGCGCGCGCCGCGCGGCACCTGGCGCGCCCGGCTCCTCGAGCCGATCGTCTCGGGGGCGTGCGCGAGCGTCGCCGCGTCGGTCGCCACGGCGCCGGTCCTCGCGTTCCACTTCCGCCAGCTGCCGCTGCTCGGCCTCCTCGCGAACGTCGCGGGGGTCCCGGTCGGCTCGGCGCTGACCGCCGTCGCCGCGCTCGCCGCGGCCGCCGCGGCGGCGTCGCCCCCGCTCGCGGGCCCCTTCCTCCTCGCGTCGCGGCCGCTCGCGGCGGCGCTCCTCGCCCTCTCCGACGCGGCGG
>DASVZX010000133.1:0-27327 GCA_036391435.1 Anaeromyxobacter sp. | reverse complement strand
GGGACGCCGTGCTCGCCGTCGCCGCGCGGGCGCGCCAGGCGCTCCGGACGCGCGCGGGGCGGGCGCCGGACCGGCTCGTCGGCGAGGCGCTCCGCGGCGGGATCGCCGTGGTCGGCCTGGAGGACGTCACGCTCGCCCTCGCCGAGGGGCGGGTCCAGGCGCTCGTCCTCGAGGAGGACCTCGAGCGCGCCGGGTGGCGGTGCGACAACTGCGACGCGCTCGGCGCGAACGCCGAATCGGCCGAGGCCTGCCCGTTCTGCGGCGGCGAGCTGCGCGTCGTGCGAGATCTCGCCGAGGCGCTCGTCGCGCGGACGCTCGCGGTGGGCGGCGCCGTGGACGTCGTGCCCCGCGAGCGGAAGCTCCACGGGTACGGCGGCGTGGGCGCCTTCCTGCGCCAGACTGCGCCGACGGGCCTGCGCGGCGCGAGCGCGACCTGGCCGGCCGCGCCGGGCCCGGCACAGCCCTGACGCGGCGCGCGCCGCCCGGAGGAGGTCCGGCGTTGGTGCGGCCCGCGTTCCGGTGTACAAGCACCGGCGATGGCGGCGCCCCTCTCCGGCAAGCGGAACCTCTGCTTCCTGCGCGTGGGGGACACGTCCACGCACCGGGAGTGGATGGGCGACCCGGCGACGCGCTCGTACGACGTCTGGCTCGACTACTACGGCGAGGGCGACTCGTCGCGCTGGCGCGAGGATCCCGTCCACCTCACCGACGGCCCGGGGACGACCAAGTACGCGCGTGCCCAGGCGCTCCTCCCCGAGCTCACGCGGTACGAGGCCGTCTGGTTCCCGGACGACGACATCAGCGTGGACGCGGCCGGGGTCGAGCGGCTCTTCGAGACGTTCCACGCCTTCCGGATGCTGCTCGCGCAGCCGTCGCTCGCCGACGGCTCCTACGTCGCGCACGAGATCACCCGCTGGAACGGCAGCTTCGTCGTCCGCTTCACGAACTTCGTCGAGGCGATGTGCCCGCTCTTCTCGCGGGAGGCGCTCCGCGCGTGCGCGCCCTCGTTCACGCAGTCCGTGTCGGCGTTCGGGATGGACATGGTCTGGGCGCGCATGCTCGGCGACCCTCGCGATCGCGCCGGGATGATCGACGCCGCTCCGGTCGTCCACACGCGCCCGATCGGCGCGGGGACCTGGCGGCGTCCGGCCGGGTTCGACCCGCCGGCGGACCGCGACCGGATCCTCGCCGCGTACGGCGTGCCTTGGCCGTTCCCGTTCCGGACGTACGGCGGGGTGTCGCGCGGGGAGGGCGAGGGCGCCTCGCGCGTCCTCGCCGGCGGCGTCCGGTTCCTCGCGCGGATGGCGGCCGGGGCGCCGCGGTCGGTGCGGTGGCGGCGCCGCTACTGGTCGCGGACCCTGAAGAGCGTCTGGCGCGGCCGCCCGGGCGCGTCGTCGGCCCGGTCGGAGCGCCGGTAGACGGAGAGCAGCGGCCCCGTCTCGACGCGCTCGTACCGGCCGGAGAGCGCCTCGAAGACCTGGCGCAGCCCGTCGATCCGCCCCTGCGCAGCCTGGGCCTCGCCGCGCGCGCGCTCGCCGCAGACGAGCTCCTCGCGGGGGGGCGGCTCCGCCTCGACCTCGCGCCCCACGAACAGGTAGCGCGGCCGCGCGGCCGCGGCGGTCTCGATCCAGCGGCGGCGCTCCCGCTCGTCGAGCAGCGCCCACTGCGAGTCGAAGTGGGGAAAGATCGAGTGACGCCCGGCGAGGAACGGGATCAGGTTGTCGAGGACGCTGATGATGGGCAGCGCGCGGTCGTCCGCGCTCGAGTACCGCCCGAGCTGCGCGAGCGTGGCGGCTATCGGCGCGGGATCCGCCGTCGCGACCACCCGGGCCCGCGGGAACGTCCAGGCGTGGTTCTCCCACCGGGAGAACACCTCGTCGACGGCGGCGCGCTCGCCGGCGAAGGACTCGGCCCCGTTCCAGACCGCCACGCCGGCGACGAGGAGGATCGCCGCGAGCGCCGCGGGCTCCGACCGCGCGGCCCAGGGCGCGCGCGCGAGCATCCGCAGCATGAGGAGGAGGTGGAGCCCGAGGTAGGGGAGCGCCGGCCAGAAGTGGTTCCCGAGGCCGCTCCAGTAGGCGTAGACGAGGAATCCCTGCACGTACACGAACAGGTAGACGACGGCGTACTTGGACGGATCGCGAGCGTCGCGGGCCCAGAGCAGGAAGAGGTAGGAGCCGGCGAGGTACCCGAGCGTCGACAGGACGAGCACGGGCGACGGCCGCCAGGAGAAGAACCCCTGCAGGAACTGCGCGGAGATCCCGAGCCCGGCCGTGCGGGGAATGGCGAGCCCCACCGCGCCGAGCGCGAGGGCGGCCGCCGCGCCGAGAACGGCGAGGCGGAGCGCGCGGCGACCCGCGGGCGCGTTCTCGACGAGGAAGGTGGCGGCGCTCACCACGAGCGCCGCCGCGGTGGCGGCGCCGAAGAGCGGGTTCACCGCGAGCGCGGCCGCGGCGCCCGCCAGCGCCAGCGCGAGCGGCGCCGGACGCCCGCCGCGGAAGAACGGCAGGGTCGCGAGCAGCACGAGGAGGTCGAGGAAGTGGAGGATCGGGTTGATCCCGGGCGCGAGGAGCAGCGCCTGGTACCCGATCCCGTAGTGGGCCGCGGCGAGGAGCCCCGTCGCGGCGAGGACGTACCGCGCGTCGCGGAGGAGCACCGCCGCCGCGGCCACGAACACGAGGGCGTACGCGACGAACAGGAGGAGGGACCGGTAGTAGGCCTGGAGCGACAGCCCGCCGAAGCGATCCATCACCCAGCCGAACGCGAAGGTCGCGCCGACGCCGTACTGGAAGTAGGTGTCCGCGAGCGGCTTGCCGGTGGCGTACTCGTTCAGGGGGTTCAGCACGTGGCCGATGTGGTTCAGCTGGCCGCGCGACATGTCCTGGAAGGCGGTCTCGAGGGGGTTCGCGGCGACGAACGCGCAGCGGTCCGCGGACGCCGCGGCGCCGGCCTCCACGCCGTCGCGCTCCGCGGGGCGCTCCGGCAGGGCGGGGTACTCGTTGAGGAGGCGCACCGGCCCGAGCGCGAGCCGCACCGGCTCGACCGAGACGGCGACGAGGAGCGCCGCGGTGGCGGCGACGGCGAGGACCGTCGCCGCCGGGCGCCAGGAGCGGCCGGCTGCGGCGCGCGCCAGCCGCCCGAGCGGATGCCCGTGCGCGAGGCGCGGCAGGCGCGGGACCGCGCAGGCGGCGACCGAGACGCCGGCGAGGATCATCCGCAGCGGACGCGGCAGGGCGGAGGAGACGATCAGAGCCTGCACCGCGGCGACCGCGAGCAGCAGCGCCGGGCTCCGCGCGAGCGCCGTGCGGCGCAGCCGCCGAGCGAGCCTCGGCGCCGGCGGGCGGAGGCGGACGTAGAGGAAGAGCCCCCAGCCGAACGCGGCGAGCGCGGCGGCGAGGTACGGGAGGATGGCCGCGTCGTCCGGGTGCCGGAAGAGGCGGACCCACTCGAACACCGGCGTGCTCGAGCGGAGCGCGGGGAGCCGCTTCAGCCCGTCCGCCGTGAACCAGGCGGCGTTCGCGGCGACGACGCCGAGGAGGAAAAGCTGGAGGGCGAAGAGGACCCGCCCGCGCGTCGCGCGAGCCCTACGGGGCGTCGGCACGCTCGGAGTCCCGTTCGGCGAGGCGCGGCTCCGGCGGCCGCGCGCCGAGGCGCGCGCCGCCCCGGTCGAAGTTGACCCGCTCCCTCTCCACGACGAGCGGCCGCTTCAGGACCTGGGTGTGGATCGCGCCGACGTACTCGCCGATGACGCCCACGAAGAGGAGCTGCACGGAGGAGAAGAAGAAGAGCCCGACCACGAGCGGCGCGAGGCCGAGCTGGAAGTCGTTCCAGAGAAGGAGCTTCGCGACGAGGTAGCCCACCGCGACGAGCAGGCTCACGCCCGAGAGCGCGAACCCGAGCAGCGTCGCCACGCGCAGCGGGATCTTCGAGTGGCTCGTGATCCCGAGCATCGCGAGATCGTAGAGCGTGTAGAGGCTGTTCTTGCTCCGGCCGCGCTTGCGGGCGGGCTTCGAGAACTCGACGTGGGCCGCCTCGAACCCGATGTCCGACACGAGGCCGCGCAGGTACGGGTAGGGATCATCGATCTCCGCGAGCACGTCGAGGACGGCGCGGTCGTAGAGGCCGAACCCGGTGGCCTGCTTCGTGAGCTCGACCTCGGAGAGCCGGCCGAGGAGGTCGTAGTACCAGCGCCGGACGGCGCGCATCGGGAAGGACTCGGCGGTCTCCTTCTTCACGCCGAGGACGACCCGGTAGCCCGCCTCCCACCGCTCGAGGAAGCTCGCGATGAGCTCCGGCGGATCCTGGAGGTCCGAGGCCATCAGGATCACGGCGTCGCCGCTCGCCTGGAGCATGCCGTACACGGGCGAGCGGACGTGCCCGAAGTTGCGGGCGTTCACGATGAGCTTCACGCGCCGGTCGCGCGCGGCGATCGCCTTCACGCGCGCGACCGTGCCGTCCCGCGAGGCGTTGTCGATGAAGATGTGCTCGTACTCGTAGCCCGGGAGCGCCTCGAACACCTGGCGGATGCGGAGGTAGAGCTCGGCGACGTTCGCCTCCTCCTCGAAGCACGGGGTGACGACGCTGATCCGCTTCACGGATGGACCTTCTCCCGGTCGGGGCTGCCACGGACAGTGCGTCCAGGCGCGAGGACCCCATACATGCACCCGGCGCGGCCCTTCCACAACCGGTCCGACCAGCGACGCATCGCCTCAGGGTGGGGACCCGGAAGAGGCGCTCGCGCGCGCGAACTCCGCCATCCGCGCGATCGCCTCGTCGAGCCCGAACGTCTCCGCGAGGCCCAGCTCCTCGCGCGTCCTGCGGGTGGACGGGACGTAGCGCTCCGCCGGGACGCCGGGCCGCGCCTCGCGCGCGATCTCGACGCCCGCCTTCACGTCCAGCACCCGGGCCACGGCGAACGCGAGGTCACGGACGGAGACGGCCGCCTCCGATCCCACATGGTACGCCCGCGCGCCTCGCCCGCGCGCGAGGAGGGTCCAGAGCCACGCGGCGAGATCCGCGCCGTAGAGGTACGACCGGAACGGGGTGCCGTCGCCCTGGACCCGGATCGGCCCGCCGGCGAGCGCGTCGCGGACGAAGTTGCCGATCGCGAAGTGGGCGTCGAGGGGGAGGTACGGGCCGGAGAACGCGAAGCAGCGCGCCACGACCGGCTCGAACCCGTGCGCGGCCCCGGCGACGGTGCAGAGGAGCTCGGCGGCGCGCTTCCCCTCGCCGTACGCCGAGCCGGGGACGAGCGGGTCCGGCGCGCCCGCCCAGCCCTCGGGCACGTGGGAGAGCTCCGGAGGCTGCCGGCCGTAGACCGCCCCCGAGCTCGTGAAGAGGAGCCGGCGCGCGCCGGCGCGGCGCGTCACCTCCAGCACGCGGCGGGTCCCCTCCACGATGGTCTCGAACATCGCCGCCGGCCGCTCGGCGAGGAGCCTCGCGCTCGCCGCGGTCGCCGCGTGGACCACGTGCGTGAAGGTCGCGCCGGAGGGCTCGAGGGCGAGGACGTCGCCCTCGAGGAGCGACACCGCGGGGTCGCCGGCGAGGTGCGGCCGGCGCCGCCGGAACCCCGCCGGATCGCGGGTGAGGACCGTCGTCCGCACGCCGAGGCCGTGGCGCGCGTTCGCGAGGAGGAGCGTCTCGAGCAGCCAGCCGCCGAAGAAGCCGGTGCCCCCGGTGAGGAGGATGCGCGCGCCCCGCAGCTCGTCCCAGACGCCCGCCGCCGCCCGCAGCGCGCGCTCGAGGTCGGGGGCGAGCAGGTTGTCCATGCGAGCGAGCTTACGATACCCTTCCGCCCCCCGCCGCAACACCGGAGGAGCCCGTGCGCGTCGCAGACTACGTGATGTCGTTCCTCGCCGAGCGGGGCGTCTCGCACGCCTTCCTCGTGACGGGCGGGGGGGCGATGCACCTCAACGACGCGGTCGGCCGCGAGAGGCGGCTCCGCTGGATCTGCTGCCACCACGAGCAGGCCTGCGCCATCGCGGCGGAGAGCTACGCCCGGCTCTCCGGCCGGCTCGCGCTCGTGAACGTGACGACCGGCCCGGGGGGCGTGAACGCCCTGAACGGCGTGTACGGCGCGTGGGTGGACTCGATCCCGATGCTCGTCGTGTCGGGCCAGGTGAAGCGCGAGACCATCGCCGGCAACACCGGGCTCCCGCTCCGGCAGCTCGGCGATCAGGAGATCGACATCGTCGCGATGGCGAGGTCGGTGACGAAGTACGCCGTCTGCGTGCAGGACCCGGCGGCGATCCGCTACCACCTCGAGAAGGCCTGGCACCTCGCGACGACCGGCCGCCCGGGGCCGGTCTGGATCGACGTCCCCATCGACGTGCAGGCGGCGCAGGTCGAGCCGGGGACCCTGGCGCGCTTCTCCGCCGAGGCCGAGGGCGGGGGCCGGCCGCTCGCGCTCCCCGCCGAGGCGGGCACGATCGGCGGCGCCGCGCTCGAGGCGGAGGTGCGCGAGGTGCTCGAGCGGCTCCTCCGCGCCGAGCGGCCGGTCATCCTCGCCGGGGCGGGCGTGCGCCTCGCCGGCGCCCGCGACCTCCTGCTCGCCGTCGCGGAGCGGCTCGGCGTCCCGCTCACGACCGGCTGGAACGCCCACGACCTCGTCCCGAACGCCCACCCCTGCTACGCCGGCCGGCCCGGGAGCCTCGGCGATCGCCAGGGGAACTTCACGGTCCAGAACGCCGACCTCCTGCTCGTCCTCGGCAGCCGGCTCAACGTCCGCCAGATCTCCTACAACTGGAAGAGCTTCGCGCGCGCCGCCTACCGCGTCATGGTGGACGTCGACGCGGCCGAGCTCCGCAAGCCCACGCTCGCGATCGACCGGCCGGTCCACGCCGACGTCCGCGAGTTCCTGGAGCTCCTCGACCGGGCCACGGCCGCGCGGCGAGCCGAGCCCCGCCACCGCGCCTGGATGACCTGGTGCCGCGAGCGCGGCGAGCGCTACCCGGTGGTCCTGCCGGAGTACGAGCGCGCGGAGCGGCTCAGCCCGTACGTGTTCATGCGGGACCTGTTCGAGGCGCTGCCGGAGGACGCGATCGTGGTCACCGGCGACGGCACCGCGTGCGTCGTCTCGTTCCAGGCGGGCCGGATCAAGTCGGCGACGCGCCTCTACACGAACTCGGGCTGCGCCTCGATGGGCTACGACGTGCCGGCGGCGATCGGCGCGCAGGTCGCGTCGGGGAGGAGCGTCGTGTGCCTCGCCGGCGACGGCAGCGTCATGATGAACCTGCAGGAGCTGCAGACGATCGCCGGGCGGAGGCTCCCGGTCCGGATCTTCGTCCTCGCGAACGGCGGGTACACGTCGATCCGCCAGACGCAGCGGGCCTACTTCCCCGGGAACGAGATCGGGATCGGGCCGGAGAGCGGCGTCACCTTGCCCGACTTCGTCCGGCTCGCGGAGGCGCTCGGCATCCCGGCCCGGCGCTGCGCGACGCGCGCGGAGGTCGCCGCCGGGGTGGACTTCGCCCTGCGCGCCGAGGGGCCCGCGCTCGTCGAGGTGGTGCTCGATCCGGACGCGCCGTTCGCGCCGAAGCTCGCCTCGCGGGCGCTCCCCGACGGCCGGATGGTGTCCCCGGCGCTCGAGGACATGGCGCCGTTCCTCTCGCGCGAGGAGCTCGCCGCGAACCTCTTCATCCCGCCGGCCGACTGAGGGCCGGCCGCGGGCTACCGCGGGCGGGCGCCCGGGCCCGGCGCGAGCAGCGCGCGGAGGTCCTCGAGCGCCGCGCGGAGCTCCGCCTCGCCGAAGTCGGTGAGCTTCTCGAGCGTCCCGTCGTCGCGCAGCATCACCATGACGAGGCCGTCGCCGATCCGCTTCTTGTCCTGCCGCATCGCGGCGAGGAGCGGCCCGAGGGCGAGGTGCTCCTCGCGGACCGGGACCGAGAGGCAGGGGAGGAGGAGCGCCCCGGCGATCCGCGCGGCCGTCTCGGCGCGGAGGAGCCCGCGGCGTGCGGCGGCGGCGTTCGCGACGAGCATGCCGACGACGACGGCCTGCCCGTGGGGGATGGCGTAGCCGCTCACCGTCTCGAGCGCGTGGCCGAAGCAGTGGCCGTAGTTGAGGAGGTTGCGCCGGCCCGTGTCGAACTCGTCGCCCTCCATGAAGGAGAGCTTGATCTCGAGGGAGCGGCGGATCGCGGCCTGGAGCGGCACGGGCGCGCGCGCGAGGAGTGCCGGCAGCTCGGCCTCGAAGGCGGCGGTCGAGGCCGCCCCGCCCATGAGGTGGAGCTTCGCCACCTCGCCGAGCCCGCTGCGGAAGTCGTCCTCCGGCAGCGAGCCGAGGAACGGCGCGTGGACGTGGATCTCCGCGGGCGGGAAGAAGGTGCCGAGCAGGTTCTTGTAGCGCTCGTAGTTGAGCGACGTCTTGCTGCCGATGCAGCTGTCCGCCTGGGCGAGCAGCGTCGTCGGCACGAGGATCCAGTGGATGCCGCGGTAGAGCGTCGAGGCGGCGAACCCGGTGACGTCCTGGAGGATGCCGCCGCCGATCGCGACGAGCGTCACGTTCTTCTTCGCCGACCGCGCCATGAGGCGGTCCCAGACCTCCGCGACGCCGGCGAGCGTCTTCCGCTCCTCCGAGACCGGGAAGATCATCCGGTCCTGCTCGGGGATCCCGGCGAGGAGCGCGCCCGACCAGAGCCGCCAGACGTTCTCGTCCACGACGAAGAGCCGCTGGGGGAAGCGCGCGACGAGCTCGTCCAAGAAGGCGCCGCCGTCCTGGAAGTGGACGGCGTAGTCCCGCACCCGGGAGCGGATCGTCATCACCGGCACGTGAACCCCCCGTCGACGAAGATCGTCTGGCCGGTGAGGTAGCCGTTCCGGGCGCTGCAGAGGAAGGCGACCACCTCGGCGATCTCGCCGGGCTCGGCGAGGCGCCCGACCGGGATCGCCTCCGCGATGCGCGCCAGCTCCTCGGGCGAGTTGTTCCTCGCGGTGAGCTCGGTGTTCACGAACCCGGGGGCCACCGCGTTCACGAGGACGCCCGAGCCGGCGAGCTCGACGGCGAGGGCGCGGGTCATCCCGTTCAGGCCGGCCTTGGTGGACGCGTAGACGAACCGCCGCGGCTTCGCGACGCCGCTCCAGATCGAGCTCACGTTCACGACCCGGCCCCAGCGGCGCCGGGCCATCGCGGGCGTGAGCGCCCGCGCGAGGCGCATGGGGGCGACGAGGTTCACCTGCAGCGTCGCGGCGAGGTCGGCGTCGGTGAACTCCTCCGCCGAGCCGAGCGGGTTCACCCCCGCGTCGTTGACGAGGACGTCGACGGGCGCGTCGAGCGCCGCGCACCAGGCGTCGATGGAGGCGTTCGAGAGGAGGTCCAGCTCGGAGCGCGGGGGGGCGAGGACGGTGGCCCCGCGCTCCCGGAACGCGTCGGCGATCGCGCGGCCTATCCCCCGACCGGCGCCGGTGACGAGGGCGCGCCGCCCCTTCATTCGTAGGCCCCGCCCGCCTCCTCGATGAGCTTCTTGTAGCGGGACTCGAGCATCGAGATGCGGTGGTCGTCCTCGCGGAAGATCATCTCGTAGTAGCCGCGCTTGTTCTTGAGCCACATGAGCTCGAACCCGACCGCCTTGAGGATGCCGTCGGCGTACCCGTCCTGCAGCGCGCCCGGGCAGCTGAAGATGACCTTGCGCGTCTCGTAGCGGTCGACGAGGCCCTCCGGCAGCTCGCGGATGAACGGCACGGTCTCCTTCGACACGCCGCCGCCCACGACGCACTGCATGCCGCGCGCCTTCGCCCGGCCGAGCACGTCCTTCGCCATGCCGAGGATCTCCGGCGAGTTCACGTACTCGCGCGTCTTGCCGATGGACCCGGTGAGGTCCACGCGCCCGAGGACGATGCCGTCGAGGTCGCCGATCTCGGGCAGCTCCAGCATGCGCGGGAAGTTCCGCACCGCGTCGATGGTCTCGATGTTCACGAGGAAGCTGACCTGGTCGCGCTCCTCCGGCGGGAACGCGAGCTTCACCGCGCCGAGGTACTTGTGGAGCGCGAAGGGCGTCTCGACCATCGGCCCGACGAGGTGCGTCACCCCGATGGCGCGGGCGTTGTACATGTCGAGGAGCGCCTCGCAGCCGCCCACCTTCACGGTCATGTCGAGCCCCGCCCTCGACACGACGTCCTTCAGGCGGAGCGCCTCCTCCATCCGCGTGCCCTCGGCCTCGAACTCGGCCTTCACGCCGATGACGTGATGGTTCTCCTTGAGGTCCAGGAGGACGTCGACCATCCGGTTCTCGATCTGGTTCATGCGTACCCTCTCGCGGGGGAGGAGGAAGCCAGGGAGCGAGGGCTTCCCAGGACGACGGCAAGTTATACCAGACGATCCGGGGGGTCCGAAGCGCCCCTGGGTCCGGTCGGGGCCGCTCAGGCCGGAACGGCCTCGTCGTCCCGCTCCGCTCCGCCCTCGAAGATCCGCCAGAGGCGCTCGTACTCGCCGCGCCGCGCGAGGAGCTCGTCGTGGGGGCCGATCTCCGCGATCCGGCCGTCCACCACCACGGCGATCCGGTCCGCGTTGCGGATCGTGGACAGGCGGTGGGCGATGACGAGGGTGCTGCGATCGCGCCCGCCGCGCTCGGCCATCATCGCGTCGAGGGCGCGCTGCACCTCGCGCTCGCTCTCCGCGTCGAGGGCGCTCGTCGCCTCGTCGAGGACGAGCACCGGCGCGTTCTTGAGGACCGCGCGCGCGATCGCGATGCGCTGCCGCTGCCCGCCCGAGAGGAGGACGCCGCGCTCGCCCACCGGGGTGCCGTAGCCCTGCGGCAGCCGGGTGATGAACTCGTGCGCCTGGGCCACCCGGGCGGCCCGCTCGACGTCCTCCTGGGAGACGTCGGCGCGGCCGTAGGCGATGTTCGCCCCGACGGTGTCGTTGAAGAGCACCGTCTCCTGCCCGACGATCGCGATCTGCGCGCGCAGGCTCGCCTGGGTCGCGTCCCGGACGTCCACGCCGTCGAAGGTGATGCGGCCCCCGGTCACGTCCCAGAACCTCGGGAGCAGGTTCGCGATGGTGGTCTTGCCGCCGCCGGAGGGGCCGACGAGGGCCACCACCTCGCCGCGGCGGATCTCGAGGTCGAGCCCGCGCAGCACCGGCCGGTCGTCGTAGGAGAAGCTCACGCCCTCGTAGCGGATGGCGCGCGCGAGCGGCGGCAGCCGGACGGTGCCGCGGTCGGGCACCGTGGACTCGGCGTCGATGATCTCGAAGATGCGCTGGCCGGACACGGCGCCGAGGATCGCGGTCTGCCCGACGCGCCCGAGCATCTTCACCGGCTGGTAGAGGAGCATCACCGCGGCGATGAACGAGAAGAACTTCCCCGGCTCGAGCTGGCGGGAGAGGATGAGGCCGCCCACCCACCAGATCGCCGCGGCGAGCCCCACCGCCGCCATGACCTCCATGAGCGGCGAGGAGAACGAGCGCACCCGGGCGATGCGGCGCTCGAACTTGAGCCAGCGGCGGTTCGCCGCCGCGAAGCGCTCGCTCTCCCACGCCTCCGCGCAGAACGACTGGATGACGCGGATCCCGGCCACCGCCTCGAGCGCGATCTCCGAGATGCGGCCCACCGTGGCGACCGAGTCCCCGGTGCTGCGCCGCAGGCGCTTCGAGATCCGGATCACCGGGACGAGCGTCGCGGGGATCGCGCCGAACGAGACGAGCGAGAGCTTCCAGTCGAGGACGAAGCAGTTCACGAGCATCACCACCACGGTGAGCCCGTCGCGCAGGTACGTCGCGACCGCCTCGGAGATGGCGAGCTGGACCGTGCCGACGTCCGCGGAGAAGCGGGCGATGAGGTCGCCGGAGTGGCGCTTCGCGTGGAAGGCCGGCGGCAGCCGCACGACCTTGTCGAACAGGGCCCGGCGCATGTCCGCCGTCATGCGCTGGGAGGCGGTCGCCATGAGGTACGACTGCCCGAAGTAGGCGATCCCCTTCACCGCCGAGACCGCGACGATGATGAGCGGCAGGACCGCGAGCATCCGGGCGCGGTCGATGTGGGCGAGGAACCCGTCCACGTCGAGCCAGCGCGGCGCGATGCGCGAGAGCGACTGCACCGAGCCCGTGCTCCCCGTGAAGAGGAAGCTCAGCGTCGGCCCGAGGAGGTTCACGTAGGCCGCCGTCGCGAGGGCCAGCACGCCCATGCAGGCGAGCGCGGCCGCGAGGCGCCACCGGTACGGGAGCGCGAAGCGGAAGAGGCGGAGGTAGGTGCGCAAACTCCGACCCGCTTAGCACGCGCCGCCCCGTGCCGCAACGCGGGGGGCGGCCGCGCCGGGCGGGGCGACGGGCGGCGCATCCGGGGCGGAGCGCCGGCCCGGGACTGGCCAGCAAGGGAGCGGATCCCTTAGAGTCCGGCGCCATGAAGGCGGTGATCCTCTGCGGCGGGCAGGGCACCCGGATCCGCGACGCGAGCGAGCTGCTCCCGAAGCCCATGCTCCCGATCGGCGGCAAGCCGATCGTGTGGCACATCATGAAGATGTACGCCCGGCACGGCGTGAAGGAGTTCGTGCTCTGCCTCGGCTACAAGGGCTGGGTCATCAAGGAGTTCTTCCTCAACTACCGCGCGATGACGACGGACGTCACCGTGACGCTCGGGCGCCACGACGCGCTCGAGTTCATCGGCCGGCACGACGAGGAGGACTGGAAGGTGACGCTCGCCGAGACCGGCGAGGACACGATGACCGGCGGCCGCGTCGCCGCGGTGCGCCGCTACGTCGAGGGCGACGAGCCGTTCCTCCTCACCTACGGCGACGGCGTCTCCGACCTCGACATCGGCAAGACGATCGAGCTCCACCGCGCGCACGGCAAGGTCGCGACCGTCACGGCGGTCCGCCCGCCCGGCCGCTTCGGCGAGATGCGCATCGAGGACGGCGCGGTCACCGAGTTCAACGAGAAGCCCCAGGCGTCGGAGGGGTTCATCAACGGCGGGTTCTTCGTCCTCGACGGGCGGCGCCTGTGGCCGTACCTCGGCACCGACCGGCGGACGCTCTTCGAGCGCGAGCCGCTCCGCCGGCTCGCCGAGGACCGCCAGCTCGTCGCCTTCCCGCACACCGGCTTCTGGCAGCCGATGGACACGGCGCGCGAGTACGGGCTCTTGAACGAGCTGTGGGCGAGCGGCCAGGCGCCCTGGAAGACCTGGTGATGGCCGCGCCGACGAGGGACGAGCTCCGCCGCGCCTACGCCGGCAAGCGCGTGCTCGTCACCGGGCACACCGGCTTCAAGGGCGGCTGGCTCACGCTCTGGCTGCGGGAGCTCGGCGCCGAGGTGACGGGCTACGCCCTCGCGCCCGACCCCATGCCGTCGCTCTTCCTCGCCGCGGGCGTCGAGCGCGCCTGCCGCCACGTCGTCGCCGACGTGCGCGACCTCCCGAGGCTGCGCGCCGCCGTCCGCGAGGCGCGGCCGGACGCCGTCTTCCACCTCGCCGCGCAGCCGCTCGTGCGGCGCTCCTACGAGGAGCCCGTGCTCACGGTCGAGACGAACGTGCTCGGCACGGCCCACGTGCTCGAGGCGGTGCGGCAGGAGGGCCGCCCCTGCGCCGTCGTCGTCGTGACGAGCGACAAGTGCTACGAGAACCGCGAGTGGCCCTGGGGCTACCGCGAGGACGAGCCGATGGGCGGCCACGACGTCTACTCGATGTCGAAGGGCGCCGCCGAGCTCGTCGTGGCGTCGTGGCGGCGGAGCTTCTTCCCGCCGGCGCGGCTCGCGGCGCACGGGATCGCCGTCGCGAGCGCGCGGGCCGGGAACGTCGTCGGCGGCGGCGACTGGGCGAGGGACCGGATCGTCCCGGACGCGATCGCCGCGCTCGCCGCCGGGCGTCCGATCCCGGTCCGGAACCCGGACGGCGTCCGCCCCTGGCAGCACGTGCTCGAGCCGCTTGGCGGCTACCTCCTCCTCGGCGCGCGCCTCGCGGCGGGGGAGCCCGCGGAGGCCCGCGCGCGGTGGTGCGAGGCCTGGAACTTCGGCCCGCGGACCGAGGACGCGCGGCCGGTCCGCGAGGTCGTGGACGCGATCGTCGAGGCGTGGGGCAGCGGCCGCTGGGAGGACCGGCGCGATCCCGCGGCGCCGCACGAGGCGGGGCTGCTCCGGCTCAGCATCGAGAAGGCGCGGGAGCGGCTCGGCTGGGCGCCGCGCTGGCCGTTCGCCGAGACCTTCCGCCGGACGGTCGAGTGGTACCGCGCCTTCCACGGCGGCGCCTCGAAGGACGACCTCGCCGCGCTCTGCGTGCGGCAGATCGACGACTACCTGAGGGCCTGATGGATCCGAAGGAGCTGGAGCGGAAGCTGCTGGCGGAGATCCTGGAGCGGGTCCGCCAGATCGCGCGCCTGCGGAAGGAGGCCGAGCCCGCGTTCGTGCCGGGGAGGACCCCGGTCCGCTACGCCGGGCGGGTCTACGGCGAGCAGGAGATGTCGAACCTCGCCGAGAGCGCGGTCGAGTTCTGGCTCACGGCCGGCCGCTGGCACCGGCGCTTCGAGGAGGGGCTCGCGGAGTGGTACGGGGTCGCGCACGCGCGGCTCGTGAACTCGGGGTCGTCGGCGAACCTCGTCGCGGTGGCGGCGCTCACGAGCCACCTCCTCGGCGAGCGGCGCCTCCGGCCCGGCGACGAGGTCATCACCGTCGCGGCCGGGTTCCCGACGACCGTCGCGCCGCTCGTCCAGCTCGGGCTCGTGCCGGTCTTCGTGGACGTCTCGCTCCCGACCTACAACCTCGACGTCTCGAGGCTCGAGGAGGCGCGCTCGCCGCGGACGCGGGCGGTCGTCGTCGCGCACACGCTCGGGAACCCGTTCGACCTCGGTGCGGTCGGCGCGTTCTGCAAGCAGCACGGGCTCTGGCTCGTCGAGGACAACTGCGACGCCGCGGGCTCGCGCTACGGCGGGAGGAAGACCGGGACCTTCGGCGACCTCGCGACGCTCTCCTTCTACCCGCCACATCATGTGACGACGGGCGAAGGAGGCGCGGTCCTCACCTCGGACGACACGCTCCAGCGCGCGGTCGAGAGCTTCCGCGACTGGGGGCGCGACTGCTACTGCGCCTCGGGCGTGGACAACACCTGCAAGCGGCGCTTCGAGTGGCAGCTCGGCGAGCTGCCGCGGGGCTACGACCACAAGTACACGTACAGTCACCTCGGCTACAACCTGAAGATGACGGACCTCCAGGCCGCGGTGGGCGTCGCGCAGCTCGAGCGGCTCGACGGGTTCGTCGCGGCGCGCCGCGAGAACTGGGCCTTCTACCGCGAGGCGCTCGGGGACCTCGACGACGTGCTCGTCCTGCCCGAGGCGACCGCGGGCTCGGAGCCCTCCTGGTTCGGCTTCCTCCTGTCGGTCCGCGAGGGCGCGCCGTTCTCGCGCGACGAGATGGTGCGCCGGCTCGAGGCGCAGAAGATCCAGACGCGCATGCTCTTCGCCGGGAACCTCGTCCGGCAGCCGGCCATGACGGACCTCGCGAGCGACGCGCGCGCCGCCGGCCGGCCGCCGCCGTTCCGCGTCGCGGGCCGGCTCGACGCGACCGACGCGGTGATGAACCGCGCGTTCTGGGTCGGCGTGTATCCGGGGCTCACCGCGCCCATGCGGGAGCACGTCGCGAGGACGATCCGCGAGGTCGCGCGGGCGAAGCGCTGAGCGGGACGGAAGGGCCTGGCGGCGACCCGTCAGTGCTCGACCGCGCGGTCGAGCAGGGCCGGCGCCTCCGCGGCGGGCTCGGCGACGCGCGCCGGGCGGAGCACCGCCACGAGCGAGAGCGCGGGGAACGGCAGCGCGCGGTCCACGAGCCGGAAGAGCGGCGTGAGGACGTTCAGGGCCGCGATCTGGCCGAGGCCGAAGTGGCGGCGCCGCAGGAGCTTCCCGTTGAGCCACCAGGCGGGCGTCCCCACCCGGTTGAACTGCAGCATCCGGTCGACCTCGAACCCGGAGTCGAGCGCCGCCTGCCGGAGCGTCGCCTCGGTGTAGCGGCGCCGGTGGCCGAGCACCTCGTCGAGCGTCCCCATGAGCGCCGGCCCCTGCGGGACGAGCACGATCGCCTTGCCGTCCGGGGCGAGGACGCGCCGGATGTTCGCGAGCGCGCCGCGGTCGTCGTCCACGTGCTCGATGACGTTCAGGCAGACGACCGTGTCGAACCCGCCCTCGAGCCGCGGGAAGGAGTCGCCCCGGGTGACGTCGGTGAGCGTGACGTCGAGGTAGGGCCGGTCGGTGGTGAGCGCGCGGAGCGTCTGGAGGTAGAGCGGGTTCACGTCGGAGGCGACGTAGGCGTCGCGCGGGACGAGGCGGCGGGTGAGGTTCCCCGTGCCGCTCCCGATCTCGAGGATGCGCCGGCCGCAGAACGGCCGGATGGTCTCCGCCATCCAGGCGTTAAAGCGCGGCGCGCGGGCGAGGCGGGAGAGGATCTGCGAGCCGTGGGCGTCCTCGACGTAGACCCGGTCGGAGAACCAGAAGCGGATCATCGCGAGGATCGCGAGGAAGCCGTCCCTCCAGCCGATCTTCTTGCCTTCCTGGTAGGTGCGGCCCGAGTAGCTGATCGGGATCTCGAACAGGCGCGCCTCGCGCTTCGCGAGCTTGATGGCGAGCTCGGGCTCGATGCGGAAGTCGTTCGAGAAGATCGGGATCGACTTCAGGAGATCGGTGCGGACGGCCTTGTAGCAGGTCTCCATGTCGGTGAGGTTCAGGTTCGTGATGAGGTTCGTCACGAACGTGAGGAAGCGGTTGCCGAGCTCGTGCCGGAAGAGGAGCACGCGCCGGGCCTCGCCGCCGGCGAAGCGCGAGCCGAAGACCGCGTCCGCCTCCTCGTCCACGAAGACCTTCACGATGCGGAGGAGGTCGCGCGGGTGGTACTCGAGGTCCGCGTCGTGGATGACCGAGATCGCGCCGGTCGCCTCGGCGAGCGCGGTGCGGACCGCGCGGCCCTTCCCGCCGTTCAGGACGTGGCGCAGGAAGACCCACTCGATCTTGCCGCGCCGGCCGTGCCCCTTCAGCTCGACGCCGTTCTCGATGGGGCCGTCCTCGCGCCAGGCGACGCCGCGCTCCTCCGCGAAGGCGCGGAGGACCTCCGCGGTCCCGTCCCGCGAGCAGTCGTCCACGACGACGACCTGGACCGTCTCGAGGTCCGGCGACGCCTCGAGCAGCTCGAGCCGCGCGAGCGAGGTCCCGACGAGGTGCTGCTCGTTGTAGGCCGGGACGAGGACGGAGAGGGACGTCTGCTTCACGACCGACCGATCTAGCAGAGGTTCGCGCGAGGCGCGAGGGCGCCCGTGCGCGACGGGGCGGTGGCGAAGGTGGCGCCCGCTCGCCTGCCTCGACCCGGAGCGCCATTCCCCCTAGACTCGACGGCGCGAATGACCACGACGAGCCGCAAGGGGATCATCCTCGCGGGGGGCGCCGGCACGCGGCTCTACCCGGCGACCCTGTCCGTCTCGAAGCAGCTCCTGCCCGTCTACGACAAGCCGATGATCTACTACCCGCTCTCGGCGCTCATGCTCGCCGGGATCCGGGAGATCCTCGTCATCTCGACGCCGCAGGACACGCCGCGCTTCGAGCAGCTGCTCGGCGACGGCGCGCGGTGGGGGCTGCGCTTCGAGTACGTGGTCCAGCCGAGCCCCGACGGCCTCGCGCAGGCGTTCGTCCTCGGCGCCGACTTCGTGAAGGACGCGCCCTCCGCGCTCGTCCTCGGGGACAACCTGTTCTACGGGCACGAGCTGCAGAGCATCCTGCGCACCGCCGATCGGCGGGCCGACGGCGCGACCGTGTTCGCCTACGCGGTGACCGATCCCGAGCGGTACGGCGTCGTCGAGTTCGACGCGAGCCGGCGGGCGATCTCCATCGAGGAGAAGCCCGCGCGCCCGAGGTCGCGCTACGCGGTCACCGGCCTCTACTTCTACGACCGGAACGTCGTCGAGCTCGCGCGCACGCTCACGCCCTCCGCCCGCGGCGAGCTCGAGATCACGGACCTCAACCGGCGCTACCTCGAGATGGGCAAGCTCAGCGTCGAGATCATGGGCCGCGGCTACGCCTGGCTCGACACCGGGACGCACGACTCGCTCCTCGACGCGGGGCAGTTCATCGCGACGATCGAGAAGCGGCAGGGGCTCAAGATCGCCTGCCCGGAGGAGGTCGCCTGGCGCCAGGGCTGGATCGACGACGCCGAGCTGGAGCGCTGCGCGGCCTCGCTCGGCAAGTCGGTCTACGGCGAGTACGTCCGCTCGCTGCTGCGCACGCGCGTGTACTGATGCAGGTCCGGAAGACCGCGATCCCCGACGTCGTCGTCGTCGAGCCGAAGGTCCTCGGCGACGCGCGCGGCTTCTTCTTCGAGAGCTTCAACCGGAGAGCGCTCGAGGCCGCGCTCGGGCGATCGCTCGACTTCGTCCAGGACAACCACAGCCTCTCCGCGAAGGGCGTGCTGCGCGGGCTCCACTACCAGCTCCCGCACCCGCAGGGGAAGCTCGTGCGCGTCGTGCGCGGAGAGGTGTTCGACGTCGCGGTCGATCTCCGCCGCCGCTCGCCCACCTTCGGCCGCTGGGCCGGCGAGACGCTCTCGGCGGAGAACAAGCGGCAGGTCTGGATCCCGGAGGGCTTCGGCCACGGGTTCCTCGTCCTCTCCGACGAGGCCGAGTTCCTCTACAAGACGACCGACTACTGGCACCCGGAGGACGAGCGCTGCGTCCGCTGGGACGATCCGGAGCTCGCGATCCGCTGGCCCCTCGAGGCCGGCCCTCCCGTCGTCTCCGCGAAGGACGCGAGGGGAGCCTCGCTCCGCGACGCCGTCCTCTTCGACGATCCCGGAGCCCCCCGATGAACGTCCTCGTCACCGGCGGCTCGGGCTTCATCGGCTCGAACCTCGTGCGCCTCCTCCTCGCCGAGCGCCCCGCCTGGCGGGTCGTGAACCTCGACAAGCTCACCTACGCCGGGAACGCCGAGAACCTCGCCGACCTCGAGGGGAACCCGCGCTACCGGTTCGTCCGGGGCGACATCTGCGACGGCGCGCTCGTCGCCGACCTCGTGAAGGCGGAGCGGATCGAGGCCGTGCTGCACCTCGCCGCCGAGAGCCACGTCGACCGGTCGATCCTGGCGCCGTCCGTCTTCATCGAGACGAACGTGCGCGGGACGCAGGTCCTGCTCGAGGCCGCGCGGGAGGCCGGCCTGAAGCGCTTCGTGCACGTCTCGACCGACGAGGTGTACGGCTCGCTCGGGCCGACCGGCCTCTTCACCGAGCGGACGCCGCTCGCGCCGTCGTCGCCCTACTCGGCGTCGAAGGCCGGGAGCGATCTCCTCGCGCTCGCGTACGCGCACACGTTCCGGGTGCCGGTCGTCGTCACTCGCTGCTCGAACAACTACGGCGCGTACCAGTTCCCCGAGAAGCTCATCCCGCTCATGATCGCGAACGCGGTGCGCGACCTGCCGCTCCCGGTCTACGGCGACGGCATGAACGTGCGCGACTGGATCCACGTCGAGGACCACTGCCGCGGGCTCCTCGCCGCGCTCGAGCGGGGCAAGGACGGCGAGGTCTACAACCTCGGCGCGTCGAGCGAGCGGCACAACATCGACATCGTGAAGCTCGTCCTCGAGCTCCTCGGGAAGCCGCAGTCGCTCATCGCGTACGTGAAGGACCGGCCCGGCCACGACCGGCGCTACGCGATCGACGCGGCGAAGGCGAGGCGGGAGCTCGGGTGGGCGCCGCGCCGCCGCTTCGAGGAGGCGCTCGCGGAGACCGTGCGCTGGTACCTGGACCACCGGCCGTGGTGGGAGCGGATCATCTCGGGCGAGTACCTCACGTACTACGAGAAGCAGTACGGGGCCCGCTAGTGCGCGTCGCGGTCACAGGCGCGAACGGGCTCCTCGGCGGGGAGGCGGTCCTGCAGCTCGCCGGGCGGCACGAGGTCCTCGCCCTCGGGCGCGGGCCTTGCCGCCTTCCGCCCGGGCCGTACCGCTGGGCCGGCGCGGACCTCGGCGACGGCCGCTCCGTCGAGCGCGCGCTGCGGGAGTTCGGGGCGGAGCGCGTCCTCCACGCCGGCGCGGCGACCGACGTGGACGCGTGCGAGCGCGATCCCGAGCTCGCCTGGCGCGTGAACGTGGGCGGGACCGAGCAGGTGGCGCGCGCGTGCCGGGCGCTCGGGGCGCGGCTCGTCGCCGTCTCGACGGACTACGTCTTCGACGGCGCCGCCGGCCCCTACGGCGAGGACGACGTCCCGAACCCGCAGGGCGCGTACGCGCGCACGAAGCGGTGCGGCGAGGAGGCGGCGCTCCTGCTCGTCCCCGGCTGCGCCGTCGCGCGCGTCGCGGTCGTGTACAGCGGGCGGCCGGGCGCGAAGAGCACGTTCGCGACGCAGGTGGTCGAGAAGCTCTCGCGCGGCGAGCCCGTGAAGGCGTTCTCGGACCAGCTCGTCTCGACGACGCTCGCCGCGAGCGGCGCCGCGAGGTGCCTCGAGCTGCTCCTCGAGACGGACTACCGCGGCGTCCTGCACGCGAGCGACGCGGGGGTGACGACGCGGGTCGAGTTCGCCGAGCGCGTGGCGCGCGAGTTCGGGCTCTCGGGCGAGATCGTCGCGGTGAGGACCGCCGACGTGAAGCTGCTCGCGCCCCGGCCGCTCCGCGGAGGGCTCAAGGTCGAGCGCGCCGCGGGGCTGCTCCGGAACCGGCCGCTCGCGCTCGAGGAGGCGCTCGAGCGGTTCCACGCGGAGTGGGCGGCGCGCGGGGCGCCGCCGCGCGGCGGCTGAGCCGGGACGGGGGGCGACTGCCGCGGAGGCGGGCGCGGGGTCAGGGGCGGTCGCGGATATTGCGCCTGCATTCCGCCATGGCATAATCATGGCTGATGCCGTCTTCCTCTCGGCCCGTGCTCGACGCCCCCCGCTTGCAGTCGGCCTTCCAGGCGCTCGATCGCCTGCTCGACCGTCCCGTGACGCTCATCGTGGGCGGCGGGACGGCGATGATGCTCGCGTACCGGCTTCCGGTCCGCACGACGGACGTGGTGGACGCCTGCCCTCGCGAGGGCTCGCTCGACGACATCCTCCCCGCGATCCGGGAGGTGGCGAAGGCGCAGGGCCTCCCGGCCGACTGGATCAACCCGTGGTTCGAGACGTTCGCGTACGTGCTCCCTCCCGATTACGGAGCGCGGCTCCGGACGGTGTTTCAGGGGGGACGGCTCACGGCCTCGGCGCTCGGGCTGGAGGACCTCCTCGTCATGAAGTGCTTCGCCGGGCGCGAGAAGGACATCGGACATGCGCGCGCCCTCCTGAAGCGCGGCCCGGATCTCCGCGTCGTCGAGCGCCGGATCCAGGAGCTGGCCGAGAGGGGCGTCGCGGGCGCGCAGGACGCCCTCGACTTCCTCGACGACCTCGCCGGAGACGCTCCGTGACACCGCTCGATCGGGTACCGCGCGACGCAGGGGAGCTGGCGCGCCTCTACCACGAGCTGTCCGGGATCGGAGCGCGCGTGGAAGGCCGCCGCTCGCCGTGGCGCTTCGGGAACCCGTCGCCGGAGGAGACGGTCGTGCTCGCGGCGCAGGCGGCGCGGCACGACCCGCGACTTCTCTGGGCGGTGGTCGAGCTCCTGGCCCGAGACTACGCGCGCCTCAACCCGCTCGCCCTCCGGCGCGCCGCGCAGCGCGCGCGCTGGCCGGCGGCGCTCGCCGTCGCGCTCGAGTTCGCGCGCCGGGCAGCGCCCTCGCGGGAGCTGGACGAGTACGCGGAGTTCGTCACTGCGCCGATCACGCCGGCGCGGGGCGAGCGGTTCTTCCTCGGCACGCGCGCGTTCGCCGGAGCGCAGGCACGCCGGGACGCCGAGGAGTCCCTCGCCGAGTACAAGCGCTGGGGGTACCTCGGGCGCGAGGAGCCGCTCTCGAAGGAGCTCGGGACGGCGGCGCGTGGCACGCTCGACCGTCCGGAGCGCATGAACCTCCTGCGCCGCCTGGCCGCCCGGCGCGGCGCCGTCACGTTCGCCGAGTACTTCGCGGCGCTCCGCGGACGCGTCTCGGCGCGGCAGGCCTCGCGGGACCTGCGCGACGCCCCGTTCCTAGCGCGCGAGGGCCGGACCCGGAGCGCGCGCTACCGGCTGCGGGAGTCGCGGGCGGCGGACGCGGGGTGACGGATCGGTGCGCCGCTCGCGCGGTCAGGGGCGGTCGAGGCGGTCCAGCACGTGCCTCGCGAACATCTCGAAGTCGTCCAGCCGCTCGTTCAGGACGCGGTGGACGAGCGCGGGATCGACCTCGAGGTACCCGTGCACGAGGACGTTCCGGAACCCGGCCACGCTCCGGAACCGGCGGGCGAACGCGCCCGGAAGGACGCCGAGCTCCTCCAGCCGATCGACGGCCGTGGCGTAGTCCGGTACGTCCCGACCCGCCGCGGCGGCGAGGTGCGTCGCGACGTCGAGGCAGTTCTGGACGCAGATCTGGAGACCACGCTCGATCGCCCAGGCCTCGTCGAGGTCCTTCAGGGCGTCCGGGGACTTCCCGGCGTGACGGCGGAGCTGCTGCACCGCGCGGTCCAGGGCGGCGAGGTGGCGGCGCACCAGCGTGGGGTCGAGGGTGCCGGGACTCACCTGCCGAACTCCGAGCGATCGACGCGGGCCCCGAGGACGCGGTCGATCTTCGCGAGCTGCCCTTGGTAGTCGCAGTAACGGGAGAGCGCGGCGCCCTCGCGCCCGGTCGTGGCCCGGGGATCCCGGGAGAAGAGGCGGACGCCGTCGCGGAGCACGCGGTGGTACAGGAGCGGCGGCGCGCGGTGGAGGAGGACCACGTCCACCCGGTCGTCTCCCAGCGCGGCCATCAGCTCGGCCGCGAGCTCCGCCTCGTAGCCGAAGCCGGACTCCGGGATCGGTGAGGCGTAGACGGCGACGTCCACGTCGCTGTGGGGCTGGGGCCGACCCAGCGCCTGGGAGCCGAACAGGTAGGCTTCCAGCACCTCGGAGCGGCGCTCGAGGACCCGCGTCAGCCGCGCGCGCAGCTCGTCCGGTGGGAACGTCATCGACCGCCAGCATGCGGCGGCCCGGCGCCGCGAGGCAAGGGCTCAGCCGTGACGGCTCACCGCCGGCCGGACCCCGGCGCGCTGCTCGCGCTCGACCGTCTCGCGGAGTCCCGCGGGAGCGCCGCCGTCAGCTCGGCTGGACATACTCGACCCGGAGGCCGCGAAGCTCGGTGAAGTCCGCGTCGGCGGTGACGACGAGCGCCGCGCCCGCGCGGACCGCGCACCCCGCGATGGCGGCATCGGCGCTGTGGAGCCGGTGCCCTCGCCTCGCCATGTCGCGCGCGAGCCGGGCGCCCTCCTCCGCCGCAGGGGCGTCGAGGTCCAGGATCTCGACCGCGGCGAACACGCTCCGGAAGAAGCGCGACCAGGCGGCGGACAGCCGCGGCGCGGCGAACACCTCCAGCACCGTCATCGCGGAGACGGCGAGGTCCTCGGGCCGGCGGAGCAATTCGTCCAGCCGTTGCCTCGCCGCGTGGCGTCCACGCTGCACGTCGACGAGGATCGAGGTGTCGATCAAGGTCACCGGGTCACTCCTCGCGCCGGCGCCGCGCGATCTCCTCGGCGCCTTCCGGATCGGGTGGGAGCTTCCGAAGCATCGTGCGGAGCCCCGCCGCGCGCTCTTCGCGCTCGAGCGCGGAGAGCGCGAGCATCTTCAGGAACGTCCCCGTCGAACGCTTCCGCCCGAGCCTGCGTTCCGCGAGGCGATCGATGCGCGCGCGGGTCTTCCGGTCGAGCCGGATGGTGAGGTCTCCGGTCTTCTTCGCGGCCATGCGTTGCATTGTATGCCTCGGAGGCACACGACGATGGGGCCGGCGCGCGCACCTCGAGTGCCTGCACGCGCGTGCAGGGGCTGGGCCAATCAAGCGTCGCCGGAGCCGGGAACGTGGAATCGAGCCGATGGTGCGCGGCGCGCACCGGACGGCCGGCGGTCGCCACTTCGGCGAAACGGGTTCCGGATGGGACGCCGTTCAGCCGTGGCGCGAGACGGCCGGCCCGACCCCGGCGCGCTGCTCGCGCTCGGCGAGCGCCAGGTCGGACTCCATCATGAGCTTCACGAGGTCCTCGAAGGTGGTCCGCGGCGTCCAGCCGAGCTTCGCCTTCGCCTTCGAGGGGTCGGCGCGGAGGGACTCCACCTCGGTGGGCCGGTAGTAGCGCGGGTCGATGTCCACGAACTCGCGGTAGTCGAGCCCGACGTGGCCGAAGGCCGCCTCGCACAGCTCGCGGACCGAGTGCGCCTCGCCCGTGCCGACGACGTAGTCGTCGCCCGCGGGCTGCTGGAGCATGAGCCACATCGCCTCGACGAAGTCCTTCGCGTAGCCCCAGTCGCGGCGGGCCTCCAGGTTGCCGAGGTAGACCTTCTGCTGGAGCCCGAGCTTGATGCGCGAGGCGGCGCGCGTGACCTTGCGGGTGACGAAGGTCTCGCCGCGGCGGGGGGAGTTGTGGATCCATCCGTCGCCGACGCCGGCGTGGAACGTGCCGCTCTCCGTCGCGAGGTCGAACAACCAGCCTTCGTGCGGGACGGGCGTGACGCGTACGACCTCGGCGAGCGGGCGCCGCAAGTGAGCGCCCTTGTCGCCCTGGCGCTCGTCGTCCGGCACCGAGAGGTTGATCTGGTAGTAGAGCCGACCGTCGCGGTCCTCGACGCACAGGATCGCGCGCTGACCGAGCGCCCGCTGCGCGAGCCACCACAGGCCGGCGGCGAGGCAGGGCGACGCGGTCTTGAACGACTTGAACTCGTAGCGCGAGTGGCCCGCCCGGAGGCCGTCCGTCGCGTTGTAGCCCTTGAGGAAGGCGAGCTGTGCCTCGAGGGTGGAGTTGAGCACGCGCAGCGGAACCCGCTTGTCGCCGGACTTCGTGTAGAGCTGAGGACGGATCCACCGTCCCCAGGCAGCTCCGCCGTCGAGATTCACGGCCTCGACGGCCCGATCGCCGAACCCCGACCTTCCGGACCAGCGGGCGGCCCGGCCGCCCGTGAGGGCGCGCCAGGCCTTCTCGGCGCCGGCCAGGATCTCGGGATCATTGCTCGTGACCCGAACCTTCCCATCCTCGCTCACGTATCCATCGCCTGCGAGCGCCCCGAGGAGCCAGGCCTCCGACTCCGTGAGCTCGACGATCCCGGTCGCGTCCGGTCCGATCCCGAGGGCGAGCGCGTCTCCCTCGCGCACTTCTCCAGCCGGCGCCTCGCGGCCACCGTCCAGGAACACCACGTGGTCGGTCGTGGCGGAGAAGACCGCGCCCCGGGCGGCAACGCGAACCACCTGCTTCTGTCCCCGGTTGAACGTGGCCGTCATGCAGTTCACGCGGGTCCACCGGTCCCGATCCCATACCTCGAGGGACTCGGAAGGCTCGGTGGTGTATCGAGTCCCGTGCCGCGGATTCGTCCGGTGCGGAACGATCTCCTCGATCGGCGCGATGTCCACGAGCCCGTTGCGTCGGACGACGACGGGCGTCTCGGCGGTCACGCACTCGTGGTTGAAGAGGATCCCGTTCGAGACGTGGAGCTTGTAGGCCTCGCGGTAGTTCACGCCGATCCAGTAGGCGTAGACCTTGGCGCAGCCATAGGGGCTGCGCGGGTAGAAGGGCGTCCTCTCGTTCTGCGGCGGCGGCGAGGCGCCGAACATCTCGGAGGAGGAGGCCTGGTAGATGCGGGTGTCCTTGAGGTCGAGCTCGCGGGCCGCCTCGAGGAGCCGGCAGGCGCCGAGGCCGGTGACCTCGCCCGTGTACTCCGGGACGTCGAAGGAGACCTTCACGTGGCTCTGCGCGCCGAGGTTGTAGATCTCGTCCGGGCGGAGCTTCTTGAGGAGGATGTTGAGCGACGAGGCGTCGTTCAGGTCGGCGAAGTGGAGGAAGAGCCGGCAGCCCGGCGTGTGCGGGTCCTGGTAGATGTGGTCGATCCGCTGCGTGTTGAAGGAGGACGAGCGGCGCACGATGCCGTGGACCTCGTAGCCCTTCTCGAGCAGGAGCTCCGCGAGGTAGCTGCCGTCCTGGCCGGTGATGCCGGTGATGAGGGCCTTCTTCATTTCGGCTTCTCCCGGTTCTTCCTGAACCACTCCACCGTCTCGCGGAGCCCTTCCTCGAACCCGATGCGCGCCTTCCACCCGAACTCCCGCAGCGCCTTCGACGTGTCGAGCATGCGCCGCGGCTGGCCGTCCGGCTTCGTCGTGTCCCAGACGATCTCGCCCTCGAACCCGCAGACGCGGGCGATCATCGGCACGAGGTCGCGGATCTTGATCTCGAACCCCGCGCCGAGGTTCACCGCCTCGCTCTTCTCGTAGCGCTCGGCGGCGGCGACGATCCCCTCGGCCGCGTCGCGCGCGTGGAGGAACTCGCGCGAGGCGGCGCCGGTGCCCCAGACGACGATCTTCCTCTCGCCGCGCTCGCGGGCCTCGACGCACTTGCGGACGAGCGCGGGGATGACGTGCGAGGTGTGGAGGTCGAAGTTGTCGCGCGGGCCGTAGAGGTTCACCGGGAAGAGGACGATCGAGTCGAAGCCGTACTGCTGCCGGTAGGCCGCGCTCTGGACGAGCAGCATCTTCTTCGCGAGGCCGTAGGGCGCGTTCGTCTCCTCCGGGTAGCCGTTCCAGAGGTCCTCTTCCCTGAAGGGGACCGGGCAGAACTTCGGGTACGCGCAGATGGTGCCGAGGGCGACGAGCTTCTTCAGGCCGACCTGGCGCCCGGCCTCGATGAGCTGAACGCCCATCATGAGGTTGTCGTAGAAGAACTTGCCCGGGTTGTCGCGGTTCGCGCCGATGCCGCCGACGCGGGCGGCGAGGTGGAGGACGATCGTCGGCTTCGCGTCGCGGTAGAGCGCGCGGACCGCGTCCATCCGGACGAGGTCGTAGTCCTTCGAGCGCGGCACGAAGACGTCGCGGGCGCCGCGGCGCTGCAGCTCCTCGAGGACGAAGCTGCCGAGGAAGCCGGCGCCGCCGGTGAGGACGACTCGCTCGCTGGGCCAGTGAAGCGCCATGGGGGCGCGAAATTACTGGTCCGGGTGGGACCGAGTCAAACTCGGCGTGCGGGCTGCGACGACCCGGCCGGGCCGGCGCGGTCCGGCGGCGGCCGCCCCGGCGAGCTCCGGGAACGCGCGCAGCACCGCGTCCGAGCGGACCGCGAAGGCGGTCCCGCCGCCGCCCAGCGCGACGACGCCGACGACGCGGCCCGAGCGATCGACCACGGGTCCGCCCGAGGCGCCCGGGCGGAGCGGGACCTGGAGCGCGAGCAGCGAGGCGTCGGGGCCCGCCGGCGCGGCGTTCGAGACGAGGCCGGTGGCGAAGCTCCAGAGGAGCCCCTCGCCGTGGCCCACCACCGCGACGACGCTGCCGGTGCGCACGGACGAGGTCGCCGTCAGCTCGAGGACGCGGTCGGGCGTCGCCGGGATGCGGACGAGGGCGAGGTCGAGGCCGCCCGGCCCCGT
>DASVZX010000132.1:0-4466 GCA_036391435.1 Anaeromyxobacter sp. | reverse complement strand
CGACCGCGACCGAGACCGCGACCGAGACCGCGACGCCGACCGCGACCGAGACCGCGACGCCGACCGCGACGCCGACGGCGCCCGTGGCCGCCGCCCCGCCGCCGCGCGCCGAGACGCGCGCGCCGGATCGCAGGGCGGAGCGGAAGGCGGAGGCGGAGCGGAGGGCCGCGGAGCGGAAGGCGGAGGCGGAGCGCAAGGACGCGGAGCGGCGCGCGGCGGCGGAGCGGAAGGCCGAGGCCGACCGGCAGACCGCGGCGGCCCGGAAGGCCGAGGCGGAGCGCAAGGACGCGGAGCGGCGCGCCGCGGCGGAGCGGAAGGCCGAGGCCGACCGGAAGGCCGAGGCCGAGCGCAAGGTCGCGGCGCAGGAGTCCCCGGTGCAGGAGGCGCTCCGGAAGAAGGAGCCCGCCGCGGAGAAGGCGCCCGCGGCGCTCCTCGACGGCCTCGACCCGGCCACGATGCAGTCGGTCCTCCGCGCGAACCGCGGCTCGCTCGAGGCGTGCGTGCAGAAGGCGCTGGAGGATCCGGCGACGTCGCCCTACGCCGGGCGCAAGGTCTACCTCATGATGCTCATCGGGCCGAACGGCAAGGCGGACGCGGCGCTCGAGGACGCGGACCTCGACGGCTCGGCGTTCGGCGCCTGCGTCCGCCGGGCCATCGGCAAGATGCCGTTCCCGGCGTTCCGCGGCGACGCCGTCGGGGCGCGCATCCCCGTCCAGCTCGGGCGCGCCGAGTAGCGCGCCCGTCCCCGCGAGGCGGCGCGGTCGATCCGCGCCGCCCCGTGGGACGCGGCGGCGTCACCGCGCGAACACGTCGTCGATCTTCGTGACGCGCACGGCGCCCGGCGCGATGCCGAGCTTCGTCGCCCCGATCCGGCGGTCCTCGTCGAGCAGCGCCGGCGGCTTCTCCGCGTCGTAGGTGATCGTCGTCGGCGCGTCGGCCACGAGCGCGTCGGCGAGCCCCTTCGCGTCCTTGGCGACGACGACGAACGACAGGTCGGTCGCGGAGAGGTGGCGCTTCACCGCGGCGTTCACCTCCTCGCGGGTGAGCTTGGCGAGCCCGTCGCGCATGTACCGCGTGAACTCCGGGATGCCGTACCAGCGCGAGTCGAGCGCGTACCCGACCCGCTGGTCCTGCCTCGCCGTCATGACGAAGACGTTCTTCGCGAGGTACGCGCGCGTCGCCTCGAACTCCTCCTGCGAGAGCCCCTCCTCCACGAGGCGGCGCAGCTCGAAGAGCGCGATCCGGATCGCCATCTGCGCGTTCTTCGGGACCACCGGCCGGATCCACACCTCGAAGAGCTGGGCGCGGCGGCCGAGGTTCGGGGAGGGGAAGAACTGGAACATGCCGCGCGGGAACGCCTCGACGTAGGCGTAGTCGCCGTAGTTCATCCCGCGCGCCTCGCGGATGCGCTGGTAGAGGTGGGAGGACGACGAGCGGTGCTCGCCGAACCAGGTGCGGGCCAGCCAGAGGGCGACGAAGTCCGGGTCGCCGCGGCGGACGTCGATCGGCAGGCCGAAGGAGATCGCCGTGCCGCGCGTGTCCTTCTCCAGGATCTCGACCTCGTAGCCCCTGGGGCGGCGGCCGGCGACCTGCGTCGCGGCGGGCTTCTCGCCCGCGGGCAGCTTGCCGAGCTCGGCCTGGAGCCGGGGCAGGAGCGCGGGCGGCGCGTCGCCGCCGAGCCCGACGGTGACGTTCGCGCGCGTGTAGAGGCCGCGCACGAAGGCCTTCACGTCGTCGAGGGTGATGGCGTCGATCCCCGCGACGGTGCCGAGCACCGGGTGGCCGTAGGGGGTCCCGGCGAACACGTTGGCCTGGAGGCGCTCCTTCGCGAGCTCCTCGTCGTTCGTCTCGCGCAAATCCTGGAGGAGCGCGTTCCGGTGCTCGTCCTTGACGCGGCGGAAGTCGTCCTCGCGGAAGCCGGGGTCGGTGAGCTGCGGCAGCGCGATCTCGGCGAACCGGTCCCAGCCGTCCCTCGGGAAGGTGCCGGTGAGCGTCACCATCTCCTTGTCCACCTGCGCGTCGAAGCTCGCCGCGAGCGGGTGGAGGGCCTCCCGGATCTGGGCGATCGGCGTCGCCTTCGACCCGGCCGCGGCGAGCATGTCGGCGGCGATCGCCGCGAGCCCCTCCTTGCCCTTCGGGTCCCGCGCGCTGCCGGCCTCGAAGAGGAGCTTCACGGTGACGACCGGCAGCTTCGACGGGACGGCGACGACCGGGGCGCCCGCCGGCGCCGGCGCGGCCGCCATCGCCTCGAGCGCGGGCGTCTTCTCGACGCCGGCCGGGAGCGGGTCCTTCGAGAGCGTCGTCACGACGAGCCGCGCGTCGGTGAAGTACGCCCGCGCGGCGGCCTGGAGGTCCTCGGGGCGCAGCGACGCGGCCGTCCGGTAGAGCCGGTTCAGCGTCTGGTACGAGCGCTCGAACACCGCGTAGCGGGCGATCGCGGCGGCGATCGAGTCGGTCGAGTCGAGCCGCTGGACGAACGCGTTGCGGGCGTGGGCGATCTCGTCGGCGAGCCGCCGCGGGTCGGGCCGCTCCGCGCGCGCGCGGGCGAACGTCCTCAGGATCTCGTCCCGGACGCGCAGCGCGTCCCCCGGCTTCTTGAGCCGGGCGTACACGGTGAAGAGGGTCGGGTCGACGCCGGGCCCGGCGTCGGCGAAGAGGGCGTCCACGATCTGCTCCTCGACGACCAGCCTGCGGTACAGGTCCGAGGTCTCGCCGAACGAGAGCTGGTAGAGCAGGTTCGTGGCGATCCACTCCTTCGACGTGGGCGAGAACGCGGGTCCGTGGAACGCGACGCCCACCCACGGGAGCGTCTGCGTCGGCCAGGGCACGTGCGCGTACACCGGCCCGGCGGGCGGCGGCTCCTGCGGGATCTTCGCGGTGTAGGACCCGCGCTTCCACTTGCCGAAGTACTTCTCGACGAGCGGCACGACCTTGTCCGGCGCGACGTCGCCGGCGACGATCACCGTCGCGTACTCCGGGCGGTACCAGCGCGAGTAGAAGATCTTCGAGTACTCGAACTGGTTCGGCATGTCCTCGATGTCGGCGATGAAGCCCATCGTCGTGTGCTTGTACGTGTGCACCCGGAACGCGCTGTCGTGCTGGACCTCCTCGAACTTCTGGAGCGGGTTCGACGCGTTCTTGTTGTACTCGCCGAGGATCGCGCGGGACTCCGTCTTGAACTCCTCGACCGGGTAGTCGAGGTTCATGAACCGGTCCGCCTCGATCTCGAGCACCTTCTCGAGGTCGTCCTTCGAGAACGTCGTGTGGTAGTTCGTGAGGTCGTCCGAGGTGTACGCGTTCGAGCGCGCCCCGATGCGCGTGAGGATCGCCTGGTAGGCGTCGGGCGGGTACCGCTTCGTCCCCCGGAACATGATGTGCTCGAAGAAGTGGGCGAACCCGGACTTGCCGGGCTCGATCTCGTTCCGCGAGCCGGTCTGCATCGGGATCTGGACGGAGACGATGTCGGGGAAGCCGGTCGGCACGACGATGACGCGCAGGCCGTTCGGGAGCGTCTTCTCGACGGCCTTGAAGGGCAGCACGTCGGCGGCGGGCGCGCCGCGCGCGGGCGCGGTGGCGGGGGCCGCCGGCCGGGCGGGCGAGGCGAGGAGCAGCGAGAGGACGAGGAGCGTTCGCAAGGGAGATCCTCCGGGTGAGCGTCGGGCGGACGACACCACGCGCCCGGCCGCCTCGCAAGGACCTCCGTGGGCGGCGCGCATCGGCTAACATCGCCGGCCCGGATGTCCACCGTGCGTCCCACCCGGTCGCTCGCCGGCCGCGCCGCCGGCGCGGTGGAGGCCCGGCCGAGGCTCGCGATCGCGATCGCCGCCGCCGTGCCCTACGCGCTCACGCTCGGGAACCCGCCGGTCCTCGACGACGGCTGGGCCGCGCTCGACAACCCGCTCGTCTGGAGCCTGCGGAACGTCGGCCGGATGTTCACGGAGCTCTACGGGTTCGCGGGATCGGCGTCCGTCCGCGGCCCCTACCGCCCGATCACCACGCTCTCGTACGCGCTCGACTACGCGGCGCACGGGCGGTGGACGCCGGGGTACCACGCGGTGAACGTGGCGCTCCACGTCGTCTCGAGCCTGCTCCTGTGGGCGCTCGCGCGCCGGCTCGCCCGCGTCGCGCTGCCGGGCCGGGGCGATCGCGCCGCGCTCGTCGCCGGGCTCCTCTTCGCGGTCCATCCGGCCCACGTGGAGGCGGTCGCGACGATCTTCGGGCGCACCGAGCCGCTCGCCGCCGGCTTCGCGCTCGGCGCGCTCCTCCTCGCGCTGGGCTGGCGCGAGGCCTGGTGGCGGCTCCCGGCGGCGGTGCTCGCGCTCGCGTGCGGCGTCCTCTCCAAGGAGGTCGCCCTGGTCACGCCGGCGATCTACGCGCTCCTCGCGTGGGCGGTCCCCGGCGCCGCGGGGCTCGACGCGCCGCCCGGCCTCGCCGGCCGCGCGCGGCGCCGCGCCCTCGCGTCGGCG
>DASVZX010000131.1:0-9996 GCA_036391435.1 Anaeromyxobacter sp. | reverse complement strand
CGCGGGCGCCGACGGCGCCGCGCTCGGGGAGCGGCTCGCCGCCACGCTCGCGGACCACCAGGCGCTCGCCGCGGCGGAGCGGCGGGCGCTCTCCCGCCTGTTCGCCCTCGTCGCCGTGCCCCGCGCGGTGGTCCCGAGGCTCGAGAGCGACGTGCACGACCTCTCGGGCCTCGCGGAGCTGGGCGAGCGGCTCTAGGATCGCGGCGTGAGGCTCCCCTCGCTCGAGATCGCGACGCACGCGGCGCAGGAGCTCGTCGACGTCACGGGCGCCGTCCGCGACGCGCTGCGGAAGGCAGGCGCGCGGGACGGCCTCGTCGTCGTGTACGTCCCCCACACCACCGCGGGCGTCACCATCCAGGAGAACGCCGACCCGGACGTGAAGACGGACTTCCTCCTCGCGCTCGAGAACGCCGTCCCGGCGCGGCCGGCGCGGGGGAGCTACCGGCACGCGGAGGGGAACAGCGACGCGCACGTGAAGGCCTCGCTCGTCGGCAGCTCGGCGACGCTGATCGTGGAGGGCGGCGCCCCCGTGCTCGGCACGTGGCAGGGTGTGTTCCTGTGCGAGTTCGACGGCCCGCGCCGGCGCACGGTGCATCTCGCCTGGGTTCCGGGGTAGAAGCGTTCCAGCACGTGACCCGCCGCTCCGCCGCCGCCGCCCTCGGGATCGTGGTCCTCGCCGCGTGCACCGGCGCCCGCCGGCCGGGCGCGGCCGCCGACCGCGCGCCCGCCGCCGACCTGCCGCCCGCGCTCGCGTTCCCGCCGGAGGTGGTGAAGGCCGGCCCCCTCGACCTCGAGCTCGAGGGGAAGAACGACGAGGAGCTGTTCGCGATCGGCACCGCCGCGTACGGCGCCTCGGACTGGAAGCGCGCGGCGGCGGCGTTCGCCCGCCTCGCCGACCTCTTCCCGACCTCGCGCCACGAGGCGGCCGCGCTCTTCGACGCCGGGCTCGCCTACGAGCGGCTCGAGGAGTGGCGGCTCGCGATGGAGCGCTTCCGCACGCTCGCGCGCAAGTACGAGGGGCCGGACGCGATCGAGGCGTCCTTCCGCGTCGCGGAGTGCCTCTACCACCTGCGCGAGCTCTCCGACGCGCGCGCGGCCCTCGACGCGCTCGCGCGCCGGCCGGAGCTTCCGGCGGGCGACCGCGTGCGCGCGCTCGCGCAGCGCGGGATCGTCGAGCTCGAGGACGGGAAGACCGAGGAGGCGGAGAAGAGCCTCCGGCTCGCGGTCGGGACCTGGCAGGCGGCGACCGAGGAGGAGCGGCTCGACGACCGCTTCGCCGCGCAGGCGCAGTTCTACCTCGGCGAGGTCTACCGCGAGTGGTTCCGCGCGCTGCCGCTCGATCCGTCGAAGGGGGACGACGCGAAGCTCGAGAAGGACCTCGAGCAGAAGGCGGAGATGCTCCTCTCGGCCCAGGGCCACTACCTTCGCGCCATCCGGATGGGGAACGACCGCTGGGCGGTCGCCTCCGGCTACCGGATCGGCGAGCTGTACGACGAGCTGCGGGCGCAGCTCCTCGACGCGGCGCTCCCGCCCGGCCTCGACGAGGAGCAAGCGGCGGCGTACCGCTCCGAGCTGCGGCGCCGGGTGCGCGTCCTCGCGACGAAGGCGATCTCGGCGTACGAGCTGACGCTGCAACGGGCGTCGCGCTCGGGCGTGGACGACGTGAAGTTCCTCGCCGACGCGCAGGCGTCGCTCGAGCGGCTGAAGCAGGCGATCGCGGAGGACGGGCGGGCGCCGGGGACGTAGCGGCCGTTCACCCGGGGGCCGGCTCGCGGTACATCGCGTCCAGCTCGGCCCGGAACCGCTGCTCGATCACCTTGCGCTTCAGCTTCTGCGAGGGCGTCACCTCGCCCTCCGACTCGAGGAAGTCGCGCGGCAGGATCGTGAACCGCTTCACGGTCGCGAAGCGGGGGAGCGTCGCGTTCACCCGATCGAGGTCCCGCTGCACGAGGGCGCGCACCGCAGGATCCCGGGCGAGGTCCGCCACGGTCTTCCCGGCCTGCCCGTGCTCCGCCGCCCACTTCCCGATCGCGTCGGGCTCGAGCGTCACGAGCGCCGACACGTAGTTCCGCCGGTCGCCGTGGACGAGGACCTGCGCCACCCAGGGCGAGAGCGCCTTCAGCTTCGACTCGAGCTCGGTCGGCGCCACGTACTTCCCGCCGGACGTCTTGATGAGGTCCTTCTTGCGGTCGGTGATCGCGAGAAAGCCGTCCGCGTCCACGAACCCGACGTCGCCGGTGTGCAACCAGCCGTCGGAGTCGAGGGCCTCCGCCGTGGCCTCCGGCAGGCCGTGGTAGCCGCGCATGATCCACGCGCCGCGCATCAGGACCTCGCCGTCGGGCGCGATCCGCGTCTCGATCCCGGGCAGCGCCGGCCCCACGAACCCGATCTTGCGCGACCAGGGCAGGTTGACGTGGGTCGCCGCGGACGACTCGGTGAGGCCGTACCCCTCGAGGATCACGACGCCCATCGCGTCGAAGAACTCGGCGATGTCCTTCGAGAGCGGCGCGGACCCGGACACGAAGAACTGCAGCCGGCCGCCGAAGAGGGCGCGGACCTTCGAGAAGACGAGCCGGTCGGCGATGGCGGCCCGCGCCGCGAGCAGCGCGCCCGGCCGCTTCCCCGCGCGGACGAGCCGCGACCGCTCGCGGCCGACCTCGAGCGCCCAGCGGAAGACGGCGAGCTTGGCCGCGCCGCCCTCGCGCGCGTTCGCGAGCACCTTGGCGTGCACCTTCTCGAAGATGCGCGGCACCGCGCAGACGAAGGTCGGCCGGACGGCGCCGAGGTTCTCGACGATCCGGTCGAGCCGCCCGTCGACCGCCGTCGGGAAGCCGATGCGGAGCTGGGCCGTGCCGATCATCTTCCCGAAGCTGTGGGCGAGCGGCAGCCAGAAGAACTGGGACGCGTCCGCGTGCTCGAGGATCCCGCACTCCTGGACGGCGCGGGACTGCGCCACCCACGCCGAGTGCGCGAGCTCGACGCCCTTCGGGCGGCCGGTGGTCCCGGACGTGTAGATGAGCGTCGCGAGGGCGTCGGGGCGGACCTCCGCCGCCCGCTCCTCGAACGCGCCGGGGTGGGCGCGGTCCCACTCGGCGCCGCGCCGCTCCAGCTCAGCGAAGGGCAGCACCCACCCGTCCGCGCTCGCGCCGCCGTCGAAGGTCACGACGTGCCGCAGCGCGGGGAGCTCCGCGCGGCGCGACGCGAGCTTCGCCACCTGCTCCGCGTCCTCGGCGAACGCGACGACGGCGCCCGAGTCCGAGAGGATGAAGGCGCAGTCCTCCGGCGTGGACGACGGGTAGATGGTGCTCGTCGCGCCGCCGGCGAAGAGGATCGCGAAGTCGGCGAGGATCCACTCGATGCGGGTCGAGGAGAGGATCGCGCAGACCTGCTCGCCCTGGAGCCCGAGGGCGCGCAGGCCGCCCGCCAGCGCGCGGATCCGCGCCTCCGTCTCGAGCCAGGTGAGCGAGCGCCAGCCGTCGCCGGCCGGATACCGGAACGCCTCCGCGTCGGGCGTCCGCCCGACCCGTTCCAGGAACAGCTCGGGGACGTTGCGCGGTGCGAGATCGGTCACGGGCGGCGCTCCTCCGGGCGCCGACTCTAGAACGAAGCCGGCCCGCCCGCGACCGCTCGTTCGCTCCCGGAAAGGGACGCGACAGGGCGCGGGGCGACGGAGAGACTGCGGGCGGACGGCGCCGCCCGCGGCGGCGGATCCCGGCCATCCGTCTTAACGTACGAACGTCCGCTGCTGCGGGCCCTCCGAATCGCGGGCTCGCGCTTGACAGGTCGTCTGTCCAGTAACTAGGATGCGCGTCTCACATAACGGACACACGGAAGGAACCCCGACCCCATGGCCCTCCCCCCGAACCGGAAGCTGCGCTTCGAGACGCTGCAGGTCCACGCCGGCCAGGAGCCCGCGCCCGGGACCAACGCCCGCGCCGTGCCGATCTACCAGACCACCTCGTACACGTTCGACTCCGCCGAGCACGGCGCGGCGCTCTTCGCGCTGAAGCAGTTCGGGAACATCTACACCCGGATGATGAACCCGACGACGGACGTCTTCGAGAAGCGCGTCGCCGCGCTCGAGGGCGGCGTCGCCGCGCTCGCGACCGCGTCGGGCCACGCGGCCCAGTTCCTCGCGATCACGAACCTCGCCGTCGCGGGCGACAACGTCGTGTCGTCGCCCCGCCTCTACGGCGGCACCTACAACCAGTTCAAGGTGACGCTCCCCCGCCTCGGGATCGGCGTGAAGCTCATCGACACGCCGGACGACCTCGACGCCTGGAAGCGCGCCATCGACGGCCGGACGAAGGCGCTCTACGCCGAGACGATCGGGAACCCCGGCTACGACATCCCCGACCTCGAGGCGCTCGCGAAGCTCGCCCACGAGCACCGGATCCCGCTCGTCGTCGACAACACCTTCGCCGCCGGCGGCTTCCTCTGCCGGCCCATCGAGTTCGGCGCGGACGTCGTGGTCGAGTCGGCCACGAAGTGGATCGGCGGCCACGGCACCTCGATCGGCGGCGTCATCGTGGACTCCGGGAAGTTCGACTGGGGCGCCTCCGGGAAGTTCCCGCTCTTCACCGACCCGTCGCCGGGCTACCACGGGCTCGTCTTCGACGACGTCTTCGGCCCGAGGAGCGCGTTCGGCAACATCCAGTTCATCATCCGCGCGCGCGTCGAGGGGCTGCGCGACCAGGGGCAGGCGCTCTCGCCCTTCAACGCGTTCCTGTTCCTGCAGGGGCTCGAGACGCTGTCGCTCCGGGTCCAGCGCGCCTGCGACAACACCCTCGCCCTCGCGAGGTGGCTCGAGCGCCACCCGCAGGTCGCCTGGGTCCTCTACCCCGGCCTCGAGTCCCACCCGCACCACGCCCGCGCCCGCAAGTACCTCAGGAACGGGTTCGGCGCGGTGCTCTCGTTCGGGATCAGGGGCGGCCTCGCCGCCGGCAAGAAGTTCATCGACGGCGTGAAGCTCGCCTCGCACCTCGCGAACGTCGGCGACGCGAAGACCCTCGTCATCCACCCCGCCTCCACGACGCACAGCCAGCTCGACGAGCAGGAGCAGAAGAGCGCGGGCGTGTCGCCGGACCTCATCCGCGTCTCGCCGGGCCTCGAGCACCTCGAGGACATCAAGGAGGACTTCGAGGAGGCGTTCGCCGCGGCGCGGTAGCCGCCCGGTCCCGCGGCCGGCGTGGCCGCGTGGCGGCAGCGCCGCGAACTTCGGCGCGCCGAACGAGGTCGGCACGAAGGCGGCGAGGCGCAGCCGGGCGCCGCACGAAGCCGCGCGCGGGCCACGCCGCGCGCCGCGGGCGCCGGGGTGCGGCGGCGCCCCCGTTGGGCCCTCCCCGAATGATCCGCGCCCCTGCCGCGAGGCGGGTGGGACAAGGCGGTTCGCGCCGTCCCCCCACGCCCCGGAGATCCGATGCGCACCCCTCGCCTCGCCGTCGCCCTCGCCGCGGCCCTCGCGCTCGCGAGCGCGCCCGCCGTCGCCCAGCCGAGGAAGGCCCCCGCGAAGCCCGCCGCCGGCGCGGCCTCGAAGCCGCGGAAGGCCGCCGGGCCCGGCCAGGCGTGCGTGGACTGCCACGCCAAGACGACGCCGCAGATCGTCTCGGACTGGAAGCTCTCGCGCCACGCCGCCGAGGGCGTCGACTGCACCACCTGCCACGGGGACGGGCACAAGACGAAGGACGACTTCGCGAAGGCGACGCTGCCGACGCCCGACACCTGCGCGCAGTGCCACGAGGCCCAGGTCGCGCAGTTCAAGAAGGGCAAGCACGCCTGGGCGTGGGCGGCGGTGAAGGCGATGCCCACCTTCCACTACCAGCCGCTCGCGATCCGGGAGGGCCTGAAGGGCTGCGGCGGCTGCCACAAGCTGGGGCTGAAGAGCGAGGCCGAGCAGAAGGACCTCGCGAAGGCGAGCGGCGGCTTCGGGAACGCGTCCTGCGACGCCTGCCACACGCGCCACCTCTTCGCCAAGGCGGAGGCGCGCAGGCCCGAGGCGTGCGAGACCTGCCACATGGGCTTCGACCACCCGCAGTGGGAGATGTACTCCGGGTCGAAGCACGGCGTCCGGAACGCGCTCAAGCAGCTGAAGGCGATCCCGGAGAGCGCCGCCGCGCCCACCTGCCAGACCTGCCACATGCAGGAGGGCAACCACGAGGTGCGGACGGCGTGGGGCTTCCTCGCCGTGCGGCTCCCGTTCCCGGAGGACGACCCGCAGTGGAAGGCCGACCGGATCACGATCCTGCAGGGGCTCGGCGTGCTCGACCCGAAGGGCAACCCGACGGCCCGGCTCGACGTCGTGAAGACCGCCGACGTCGCGCGGCTCACGCAGGAGGCGTTCGACAAGGAGCGCACGAAGATGCTCGCGACCTGCAACGGGTGCCACTCGGGCAACTTCGCGCGCGAGCAGCTCCGGCAGTCCGACGGGCTCATCCGCGACGCGGACCACCTCATGGCCGAGGCGCTGCGCACCGTGGCGGCGCTCTACCAGGACGGCATCCTCCAGAAGCCCAAGAACTACGCGTCCCCGTTCCCGGACCTCCTCACCTTCCACGACGCGCCGACCCCCGTCGAGCAGAAGCTCTTCGTGATGTTCCTCGAGCACCGGATGCGCGCGTTCCAGGGCGCGTTCCACGCGAACCCCGACTACGCGAACTGGTACGGCTGGAGCGAGATGGCCCGGGACCTCGTCGAGATCCGCGCGGAGGCGGCGACGCTCCGCCGCGAGCACGCCGCGGACGCCGCCCAGCCGAAGCAGCGGTAGCCCGCCGGGGGCGTCCTCCGCCCGCGGCTCGCCGCGGGCGGGACATCGCGCCGCGGCGCCGTCGCGCGCGGCGGCGCACTCCTCTGCGGCGGCCCATCGGTGGCCCTGGCCCGGCCCCCCGGCCGGACCGACCATCCGGTCATGCGCCCCGCGAGCTGCGCCGCCACGCTGAACGAGCGCCTCGAGCCGCTGCCCGGCGACGCGGTCGTCGCGGACGCCGTCCTCTGCGCGACGCACGCCGTCTGCATCGACGCCCCGCCGCACCAGGTCTGGCCGTGGCTCGCGCAGATGGGGACCGGGAGGGCGGGCTGGTACAGCCACGACTGGATCGCCGGCGCGGCCCCGAGCGCGGACGTCCTGCTCCCGGGCGTGAGGGAGCTCGTGCCCGGCGACGTCCTCCCCGGCACGCCCGACGGCACGGCCGGCTTCGTCGTCGCGTCCGTCGATCCGCCGCGCGAGCTCGTGCTCGAGTGGCCGGGCCGGGAGGGCGGCGGCCCGATCGCGAGCTGGTCGTTCGTCCTGCGCGCCGCGCCGGACCGCCTGCGGACGCGGCTGCTCGTGCGCGCCCGGCTCTCGCGCGCGGCGCTCCGGGAACGGACGCCCGCGGGCGCGGTCCGCACGATCGCCGAGCGCATCTACCGCGCGACGCCGTACCTCCCGGCCCCGGTCCTCCGCGCGATGGCGAGCCTGGGGCACGACTTCATGCAGACGCGCCAGCTCCGGGGGATCAAGCGACGCGCGGAGGGGCGGGCGGCGGACTGATCCGCCGGCGCCGCCGGTCAGCGGAGCTCGCCGAGGAAGCTCGTCCCGACGGCGGCGGCGCGCAGCCCGAAGAAGTCGGCGACGCTCGCGCCGAGGTCCGCGAAGGTCGCGCGCGTCCCGAGCGCGCCGCCGCCGCGCTCCGGCGCGTGGACGAGGAGCGGGACGTACTCGCGGGAGTGATCGGTCGACGGCGTCGTCGGGTCGCAGCCGTGGTCGGCGGTGATCGCGCAGACCTCGCCCGGCCGGAGCTTGGCGAGGAGCCGCGGGAGCGCCCGGTCGAGCTCCTCGAGGGCCCGGGCGTAGCCCGGCGCGTCGTTCCGGTGTCCGTAGAGCATGTCGAAGTCGACGAGGTTCACGAACACGAGGCCGTAGTCCACCCGGTCGAGGAGCGCCTCGGTCCTCGCGAGCCCGTCGGCGTTCCCCTCGGTGTGGATCTCCTCCGTGATCCCGCGGCGGTCGAAGATGTCCGGGATCTTGCCCACGCCGAGCACCGGCACCTCCGCCGCGACGAGCGCCTCGAGCACGGTCGGCCCCGGCGTCGCCATCGAGAAGTCCTTGCGGTGGTAGGTCCGGACGTACCGGCCCGGCGTCCCGACGAACGGCCGCGCGATCACGCGCGCGACGCGCCAGGGATCGAGGATCCGGCGCGCGACGCGGCACCAGCGGTAGAGCTCGTCGAGGGGGACGGTCTCCTCGTGCGCCGCGATCTGGAAGACCGAGTCCGCGGAGGTGTAGACGATCGGCTTCCCCGTCCGCTGGTGCTCCTCGCCGAGCTCCTGGATGACGACGGTCCCGCTCGCGGCGCGGTTCGCGAGGACGCCCGGGACGCCCGTCTCCTGCACGAAGGCGTCCACGATCTCCGGGGGGAAGCCGCGCGGGAAGAGCGCGAGCCCCTCCCGGAGCACGATCCCCATCATCTCCCAGTGCCCGGTGATCGTGTCCTTGCCGCGGGAGCGCTCGGCCATCCGCCCGAAGAACCCGGCCGGCGCGGGATCGGGCGGGACGCCCGCGATCGGCGTGAGGTTGCCGAGCCCCATCCGGCCGAGCACCGGGAGCGCCAGGCCGCCGACGGCGCGGCTCGTGTTGCCGATCGTGTTCGAGCCCTCGTCGCCGTACTCCGCGGCGTCCGGGAGCGCGCCGCACCCGGCGCTGTCCGCGACGAGGATCACGAAGCGGCGGCGGTCCATCCCGTGATCGTAACCGCGGGGCGCGCGCGCCGCGAGTTCGCCCGCGTCGCCCGCCCCCGCCCCCCGAGCCGCTCCCCCCTGCGCTGCAGGCGGGGAGCGGGAGAATCAGCGCTCGCGCGCGGCGGCCGGTTCGATCAGAATGACCCGGACACGATCGCGACGCTCGCCGACGTGCCGATCCGGTCGGCGCCCGCGCGGATCATCGCGAGCGCGTCGGCCGCGGTCCGGATGCCGCCGGAGGCCTTCACCCCCAGCTGCTCGCCGACGACCTCGCGGAGGAGCGCCACGTCCTCCGCCGTCGCCCCGCCGCCCCCGAAGCCGGTGGACGTCTTCACCCAAGCCGCGCCGGCGCAGCGCGCGATCGCGGCCGCGGCCGCCTTGCGATCGCGGTCGAGGAGCGCGGTCTCGAGGATCACCTTCACGGGCAGCGGGACGGAGCGGACCACGGCGCGCAGGTCCTCGAGCACCGCCTGCCAGCGCCCCGCGAAGAGCGCGGGCAGCGGCGCGACGATGTCGAGCTCGTCCACCCCCGCGCGCACGGCCTCGAGCGCCTCGATGACGCGCTGCCCGATCGTCCCCTGCCCCTTCGGGAAGTCCACGACCGCGACCGTCTTCACCGCGCTGCCGCGCAGGAGCCGCCTCGCCTCCGCCGCGACCTCGCGGTGCACGCACACGGCCACGAACCCGTGCGCGCGGGCCTCCCGGCACAGGCGCTCGAGGTCGGCCGACGTCGCGCCGGGCGCGAGCAGGGTGTGCTCGAGGTACGGCGCGAGATCCCTCGGGCTGTGGATCGCGTCGGCGGAAAGGACGGACACGGGGAGCCTCCGATCAGAAGACGGCGGAGAGCGAGAGCGGCATCGACACGTCGATCGGTTCGCCCTCGAAGGCGGGGAAGACCATCCGGCGGGCGGCCGCGGAGAGGCAGGCGCCGAGATCGGTCCGGTCCACCTCCTCCTCGGCGATGAACGCGCCGGTCACGGCGCCGCCGGGCTGGACGGTGACGACGAGCGTCGCGCGCCGCGCCACCTTCATGTTCGGGTCGAGGCGCAGCGCCCTCGAGATGCACGCGTCGAAGGCCTTGCGGTTCCTGGCGACGGTGCGGCCGACCGCGTCGGGATCGAGGGTCCCCTGCGCGCGGTCGAGCGTCTCGTCCGCCGCGGGGATCACGGTGACGTCGTCCTTCCTCGCGAGCAGATCGAGGAGCTTGCGATCGTCGCGCGTGACGGTCTTGCCCCTCTTGCGGACCTCCGGCGCCGGGCGCGGCGCCGGCGCGGGGGCGGACGC
>DASVZX010000130.1:0-6796 GCA_036391435.1 Anaeromyxobacter sp. | reverse complement strand
GAGGTCCGGCTCCTCCGCGCGGGCGCCGTGCCGCTCGCGGACGTGCGCGCCGCCTTGCGCCGGGGGGGCCGCTGATCTAGCGTCGCGCCCGCGAATGGCCGAGATCGTCCCTTTCCGCGCCGTCCGGTACGCCGCCGCGCGGGGCCGCGCGCTCGGGGAGCTGCTCGCGCCGCCCTACGATCTCGTGTCGCTCGAGCAGCGCGACGAGCTCCTGCGGCGGAACCCCTTCAACGTCATCCACCTCACCCTCGGCGAGGACCGGCCCGGCGACGGCCCGGCCACGACGAACAAGTACGTGCGCGCCGGCGAGTACTTCGCGAGCTGGCTCGCGCAGGGCGTCCTGAAGCGCGATCCGGCGCCGGCGCTCTACCCGCTCGAGCAGAGCTTCTGGGCGCCCGACGGGCGGAACCTCAAGCGGCGCGGCGTCATGGCCGCGGTGCGGCTCCACGAGTTCAACGAGGGGATCATCGTCCCGCACGAGAAGACGCTCGTCGCGCCGAAGACGGACCGGCTCGAGCTCCTCAAGGCGGTGAAGGCGAACCTCTCGCCGATCTTCGGGCTGTACCGGGACGAGGCGCAGGAGACCGTGCGCGCGCTCGACGCCGCGTGCACGTCGGAGCCCGCCGCCGAGGCGACCTCCGACGACGGCGTCCACCACCGGCTCTGGCGCTGCGAGGACCCCGCTGCGATCCGCGCGCTCCAGGAGCTCGTCGCGCCGCAGCGGATCTTCATCGCCGACGGCCACCACCGGTACGAGACCGCGCTCCAGTACCGCCGGACGCTCGAGGCGCAGCACCCCGGCCTCCCCTCCGACGGGGGCCACCACTACATCCTCATGTTCCTGTGCCCGATGAGCGATCCGGGCCTGTTCCTGTTCGCGACGCACCGGCTCCTCTACGGCCTGAAGGACTTCTCGACGGCGGCATTCCTCGAGCGGCTCGGCCGCTGGTTCACGATCGACACGCTCGAGGAGGACATCCGCCGGCCCGCCGGGCGCGCCTGGGCGGTCTCGAAGCTCGGCGAGCACGCCGGCAAGTCCACCGCCTTCCTCGTCGTCACCGCCGAGGACCGGCGCGCGCGCATCGTGACGCTGCGCGACGACGTCGATCTCTCCGACGCCGGGCTCCCGGCGAACGAGACGCTCGCCACCCTCGACGTGACGGTCCTGCACTCCCTCGTCCTGCAGCGCGTCCTCGGCCTCTCGCCGCTCACCCAGGAGAAGCAGGAGAACGTGACCTACGTGCGCGACGCCGGCGAGGCGGTCAGCCGCGTGCTGTCGGGGGAGCACCAGGTCGGCTTCCTCCTGAACCCCACGCCGATGTGGCAGGTGGAGGCGGTGGGGGAGGCCGGCGAGACCATGCCGCAGAAGAGCACGCTCTTCTACCCGCGGCTCCCGAGCGGGCTCGTCATGCGCGACGTGAACCCGCACGAGCGCCCGTGACGGGGTGCCACCAGCCGAGGGGTCGCACCCCGGCCTGCGGGCTACCCCAAGCCGCTCGAACGAGCTAGAAAGCACCCCATGCCTTTCCCCCAGGAACGCCCCCGCCGCCTGCGCCGCACCGAGGCGCTCCGGCGCCTCGTCCGCGAGACCGCGCTCGCGCCCGACGACCTCGTCTGGCCGCTCTTCGTCGCGCCGGGGAAGAAGGTCCGGCACCCCGTGAAGAGCATGCCGGGCGTCTTCCAGCTCTCCGTGGACGAGCTCGTCGCCGAGGCGCAGGCCGGCTACGACGCCGGCGTCCGCGCGGTGATCCTGTTCGGCATCCCGGAGAAGAAGGACGCGATCGGGTCGAGCGCGTGGGACGAGGCCGAGGTGGTGCCGCGGGGCATCCGGGCGCTGAAGGAGCAGGTCCCCGGCATGGTCGTCATGACCGACGTGTGCATGTGCGAGTACACGGACCACGGGCACTGCGGGGTCCTCAAGCAGCCCAAGGCCGGCGGCCCCGGGCAGGACCTCGTCGTCGACAACGACGCGACCCTCCCGCTCCTCGCGAAGGAGGCGCTCGCGCACGCGCGCGCCGGCGCCGACGTCGTCGCGCCCTCGGACATGATGGACGGCCGCGTGGCGGCGATCCGCGCCGCCCTCGACGCGGACGGCTACGGCGACGTGCCGATCCTCTCCTACGCCGCGAAGTTCGCCGGCGCCTTCTACGGCCCGTTCCGCGACGCCGCCGAGAGCGCGCCGCGCGAGGGCCCGGGCGTCCCGAAGGACCGCAAGGGCTACCAGATGGACCCCGCGAACTGGCGGGAGGCGCTGCGCGAGGTCGAGCTCGACGTCCGCGAGGGCGCGGACATGATCATGGTGAAGCCGGCCGTGCCGTACCTCGACATCGTCCGGCAGATCCGCGACCGCTTCGAGCTGCCCCTCGCCGCGTACCACGTGTCCGGCGAGTACGCGATGATCAAGGCGGCGGCGGAGCGGGGCTGGATCGACGAGGAGCGCGTGATGCTCGAGACGCTCCTCTGCATCCGGCGCGCGGGGGCGGATCTCGTGCTCACCTACTACGCGAAGGACGCCGCGGGCGCGCTCACCGGGAAACGCAGGTGACGAGGGACGCCGACGCCTTCAAGGTGATCGAGGTCTCGCCCGTCGGCGAGGAGACGCTGGAGCGCGCGCTCAACGACTGGACGCGCGAGGGCTGGACCTTCCAGTCCATCCACTTCGTCTCCCGCGAGGGCTCGCACCGGCCCGCGCTCGCCTACCTCTTCTTCGTGCGCGCCGCGCCGCGGGAGGCGAGAGGATAGGGGATGCGCGACGCGCGGCCGGAGGGGAGCCCGTACCCCAAGGCGGACCTGACGCTGCGCGGCCTCGCGCGGCTCGCCGACTTCGCCCTCGCGTTCGTGCTCGCCCAGACCGCGCCGCAGGTCGGGCCGGTGCTGGCCGCGTTCTACCTGCTCGTCGCCGACGGCCTCATGCACGGGCAGTCGGTCGGGAAGCGGATCTTCGGCGTGCGCACCGTCGTCGTCCCGAGGCGCGCGCCGGCGGGGTACCACGAGTCGCTGCTCCGGAACGCGCCCTTCGCGCTCGTCGCGGTGTTCTGGGCGGTGCCGCTCCTGTGGCCGATGCTGATCCTCGCCGGGCTCCCCATCGTCGGGTTCGAGGCGTACATGATCTTCACCGACCGGCTCGGCATCCGGATCGGCGACATCTTCGCGGACACGCAGGTGGTGGACGCCAAGGTGCTCTCGAAGGACGCGGCGGTCGCGCGGACCCTCACGCCGGTGGCGCCCGCGCCGCCGACCTCGTCCGCGTCGGTGTCGGCCGGAGGATGGCCGCACGGACGCAGCGCCGCCTGACCGGCCCCGCCCCGATGCGCATCGCGCTCACCCACAACCTCAGGCTCTCGGACTCCGAGGAGGAGGCCGAGTTCGACACCCGCGACACGGTCGACGCGCTCGCGGCCGCGATCGAGCGGCTCGGCCACCGCGTCGAGCGGATCGAGGTCTCCGGCCCCGCCTCCCGCACCGTCGCCCGCCTCGAGGCCTACGGCCCGGACCTCATCTTCAACACCGCCGAGGGGCGCCGCGGCCGGTTCCGCGAGGCGTTCTTCCCCGCCCTCTTCGACGAGCTCGGGATGCCGTACACGGGCTCCGACGCGTACGCCCTCGCGCTCACCCTCGACAAGCAGCTCACGAAGCTCGTCCTCGCCCAGCACGGGATCCCGACGCCGCGGTGGCAGTACGTCGAGGAGCCGGGGAAGCTCCAGGTCAACGCCCTGCGCTACCCGGTCATCGTGAAGCCGAACTTCGAGGGCAGCTCGAAGGGCATCACGCAGGACTCGGTCGTCGAGGATCCGCTCCGGCTCCACGAGGTGGTCGCGGCGGCGCTCGCCCGGTACCCGGCAGGCGTCCTCGTCGAGGAGTTCATCGTCGGCCGCGACGTGACGGTGCCGTTCCTCGAGGCGGCCGCGCCGGACCGCCACGGCGTGCTGCAGCCGGTCGAGTACGTGATCGACGAGTCGGCGACCGCCACCCGCCGCTACGCGATCTACGACTACGAGCTCAAGACGAAGCTCGACAAGCTCGTGTCCGTGCGGGCGCCGGCGCGGCTCAAGCGCCCCGCGGGGGAGCGGATCCAGCAGGTGTGCGAGACGGTGAACCGCGTCCTCGGGATCCGCGACCTCGGCCGGACCGACATTCGGCTCGGCGACGACGGCCAGCTCTACTTCCTCGAGACGAACGCGCTCCCCTCGCTCGAGCCGGGCGCCGGCATCTACGCCGCCGCCGCGCTCGAGGGGCTGCACGCCGACGGCGTCCTGGGCGCCGTCATCCAGAGCGCCTGCGCGCGGTGGGGGATCCAGGACGAGCGGGCGCGCCGCGGCCGCCCGCGGAAGACCGAGCGGCTCAAGGTGGGCTTCACCTTCAACGTGAAGCGGGTCACGCCCGACCTCGGCGGCGAGCAGGACGACGAGGCCGAGTACGACTCGCCGAAGACGCTCCAGGCGATCCGCGAGGCGATCGCGAGCTACGGCCACGAGGTGGTGGACCTCGAGGCGACCCAGGACCTCCCGCTGCAACTCGCCTCGACGCCGGTCGACGTCGTCTTCAACATCGCCGAGGGCTTCAAGGGGCGCAGCCGCGAGTCGCAGGTCCCGTCGCTGCTCGAGCTGCTCGACATCCCCTACACGGCCTCCGATCCGGCGGCGCTCTCCGTCTCGCTCGACAAGGCGGTCGCGAAGCGGATGGTGCGCACGCACGGGATCCTGACGCCCGACTACGTGGTGCTGAACACGGGGAAGGAGCGGCTCCCGAAGGAGCTCGGCTTCCCCATGCTCGTGAAGCCGGTCGCCGAGGGCACGTCGAAGGGGGTCACGCGCAAGTCCATCGTCCGGAGCGAGGACGAGCTCCGCGAGACCGCCCGCGAGATGATCGCGAAGTACCGGCAGCCCGCGCTCGCCGAGCAGTACGTCGCCGGGCGCGAGTTCACGGTCGGGCTCCTCGGCGAGCGGCGGCCGCGCGTCCTGCCCCCGATGGAGATCGTGTTCCTCGATCCGAGCGACCCGACGCCGATCTATTCCTTCGAGATGAAGCAGGACTGGTCGAAGGAGATCCGCTACGAGGTCCCCGCGAAGCTCACCGAGCGCGAGCTCGACCGGCTCGAGCGGGCGGCCCGCGAGACCTTCGCCGCGCTCGGCTGCCGGGACGTCGCCCGGATCGACTTCCGCATGGACGCGGACGGGCGGATCTTCTTCATCGAGTGCAACCCGCTCCCCGGGCTCACGCCCGGGTGGTCGGACCTCGTCCTCATCGCCCAGGCGGCGGGGATCGAGTACCGGGCCCTCATCGGCGAGATCCTGTCGTTCGCGATCCGGCGCTACCAGGAGCGGGAGCGCGAGCGGGAGCGCGCGCGCCGGGCGCAGGCCCAGGCCGAGCGCGAGGCGGGCGGCGCCGCGAACGGCAACGGGAACGGGCACGGGAACGGCCACGGGAACGGGCACGGGAGCGGCCACGGCAACGGCGGAAACGGCAACGGCCACGGCGCGCATCCTCCCGGGCAGGGCGGGAGCGGCGGCCCCGGCAGCCCCGGCGGGAGCGGCGCGCCGGGCGCCTGAGCGGCCTCCCCCCGAATCCGCGCCCGGACGCAGCGCCCGGGCTATGATTCCGCGATGCCGGAGACCCCGCCCACCTCGGACACGCGCTGCCGCGCGCGCGACCTCGGGATGGGCCTCGGCCGGTTCAAGCCCGGGAAGTGGAACGCCATCACCGACGTCGCCGGCGTGAAGGTCGGCCACTCGACCATCATCCGCGGCGCGGCCGGGCCGCTGAAGGTGGGCAAGGGGCCGGTGCGCACCGGCGTCACCGCCATCCTGCCGAACCCCGCGAACGTCTTCCAGGACCGCGTCGTCGGCGGCGGCTTCATCCTGAACGGCGCCGGCGAGGTCTCGGGGATGACGCAGCTCCTCGAGTGGGGGCTCATCGAGACGCCGATCTTCCTCACGAACACCCTCTCGGTGGGCGCCGTCTCGGACGCCGCCGTGAAGTGGATGGTCGAGCGCTTCCCCGGGATCGGCGACGAGCACGACGTCATCATCCCGCTCGTCGGCGAGTGCGACGACTCCTGGCTGAACGACATCGCCGGGCGGCACGTCCACGACGAGCACGTCTCCGAGGCGCTCCGCACCGCGAGCGACGGGCCGGTGCCGGAGGGGAACGTCGGCGGCGGCACGGGGATGATCACCTGCGACTTCAAGGCGGGGATCGGGACCTCGAGCCGCAGGCTCCCGGAGGCGCTCGGCGGCTACACGGTCGGCGTCCTCGTGATGTCGAACTTCGGCGTCATGCGGCAGCTCCGCGTGGGCGGCCTGCCGGTCGGCGAGGTGCTCGAGGCGCGCTACCGGGCGGCCCCGCGCCGCAGGACGAACTACGGGTCCATCATCGCGGTGATCGCGACCGACGCGCCGCTCGCCACGCACCAGCTGAACCGGCTCGCGAAGCGCGCCGCCCTCGGCATCGGGCGGGTGGGATCCTCCGCGATGCACGGCTCCGGCGAGATCGTGCTCGCGTTCTCGACGGCGAACCAGGTGCCGCGCGAGACGCGCAAGATGGTCTACCGGATGAAGATCCTCCTCGACCAGCGGCTCGATCCGCTCTACGAGGCGGTGATCGAGGCGACCGAGGAGGCCATCCTGAACGCGCTCTGCATGGCGCGCGACATGGACGGCGCGAACGGGAACGTCTGCACGGCGCTGCCGCTCCAGGACGTGAAGGAGCTCGTGAGCCGCTGGCAGGAGGAGAGCGCGCGCCAGGCGGCGCGGCCCGCGCCGGCCGCGGGGCGGCGCCCGGGCGAGGCGTCGCAGGC
>DASVZX010000129.1:0-3557 GCA_036391435.1 Anaeromyxobacter sp. | reverse complement strand
CGCGCGACGGGCGCGAGGCGGCGGCGAGCGCGAGCAAGGTTCCGCCGCAGGAGGGCTGGCGGTTCGAGATGACCGTGATCGACGGGCGGACGGGCGAGGCGTGGAACCCGCGCGCCGCGCTCGAAGGCGCCGCCGCGCCGGGCGGGATGGACCCCGTGGATCCCCCCACCGATCCCGCCGACCCCGGGGGTCCGGTCGGCGACTACCTCGCCGCGGGCGACGACGGGCCCGAGCCGCTCGACCCCGACGACGATCCGCCCTGAGCGTCGCCGCGGGCGCGAGCGTCCACGCTCCCGCAGCACCTCTTGTGCTTCTTGCCGCTTCCGCAAGGGCACGGGTCGTTGCGGCCCACGCGCGGCTCGCTACGAACGGGCGCGCGCGTGGGAGGCGCGGGCGGCGGGCCTGACGTGAGCACCTGCACGACGTTGTGGACCTCGACCTTCGGTCCGCCGCTTTCGCGGGCGGCGATCACGAGCCCGATCGCGGTGAGGATCACGCCGATCCACGCGGCGAGGTCGCCCTGATGCTTGCGGAGCCACTCGAACAGCGCGGCGAACTGCGGCACATCGCTCGCGACGGCGGCTTCCGCCGCTTCCCGCGTCATCGCCCGAGCGCGAACGGCCCGCACGATCTCCGCGAGGCGACGTAGCTGCGCAACCGTCGCCGCGGGCCCGCTGAGGAGGCGGATCGTGTCGCCGATGAACGAGAACGTGCCATCGGGAATGCGCGCCATCGCTCCGCAGCGCGGACACGTCGCGGCGCACCCGGTGAACGTGAAGGTGCCGCCGCCCGCAACGATGCCCGACGCGAAGATCGCGCCGCAGGAGTCGCAGAACGCCGGAACGTGCATCGGTGCGAACGGTAGCAGGAGGGGCTGACGGGCGACGGTACGCAACGGCTCGCGTTGTGACCCCGCGTGTGACCCCGACGCGATCGCGCCAAAGAAAAAGGGGCTGGCGTTTCGGCCAACCCCTTGTTCTAATTAGTAGGCCCGGTCGGTATCGAACCGACGACCCCTACCGTGTCAAGGTAGTGCTCTACCACTGAGCTACGGGCCTGAACCCCAACGGCGAGGCGCGTTTATAGCGCGCCGGTCGGGAGAGTCAACGGTCCCGTCCCCGGGCTAGAAGAACACGTCCTCCGCCGGCCGGGAGAGCCCGCGCCACTCGCGGAGCCGCGCGCGCGGCCGGCCGTCCACGTACTCGACGTGGGCGTACGTGAGCTGCTCGGTCCGCCCGAGGTTCCCGACGTCGAGCGACGTCATCGCGTTCCAGGTGCCGGTGTTCAGGTACACCTTGTCCCGCCCGTACTCCCGGTAGAGCGGCACGTGGGTGTGGCCCATGATCACCGTGTGGTAATGCCGCCGGGCGAGGAGCCGGCGCGCCTCGTGCTCGAGCGTGGGGAACGCGGTGTAGCGCACGAAGCGCTTCACGAGGTCGGCGAGCGGCATCGGGTCGAGGTGCGGCAGCTTCTTCAGCGCCGCCTTCGCGACGAAGGCGACGCTCCGGAAGCTGATGCGGAGCACCGCCTCCGGGTCGTTGAAGATCGCCCAGCGGTAGTAGGCCGCGAACGGCGCGACCTTGTCGATGTACGGGCGCTGGGCCTTTTCCTCGTTGAGGACGTGGATGATGTAGCGGGAGCCGAGCGGGAGGTTCAGGCAGACCTCGCCCCCCTCCTCCGCGAAGTACCGGCTCGGGTTGAACGCGTTCATCGGCTCGCGCTGCATCCCGTGCTCGATGTGGACGCCGTCAAAGTCGTACGCGTCGAGGATGAAGCGGTGGGCGCCGCCGACGCGGCCCGTGATCGCCTCGCGCACGCCGGCGAAGAGGAGCCCCGGGTCGTGGTTCCCCATGATGAAGGTGACGCTCCGCCCCGGCCCGCGGGCGAACCGCGCGAGCGCCTCGAACAGGACGGGGTGGCCGCGCAGGATCGCCTCGATCTTCTCGACCGACACGCGCTCGGTGATGGCCTCCTGCATGCGGCCGTCGAGGTCGACGGAGAGGAGGTTGAAGAAGTCGCCGTTGAGGACGAGCTCGACCTCGGCGTCCTTCCACTCGCCGTCCGAGTGGTATTCGAGGAACTGCGCGAACTTGCCGTCCTGCCGGAAGTCCTCGAACACGTTCACCGAGCCGTCGTCCCGGTAGGGCCCCTTGCCGAGGTGGAAGTCGGAGACGACGAGCTTCAGCTTCCGCGTCACGCAGGGATTGTACGCACGCTCGCCCGCCCCGGGAGCGGTCCTCAGGCGGGCGAGCGGACGGCCCGGAGGAAGAACAGGAAGTACTGGACGAACGAGATCGCCACGCACTGCGCCGCCAGGAGCGCGCAGGCGACCACGAAGGGGCGGATCTCCCCGCGCGGGTAGGCCCCGAAATCCCCCGCGAGCGCGACCACCACCGTGACGGCGAGCGCGACCGTCGCGTACTTCCCGATGCGGGTGGGCGCGACGGGGACGGCGTGGTGCATCGTGCGCAGGATCGCCGCCCCGGCGAGCAGCGCGAGGTCGCGCGAGACGACGAGCGCGGGGAGCCACCACGGCAGGCGCGCGGTCGCGGCGAGGGCGACGAGCGCGCACGCGGCGAGGAGCTTGTCGGCGATCGGATCGAGGAAGGCGCCGAGCCGGGTGTGCTGCCGGAGCACGCGCGCGACGAGCCCGTCGAGGACGTCCGTCGCCGCCGCCGCCGCGAACGCGGCGAGGGCGCGGAGCCGATCGCCCTCGAGGTAGAGGAGCAGGAACACGGGCGCGAGCACGACGCGCAGCGCCGTGAGACCGTTCGCGAGGTTGAGCGGGGACGCCTCGCCGGCGCCGGCGCTCAACGGGCCGCGTCTCGGCTCCTGTTCCACGCCTCCCACTCGTCCGCCCCCGCGTCCGCGAGCGCGAAGGCCTCAGGCTCGCCCGGGACGCCGTTCGCCGACACGCGGACCAGCATCATGCTGGTCACGATCTTCTCCCACTGCTCGCGGGTGACCTCCTGCGGGCCCGCGATCTGCCTCCGCTCCGGCTTCGCGTCCTTGCCGGTCCCGTGCTCCGGCCGCGGCAGCCCGCCCTGCGACACGGCCACGGTGCCGCCGTAGACCCTCACGACGACGGAGCGGTCCCTCGCGGCGTCCACGCGGAAGGTGGTCCCGCGCACGCCGGCGACCGCGTTCTCGGTCCGGATCTCGAAGCGCGCGTCGCCCCCGACGGCCTTCGCGACGTTCGCCCAGATCCGGCCCACGAGGAGCTTCGCCGAGACGTCCCGCGCCTCCACCGTCTCGCCGAACGCGGCCACGGCGACGACGGCGCGCGACGACGGGCCGAGCCGCACGACGCTGTCGTCCGCGAGCCGCACCTCGAGCCGCGTGCGCCGCCTCGTCTCGAGGACGTCGCCCGCGCGCACCGCGCTGCCGACGGCGAGCGCCTCAGCCTTGCCGCCCGCGCCGGGGGCGCGCGTCGCGTCGCCCGCGAGGAAGGTGACGGTCCCGGCGGCGGACGGCGCCGGCGGCGCGGCGGCGACGATCGCGGCGGCACCGACGAGGGCCGCGCCCGCGAGCGCGGAGAGGACGGTCCGGGCGCGCAT
>DASVZX010000128.1:0-8783 GCA_036391435.1 Anaeromyxobacter sp. | reverse complement strand
GCGGCCGGCGCCCACGGCCGCCGCCGGCCCACCCGCGGCGGCGCGCAGCGCGCGCGCCCGGGCGGCCTCGAACTCGTCGCCCGCGTGCCAGCGCGGCATCTGCGGGGCGTCCGCGACCTTCGCGGCGAGGAGGAAGATGAGCTGCACGTCCTTCACCATCCCGGAGAAGTCCCAGTCGTCGCGGTACTCGTCGGAGGGCTGGTGATAGTGCTTCTCCGTCCAGGCCTCGTTGACCTCCTTGCCCCACCCCGGCGGCCGCCCGACGTAGTCGGTGCCGCCGTCCACGTAGGCGGCGGGGACGCCGATCTGGGCGAGCGGGAAGTGGTCGGAGCGGTAGAAGCTCCCCTTCTCGGGGAACGGGTCGCCCTTCACGACTCGCCCCTGCCACCGCGCGAGCGGCACGAGGAGATCGTCGAGGGTGGACTTGCCGAGCCCGATCATCGTGACGTCGCGGGTCCGGCCGAAGATGTTGAGGGCGTCCATGTTCACGCAGGCGGCGAGCTTGCCCGCGGGCACGGGCGGGTGCCGCGCGAGCCACTCCGACCCGAGCGTCCCCGCCTCCTCGGCCGCGAAGGCGACGAACACGATCGTGCGCGCCGGGGCCCGCGGCAGGGCCGCGGCGGCGCGGGCGATGGCGAGGAGTCCGGCGATGCCCGTCGCGTTGTCCACCGCGCCGGTGTAGATGGCGTCGTCGCCGGGCGCGGCGCCCGGCTTCACGCCGAGGTGGTCGTGGTGCGCCGTCACGAGCACCTCCTCGCCCGCCCGCCGGGGATCGCTCCCGGGGAGCTTCGCGAGGACGTTCGCGGTCTCGACGCGGCTCACGTCCGCGGCGAGCTCCGCCGACACGCGGACCCCGAGCGGCACCGCCTTGAACCCCCGCTTCGTCGCGGCGGCCCGCAGCGCGTCGAGGTCCTGCCCGCCGAGCGCCGTGAGCCGGCGAGAGGCGTCCTCGGTGGTCCAGAGCCGCGCCTCGAGCCGCGGGGTTGACTCGTCCGGCAGGTCGTACTGCGGCCCCGCCCAGGAGGTCTGCACGACCGACCACGGGTACGCGGCCGACGGCGTCGTGTGGATGATGATCGCGCCCGCGGCGCCGTGGCGGGCCGCCTCCTCGTACTTGTAGGTCCAGCGGCCGTAGTAGAGCCGCGTCTTGCCGGCGAAGAGCCGGGGATCGTCCGAGGGGTCGTCGTTCATCACGAGGACGACCTTCCCGCGCACGTCGATCCCGGCGTAGTCGTCCCAGGCGTACTCCGGGGCGACGATGCCATAGCCGACGAACACGACCTCCACGCCCGCGAGCGTCACGGAGGGCCTCGGCTGGCCGACGTTCGCGACGAACTCCTCGGGCCTGAGCGTGAGCGTCCCCTTCGCCCCCTCGAACCGCGGCGCCGCCTTGACGTGCGTGTCGACGCCGACGAGCGGGACCTTCTGCATGTAGCCGCCCTCGGGCGCGGCGGGCTTCAGGCCGAGCGCCTCGAGCTGCGACTGGATGTACGCGCGCGCGATGGCGTCGCCGCGGGTGCCGGGGGCTCGCCCCTCCGTCAGGTCGGACGAGACGAACTTCACGTGCGCGCGGAGCTCCGCGGGCGTGATGGTCCGGGCGGCGGAGATCTCGGCGGGCGTCGGGCGGACGTCCGCGGCGGCCGCGCCGCCGAGGGGGACGGCGAGCGCAAGCGCGAGGAAGAGGGGTCTGTGCACGGGTCGTGCCTCCGGGAGGGACCCTCTAGATGCCAGAGCGGCGCCCCGCGCGCCAGCGCAGGATGACCGCCTCGACGTCGAGCGGCGCGAGCGTGGTCGGAGGCCCGGCGACGTGGGTCGCGTTGAGCTTGCGGATCCGGGCGTTCAGCGCCTCGAGCCTCTCGCGGACGAGCCGCTCGTCGGTCTCGCGCCCGATCGCGGCGAGCACCGCCTCGGCCTCCTGGCGGATGGCGATGGACGGCGGGAGGTCCGAGAGCCCCTCCCGCTTCAGCTTCTCCTTCACCCACCACGCCTCGGGCAGCGGGACGCCGGTGAGCGGCAGGGGCTTCCCCCTCGGCAGCGTGTCGAACTCGCCCGCCTCCTGCGCCTCGCGGATGAGCCGCTCCGCATAGCGCTCGAGGGTCTCGCCTTCCTCGCGCTTCGGGTCCGCCACGCCCCTCGTTCTAGCGTCGGAGCCGCAGGAGGGCAAAGACGACGAGCCCCGCCCCGAGCACCGGGGCGACGAACCAGGCGGCGACGGCCGCGGCGCGGCCGAGCCCCGGCGCGACCTTCGCGGCGACCGCCGGGAGCAGCCCGAGGACGACGACGGCGAGGAAGACGATCCCGCCCGCCTGGAGCCGGTGGAGGAGCCGGCGCTTCGCCCGCGTGCGCTCCTCGGGGGTGAGCTCCGCCCAGGGGTCGCGCGCGTAGCGCTGGGGTTCGGGCCGGGGCACGCCCGGAGCCTAGCCACGATCCCGGCGGGCCCTAGGGCCCTTGCAGGTACGTGTAGCCCTTCATCACCGACTCGTAGAAGTCGGAGAGCGAGACGCCCTCCTTCGGCCGGATGGCGCCCTCCTTCACCTTCTGGTCGAGGGCGCCCTTCACCCTGCGGAAGAGCTCGGCGGGCTCGTACTGCACGCGCGAGAGCACCTTCTCGATGGTGTCCCCCGGGATGACCTCCTCGATGTAGAAGTCCTCGGGGTCCTCGTCGTCCACGAAGACGTGGATCTCGTTCACCCGGCCGAACAGGTTGTGCATGTCGCCCATGATGTCCTGGTAGGCGCCGGTCATGAACATGCCGAGCCAGTAGGGATCGCCGGGCGTGATGGGGTGGAGCGAGAGCGTCTCGTCCACCCCGTCGTTCTCGATGAAGCGGTCGATCTTGCCGTCCGAGTCGCAGGTGATGTCGACGATCGTGCAGTCCTTGTTCGGCACCTCGCCCATCCGGTGGAGCGGGACGATCGGGAAGAGCTGGTCGAACGCCCAGTGGTCGGGCGCGCTCTGGAAGAGCGAGAAGTTCGCCATGTACTGGTCGGCGATCTTGTCGCCGAGGTCGCGCGTCTCGCGGGGGAGCCGCTTCTTCCCGCGGTTGAGGTCGGCGATGCCGCGGGCGAGCTTCCAGAAGAGGCTCTCCACGACGGCGCGCTCCTCCAGCCCGAGGATGCCGAGCTTGAACATCTGGAGCGCCTCCTCCTTCTTGGCGGCGGCGTCGTGGTAGGTCTCGGCGCGGTTGCGGACGGTGAGGCCCTGGACGACCTCCCGCATCTCGCGCACGACCTTGGGCTCGTTGGGCTGCGGGATCGAGGCGGCGGCGATCTCCTCCTCCGAGCCGATCTCGATGTGCCCGAAGACGTTCATGATGATGCAGGAGTGGTGCGCCGTGACGGCGCGCCCGGACTCCGAGACGATGTGCGGTTCGGGGACGCCCTCGTTCATGCAGACGCGCTGCACGTTGTAGACGATGTCGCCCACGTACTCGTCCATCGTGTAGTTCACGGACGAGGTGTAGCCGTTCGAGTGCGTGCCGACGTAGTCCACGCCGAGACCGCCGCCCACGTCGAAGTACTCGATGGGCAGCCCCATCTTCCGGAGCTTCGCGTAGACCCGGGCGCCCTCGTTGATGGCGTCCTTCACCACGCGGATCTCGGTGAGCTGCGAGCCGACGTGGAAGTGGAGGAGGCGCGCGCAGTGCTCCTTGCCCGCCTCCTTCAGGATCCGCACGGCGTGGATGAGCTCGGGGACCGTGAGGCCGAACTTCGCGAAGTCCCCGGAGGAGCCCTCCCACTTCCCCGTGCCGCGCGTCGTGAGCTTCGAGCGGAGCCCGATCATCGGCTCGACCCCGACCTCGTCCGCGAGCCGCAGGATCTGGGGCAGCTCGGAGAGCTTCTCGATGACGACGATGACCTTGCGGCCGAGCTTCCGCCCGAGGAGCGCGAGGCGCAGGAACTCCTCGTCCTTGTAGCCGTTGCAGATGGTGAGCGCCTCTGGGTCCGTGTTCATCCCGAGCACGACGAGGAGCTCGCCCTTCGAGCCCGCCTCGAGGCCGTAGTGGTACGGGGCGCCGGCGTCGAGGATCTCCTCGACCACCTCGCGCATCTGGTTCACCTTGATGGGGTACACGCCGAAGTACCGGCCGCCGTAGTTCATCTCGGCGACGGCCTTCCCGAACGCCTCGTTGATCTGCTTCACGCGGGCGCGGAGCACGTCCTGGAAGCGGACGACGCAGGGGAAGCCGATCTTCCGCTCCTGGATGTCCTCGACGACGTCCATGAGGTCGATCACCGGCCCCGGCTGTCCCATCGGGTGGACGACGACGTGCCCCTTGTCGTTCACCGAGAAGAACCCGGCGCCCCAGCCGGCCACGTTGTAGTACTGCGTCGCGCGCTCGATGGACCAGTCGGACGGGGCCATCGCGGTCGTCGCGTCGCTTCGCCGGTCGGGTACGGTCATCGCAGGGTGATCTACGACACCGCGCCCCGGAATTAAAGGGCGCGCGCCGCTCGCCGGGCGCGCGCGCGGACCGGCGGTCGACTTCGCGGCGAGCGTCCGTTATCCATGGAGGTCCCGTGGCCGCCCACGCCCATGCCCCGCTGCCCGCCCCGCCCGACGCGCGAACGCTTCGCGAGCGGCTGCGCGGCGCCCGCGCGGTGTTCCGCCAGGTCCCGGGCACCCTGCGGCTCGTGTGGGACGCCGATCGCGCCGGCGCCGTGGCCGTCGCGGCGCTGACGCTCGTCCTCGCCCTCCTGCCCGCCGGCATCGCCTGGGTGGGGAAGCTCATCGTGGACGGCGTCGTCCACGCGGCCCGCACCGGGGCGGAGGCGGAGCGGACCCGCATCCTGTGGCTCGTCGCGGCCGAGCTCGGGCTCATGGCGATCCAGCTCTCGGCCAACCGCCTGCTCTCGCTGCGCCGCGAGCTCCTGCGCGGCGCCCTCGGCAACGCGGTGAACGAGCGGATCCTCGAGAAGGCGCTCGAGCTCGAGCTGCGCCACTTCGAGGACGCCGACGTCTACGACAAGATGCAGAACGCGCGCCGCGAGGCCGCCTCGCGCCCGCTCTCCCTCGTCATGCAGGTGTTCTCGGTCGCGCAGAACGCGGTCACCCTGGTGGCGCTCTCGGGCCTCCTCCTGCGCCTCTCCCCGGTGAGCGTGCTCGTCATCGTGGCGGCGTCGGTGCCCGCCTTCGTCGCCGAGACGCGGCTCTCGAACGACTCGTTCCGGATGTGGACCTGGCGCGCGCCGGAGGGGCGCCGGCTCAACTACCTCGAGTGGATCCTGACGCGCGACACCCACGTGAAGGAGGTGAAGCTCTTCCACCTCGGGCCGCTCGTGCTCGAGCGCTACCGGGCGCTCTTCCGGAAGTTCTTCGACGAGGACCGGCGGATCGCGGTGCGCCGGCTCCGGGCCGGGCTCGCCTTCGGGGCGCTCTCCCTCGTGGCGTTCTACGGGATGTACGCTCTGATGGCCGCCCGCGCGGCGCGCGCCGACATCACCCTCGGCGACCTCACCCTCTACATCGCGGTGTTCCGGCAGGGCCAGGGGGCGATCCAGGCGGTGCTGCAGGCGGTCGGCGGCATGTACGAGGACGCGCTCTTCATGTCGAACCTCTTCGACTACCTCGCCATCCCCACCGGCGGCGAGGCCCCGCGCGTCCTGCCGCCGCGCGCGCCGCCCCGCGGCCGGCCCGCCGCGATCGAGCTGCAGGACGTCTCCTTCCGCTACCCGGGCAAGGAGGCCTGGGCGCTCCGCCACGTGTCGCTCACGATCGCGCCCGGCGAGAAGCTCGGCCTCGTCGGCGAGAACGGCGCGGGCAAGTCCACCCTCGTGAAGCTCCTCATGCGGCTCCACGATCCGACGGAGGGGCGCATCCTGTACGGCGGCATCGACCTGCGCGACATGGACCCGCGCGAGCTGCGCGAGCGGATCGGCGGCGTGTTCCAGGACTTCGTCCGCTACCAGTTCACCGCGGCCGAGAACATCGGCGTCGGCAGCCCGCCGCGCATCGACGACCGCGCCCGCATCGAGGAGGCCGCGCGGCGCGGCGGCGGCGCCGCGGTCATCGAGACGCTGCCGAAGGGCTACGACACCGTCCTCGGCGGCTGGTTCGAGGCCGGGCACGAGATCTCCGCCGGCCAGTGGCAGAAGCTCGCCGTTTCGCGCGCGTTCATGCGCGACGAGGCGGAGGTGCTCATCCTCGACGAGCCGACCGCCGCCATCGACGCGGAGGGCGAGCACGAGCTGTTCGGCCGGTTCCAGGCGCTCGCCGCCGACCGGACCGCCATCGTGATCTCCCACCGGTTCTCCACGGTCCGCATGGCGGACCGCATCGCCGTGCTCCACGGCGGCCTCCTCCAGGAGCTCGGCAGCCACCGGGAGCTCGTCGCGCAGGGCGGCCGGTACGCGCGCCTGTTCGCGCTGCAGGCGCAGGGTTACCTGGACTGAACATGACGCTGCCCCGCACGCGCGCATTCCCCCTCTCCCCCCTGCAGCGCAGGCGGGAGAGGGTCGGGGAGAGGGGGCGGAGTTGAGAGGCCTCGAGCAGATCCCCTGGCTCTACGACGCCGGCATGGCGCTCCTCGAGCGGGGCGGCCTCTCCCGCTGGCGCGCCTGGCTCGCGAAGGGCGCGACCGGGCGCACGCTCGATCTCGGGACCGGGACCGGCCGCACCCTCCCGCTCTACCCGCCCGGCGTCCGCACGATCGCGGTCGACCCCCACCGCGAGAACCTGGCCCGAGCCCGCAGCCGCGCGCCGGGCGTGCCATTCGTGATCGCCCGGGCCGAGGCGCTGCCGTTCAGGGACCGCGCGTTCGACACCGTCGTCTCGGGGCTCGTCCTCTGCAGCGTGTCCGATCCGGACGGGGCGCTCGGCGAGGTCCGGCGCGTGCTCCGCCCCGGGGGCGCGCTCCGCCTCCTCGAGCACGTCCGGGAGCGGGGCGTCCGCGGCGCGCTGCAGGACCTCGTCCAGCCGGCGTGGACGCGGATCTCGGGCGGCTGCCACCCCAATCGGGAGACGGAGGCCGCCGTGGAGCGGGCCGGCTTTCGCATCGAGCACGACTCCGTCCGGCGCAGCGGGACCATGCGGCGCCTGCAGGCCCGCGCGCCCGCCGCTGCCGCCACGCCCCTGCCTGGCCCGGGTCGCGGCGCGTGAGCGGCCCGGGCGACCCGCCGCAGCCGGGGTCGCACGATCCGCTTCGCCCCGGCCCGGGGCGGGATTAACGTCCCTCCGAGCGTGAAGCCCCTCGGAACCAGCGCACTCCTGCCGCTCCTCGCGCTCGCGCTCGCCGCGCCGGCCGCGCCCCGCGCGGCGGCCGAGGAGCCGGCCGCGGGCGCCGCGCAGGGTCGGGACGCCACGTCCTCCGAGGCGTCCGGCCCCCCGTCCTCCGACGCGCCCGCGACCTCCGAGCCGAAGCCCTCCGAGCCGAAGCCCTCCGAGCCGAACGAGTCCGGGCCGCCCGCGACCGGCGACACCTGGCTCGACGCGGGGCACGCCTTCATCGAGCAGAGGATCTTCGCCCCGATCCTCCGGCTCGACCGCTTCTTCTCCGACGAGCGCGACATCGAGCCCGAGCGCGAGCAGTCGTTCCTCCGCTGGAGGAACGAGGTGCGCTTCACGGAGGACTCGAAACGCCCGAGCTTCGCGACGGGGCTGCGTGCCACGCTGCGGCTCCCGGGGCTGGATCGGCGGCTGAAGCGGCTCCGGCTCGTGATCGCCGGCGACACGCGGGACGCCATCGACAAGCTCTTCCCCCGGCAACCGTCGCCCGGGACGCCGGTGGACCAGACGCAGGCGGACCAGGACACCGTCGGCGCGGGCGACGCGGGGCTACGCTACTTCCTGCTCGACACCCTCGCCTACCACGCCGACCTCGGCGCCGGCGCACTCGTGCAGCTCCCGCCCGGCGTGTACGGCCGGCTCCGGTTCCGCTGGGCGTTCCCGGTCGGGAAGCTCTTCCTGTCGCGCCTCGCGCTCATCGGGTTCTGGCGCTCCGACGTGAAGTTCGGCACGACCGCCAGCGCCGAGCTCGATCGGCCCGTGTCGAGCTCCCTGCTGTTCCGGTTGTCGGGCGGCGGCACGCGCAGCGAGCGGAGCAAGGGGATCGAGTGGGGCTCGGAGCTCGCCGCGATCGTCCCGCTCCCGCCGTCGAGCGCCGCCCAGCTCGCGGTCGCGACGGGCGGCGCGACCGAGGCGTGGGTCGTCGCCCCGGACCCGGCGACCGGGGTCGCGCGCGCCTTTCGCACGCCGCAGCCCGACCGGACGCGGGTCTACGCCCGGCTCCGCACCGACGTGTACCGCCGCTGGATCTTCGTCGAGCTCGAGCCCGAGATCGCCTGGCCCTGGACGCCGGAGCGGGGCCGCTACAGCGCGTGGGGGCTCGCGCTGCGGCTCGAGGTCCAGTTCCAGGGGAAGGAGGCGCCGCCCGCGCCTGCGCCCGCGCCGCCGCCGGAGCCGAAGGATCCGGAGCCGGCGTCGTGACCCGTGCGAGCCAAGTCGGGTCCCGGGGGGTCCAGGGGCCGGGGGTCCCGGGTCCCGGACCGAGAGTTCTCCGCTTCGACCTGTGGGGTCCCGGACCGAGAGTTCTCCGCTTCGACCTGCTCGGCCGTGCGCCGGACCGCGCGCCCGGGGTCCCGGACCGAGAGTTCTCCGCTTCGACCTGCTCGGCCGTGCGCCGGACCGCGCGCCATGCGCGAGCCTCGTCGATCCGAAGACTTGTGCGCGGCACGGTAGGTGCCGTGGCCCACGGCATGACCGCTCCTCGTCAGGTTCTCCCGGGCGCCACCTATCTCGTCACCCGAAGATGCGCTCAGCGACAGTTTCTGCTCCGGCCCTCGCGG
>DASVZX010000127.1:0-7046 GCA_036391435.1 Anaeromyxobacter sp. | reverse complement strand
CCGGGACCACGCGCGCGCCGGACGCGTCGGACCAGATCCCGCCGCGCTGGCGGGCCTCGCGCAGCGCGCCGTCGGGGTCCGCGGCGCTCCCCGCCGCGGCGAGGAGGGCCTTCACCCGCTCGTCGTGCCAGTCGGCGACGTCGCCGCCGGGCAGCGGCGGCGTCGCCGGCGGGAGCCTGGCGCCGACGTCGAGGAGGACCTGCGCGGCCTCGCGCGTGTCGGCGAGCGGCGTCATCACCGGCTGGCCGAGGTTCACGACGCCGCGGCGGGGCTCCACGTCGCCGAACGCCTCGAGCGTGTGGCGATCGGGGAGCACGAGCCGCGCGTGCGCCGTCGTCGGACCGGGCCGCAGCGCGAAGGTCGCCACGAGCGGGACGCGGTCCAGGGCGGCCGCGGCGCCGAGCGCCGCCGGCAGCGCGCCGACCGGATCGGCGTGGTGCACGAGGAGGACGTCCACCTGGCCCGCCGCGGCGTCGCGGAGGAGCGCCTCGACCGCCGTGAACGGGGACGGCGGGTCGAGGAGCGGATCGAGCCCGTACAGGACGGTCTTCCCGACGTTGCCGAGGACGTGGTTCGCGAGGAGCACGACGGCCGCGAGCTGGGCCGCGTCGGGCCCCTGCGCCGCGGGGCCCGGCCCGGCGAGCGCGGAGGGCCGCCGGCGCGACAGCTCGCGCGCGACCGCGGCGATCTCCGCCTCCCCCACCCCGGCCCGCGCGGCGAGGTCCTTCGGGGCGAGCGCCAGGAGGCTCCGGAGCAGCGCCGGGGCGTCGGGGGCGAGCCCCGGCACGGCGTTCGCGGGGTCGGCGAGCCAGCGCAGGACGCCGAGCGCGAAGGGCAGCTCGCCCCCGCTCCGCACGCGGACCCAGCGGTCCGCGGTCAGCCCGGTGAGGGAGAGCCGCGGCCCCACCCAGATCGTGCGCGTGCGCTCGGGGCCGACGCGGCCGCGTCCCTCCGCGAGCTGCCGGGCCGCCTCGATCGGCGAGCCGAAGGTCTCGAACAGATCCGCGCCGAGCGCGACGATCGTCCGCGCGCCGGCGAGGTCGAGCACGGGGAGCTCCGCCCGGCCGAAGAGCGCGAGGGACGCGGCGCGCACCGGGGCCGGGTCGAGCGGGTCGAGCACGACGCGGTCCTCCGGCCGCGCGCCGGCGGCGGCGAGGAACGCGCGCTGCAGCGCGCCGGCGCTGCCCGGCTCCGGGCGCGTGAGGAGGCGGACGCGGCCGGGCCCCTTCGCCCGCGCCGCGGCGATCGCCTGCGCGAGCGCGTCCTCGGCGGCGTCCCAGGCCAGCGGGGCGAGCTTCCCGTCGGCGCCCTTCCGGAGCGGGCCCTTGAAGCGCTCGGGGTGGTAGAGCGCCTGGAGCTCCGCCTGCCCGCGCGCGCAGAGCGCGCCCGCGCCGATGGGATCCTCGGGGTTCCCCTCGAGCTTCACCGCGCGGCCCTCGCGCGTCCTCGCCGTCACGCCGCAGCCGGCGGCGCACCCGCGGCAGATGGTGCGGTAGTAGAGCGGGACGCCGGGGACGATGTCCTCGGGCGGGACGATCCAGGGGACGACCTTCTGCGTCGCGGCCCTCGGGGAGCAGCCGGCCGCGACCCCCGCCGCGCCCGCGATCCCGAGGAAGGTGCGGCGGCCGATGGGACGCTGGGTGGGATCGCTCATCGGATGCTCACTTGTGGCAGGTCCAGCAGTCGGTGAGCCGCTCGCGCCCGGGCTTCTCGCGCTGCATCCGGTGGTGGCAGGCGAGGCACCAGCCCATCGTGAGCGGCGTCGCCTGCCGGACGACGTCCATCTTCTCGACCTCGCCGTGGCACTCCTGGCAGCGGACGCCCGCGAGCAGGTGGGGCTGGTGGGTGAAGCGGACGTGGTCGGGCACCCGGTAGACGCGGTTCCACTCGACGGTGCCGCCCTCCTCGAGCTTGGCGAGGAGCGGCTTCAGCTGGACCGCGATCTCCGGGTGGTCCGGGTCCGCCTTCACGAACTTGTGGCAGCCGCGGCACCGCTCCATCGACGGGATCCCCGCGACGGGGCCGTCGAGGGCGTAGGTGTGGCAGGCGATACAGCCGATCTTCGCGTCGCCGGCGTGGATCCGGTGGCTGAACTGGATGGGCTGCGCCGGCGCCGGGGGGAGCCGGTCGGCGCAGGACGCGAGCGCCCCAGCGGCGGCGACGACCGCCGCCAGGGCCGGGATGGGCCGCCGGAGCACGCCGCGGGTCCTAGCGCTTCAGGGTCAGGTTCTCGGTGACCGTCTGTCCGGCGGCGACCGTGACGCTCTTCGCCGGCGCCTTCAGCTTCGCGTTCCACACCTCGAGCTGGTAGGTGCCGGGCGGGACGTTCTTGATCGCGTAGTGCCCCTTGGCGTCGACGGGCGAGGCGTACGGGTTCTGCCCGACGAAGACGTAGCCGAGCATCTCCGGGTGGATCGAGCAGAGCTGCGTGTACGTGCCCTCCTTCTCGAAGACGTGCGAGCGCGTCTCGTTCTGCTTGAAGGTGCCGAGGTTGTAGCCCTCGTTGTCGGGGGAGTAGACGTTGTGGGCGACGTTGTCGTGGTTCAGGAAGTCGACCGTGTCCCCCTTCGTGACGGTGAGGACGTGCGGGAGGAACTTCATCCCCTTCTGGTCCATCTTCTCCGTCCGCTTCGGGAACGTCCCCGGGACGTTCTTCAGATAGACGACGGTGTCCTCGAGGTACTTCGGGGGCGTCGCCTCCACCTTGCCGCTGATGGTGCCGCCCGCCGCGAGGGCGGGCCCGGCGGCGGCCGAGAGGCCGAGCGCGAGGACGGCGAGGCGAGAAGCGAGCGATGTATTCACCATTGGTGCATCTCCTTGTCGTTGGTTCGGCGGATCGTTAACGGCCTCACAGCGCCCACGCGAGGAAGACCGCGATCGACTCGAGCTCGCTCCGCTTGGTGGTCGGCGTCGCCGTGTCCGTCGGCGCGAGCACGAAGGAGCCCCAGTCCGCCGCGCCCCCTTGCCACCCGAGCGGGGCGCCGGTCGCGTCCTGGGGGTATCCGTTCCCGATCTCGACGTTCGCGACGAGGACGATCTTCACGTTCGGCCGCACGAGGAACGCGGCCCCCGGCATGAGGTGCAGATCGCTCACGGTCGAGCCGCCGTTCGGGGAGAGCATGAGGTCCTCCACCCGGATCCCGGGGATGAACCAGGGGTAGACCACGTACGTCGCCTCGGCGTAGGCGACCCCGGCGCGCACCTTGGCGAGGTCGTTCGTGCCGTGATCGTGCCACTGCGCGTAGTACCCGAGGTCGACCTCGCCGGACCCCGCCTGGGCGCGCACCGCGGCGCCGAGCGTGCTCGAGCCGTCGCGGACCGCGACGGTCGCGCCGGGCGCGGCGCCCGGGATCCCGAAGTGCTCGGAGGCGCGGTAGCCGAAGACGTCGATCGTGAGGGCGGTCTCCGCCCACGGCTCCATCGCGTTCGCCGGCCCCTGCGAGCCCTCGCCGTCGAGGCGCATGCCGCCGATCTTCCACCCGAGGTGGCCGTAGAAGCTCTCGTTCGGGAAGACGGTCCCGACGGAGTTCTTCCCGGTGTTGAAGCCGAGCGACCAGTCGCCGCGCCCCGCGACGACGCCGTTCACCTCGAGGCCGGTGTAGTTGTCCACGAGCACGAACGGATCGGCCGAGCCCGAGTAGATGGCCGTGACCGGCGCGTTCGGCATGGCGAGGTCGGCGAGGTAGCTCGAGTGCGGCCCGAAGCTCGTCAGCGTCGGGAACCCCTTCCCGACGACGAGGTTCAGCGCGTGCTTCGGGCCGAGGAGGTCGTTGAAGAGGAGCTGCGCGTGCTCGACGTCGACGCCGTCCGGCGACAGCGTGAGCTCGCCCCACACCGTGATCGTGTCGTCGAGCGCGGCCCCCGTCCACAGGTGCCCCTCCGCGACGAGGTCGTCGAGCGCGAGCTGCGTCCCGTTGCTCGCGCGCGGCACGCTCGCGTTCTTGTCCGGATACGCGAAGGCCTGCCCGTTCGCGCCGATCGCGATCGGGACGGAGATGGGGAGGGCGGCGGGCCACACCGTCTTCGGGAAGGTCTTCTTGTTCGCCTCCTGGCCGAGCGCGACCTGCTCCTGCTTCACGTAGTCGCTGTCGACGCCGGGGAACCGGTAGCCGTTCCGCCGGAACGCCTCCCCGAACGGCGTGAGCTTCGGATACGCGGTGTGGCACGTGAGGCAGCTCGTCCCGTACTTGCGCGCGAACGCCGGGATCGCGCGCGCCGGGAGCGCGGTTCCGGCGACCGCGAGGAGGATCGCGAGGCGGAGCGGGAGCACGTTGATCGTCATGGTCGGACCACCTGTCCTCGCCGCGCGGTTGGAGGGGCATCGACCCCGAGTGAATGCGCGGCGGCGGCTGCAGTAATCCCTGAGTCCGGGGTTCACGCAATCCGGGTAGATGGGGCGGCCCCAACGATGCGTGAACCCCGGCGGGGCGGTTCGCCGCCGTCGCGCGGTGGACCAACGTTCGTGCGGCCCCGCCCGGGGCCGCACGGGTTCACGGGTGGTCGCGGGTCGTCACCGTGGGAACCCGGGTTCCGCGGCGGGCGAACCGGGCGGCCGCCGCTCCCCGCCCGCACGGACGGTTACGCGCTGGCCCGGCGCTCGCAGTGCAAGAGCGTGGCTACCCGCGCGGCGGGCGCCACGGGAGGGGACATGGGAATGCGATCGGGTCGGGGCGCGGGCGTCGCGCTCGCGCTCGCGGCGGCCATGGGGCTCGCGTGCGGCAACGGCACCACCCCCACCGCCGCGGGCGGCGGGGGCGGCGGGGGCGGCGGCGGAGGTGGAGGCGGAGGCGGAGGCGGCGGGGGCGGCGGCGGAGGGGGCGGCGGCGGCCCGGCCTGCGGCGGAGCCGCGTCGAGCACGCCCGTGCCGGGCAGCAAGATCGCGTTCGGCACGCAGGGCCCCTGGCCCACCGCGAACTGCGTCTACGCCCCCGGGCAGCTGAAGGAGACCTGGGTCGTCGACGTCACGACCGACGAGGCGCAGAACCGCTGGATCGCGACGCCGAACGCGCTCTACGTGGCGACGCCGGACGGCGCGTTCAAGCGGTTCGACGAGCTCGACGGGCTCCACCTCGGCGACATCACCGGCCGCGGACCCGGCCCGATCGGCTACGTGAAGTACTGCGACGACGTGCCCATCGCGCCCGACGCGCCGTGCAGCGGCACGACGATCTGGGGCGGCGCGAACTCCTCCGGCATCCGCAGCCTCGCGGGCGGCGGACCGAACGAGGTCTTCGTCGGCTACCACGGCACGCACACGCCCGGGATCGACTGCGGCGGCGAGCTCGACTACTGCGATCCCATGCATCACTCCGGGAAGGTCGACCGGGTGAAGCTCAACAAGGACGGGACCATCACGGTCGACCGGTTCGAGAACTGGGTGAACGACCACGCCATGAAGTACTGGCACAACCTGACGCCGTTCCGGCTCCTCTACGACCACTTCTTCCACCCGGGCACGCTCTACGAGGCCGACGACCACGGCGTCCTCATCGTGTTCCCGGATCGCTACGTCGCCTGGACGCCGGCGGCCGGCCCCATCGACGGCTGGCTCAACACCTTCCTCGGCGATCACCTGCACGCGGAGGTCTGCTACCACCTCGCGTGCAACCAGGGCGGCTGGGTCCGCGCGGGCGACTGGCGCGGGCTCGCGCTGAACGGCAACGGCGAGCTGTGGCACGCGGGCCAGTACACCGCCGGCCTCGTCACCTGGGATCCGGACCCGGTGCACTGGTGGGAGCGGTGGGGCGCGGCCTTCGTGGTGAACTTCGGCGACCCCTACACCTACAGCGCCGGCGACGCGTTCGTGAACCAGCCGGTGTTCAAGGTGCCGCTGGAGGGCGACGACGTGAACCTCACGGCGGTCTCGGTCTGCCCGGACGGCCGGGTCTGGTTCGGGACGCGCGGCGCGACGTCCGTGACCGACACCGTCGCCGTCTTCGACCAGAGCGTCTGGACCATCAAGACGTTCGACGCGCGCGCGCTCGGGCTCCCCGACCGCCCCGTGCAGGATCTCGTGTGCCTGCCGGACGGCCGGCTCGCCATCGCCGGCGTCTCCGGCGGCGCCGTGATCTACGACCCGGCGTCCGGCGCCTCGAAGCCGCTCGAGGGGCTCCCCGGCAGCCACGTGAACCGGCTCACGCTCGACACCATGGTGAAGCCGCCGGCGCTCATGGTCTCGACCGACGGGGGGGCGGCGGTGCTGCGCCAGATCCCGTAGGCGGCGCGCCCCGGCGGGGAGGCCGCGCTTTCCCCCCCGCTCCGTCACCGCCCGTCGTATGGAGCGGGGATGGCGGCGCGGCTCCACACCGGCCCACGGCTCGCGGCGACGGCGATCCTGCTCGCCGCCGCCGCGCCGGCGCGTGCGGACGCGCCCGGCGCGGGCGGCCCGGACGGCCCGGCCCCGGGGGACGAGGCGCGCGCGTCGCTTCACTACCAGGCGACGGTCGCGACCCAGGCCCACCCCGCCTTCCCGGCGGCGTACTCGGGGGCGAACAGCCTGCGCGCGGGCGCCGAGTCCGCGACCTCCGTCGTGATGGACCTCTTCGCCGGGGCCCGCCCGTGGCGCGGCGGCGAGCTCTGGCTGCAGCCCGAGCTCGCCGGCGGCCGGGGCCTCAGCGAGACGCTCGGGGTCGCGGCCTTCCCGAGCGGCGAGGTCTACCGGGTCGGCGACCCCACCCCGACCCTCGTCGTGGGGCGCGCCTTCCTGCGGCAGACCATCGGGCTCGGCGGCGGCGCGGTGCCCGTCGAGGCCGACGCGCTCCGGCTCGCCGGCACCCGCGCGCGCGACGCGCTGACCATCACGGCGGGCAAGCTCTCGACGACGGACGTCGTGGACCGCGTCCCGTTCGCGAGCGATCCCCACACCCAGCTCATGAGCTGGGGGCTCTGGGCCTCGGCGGCCTACGACTACCCCGCCGACACGCGGGGCTACACGTACGGCATCGCGGCGGACCTCGCGCGCGGGCCCTGGTCGGCGCGGGGCGGCCTGTTCCTCGAGCCGACCGCGGCGAACGGGATGACGCTGGAGTGGGACGTGACGAGGGCCC
>DASVZX010000126.1:0-2450 GCA_036391435.1 Anaeromyxobacter sp. | reverse complement strand
CAGCGCCCGCCTCGCCGCCGGCCGCGCAGCCCGCCCGCGTGCTGACGCTCGAGGAGGCCTTGCGCACCGCGCGGGAGCACCAGCCGCAGCTCCGGCAGGCCCGCGCCGGCGCGGCCGCCGCGAGCGCCCGCGCCGACGAGGCGCGGGCGCCCATGCTGCCCCAGCTCTCCGCCACCGGGACCTACGAGCGGACGACGGCCAACGTCGCGCCCCGCCCCGGCTTCACCACCTTCGGGATCCGCCGTCCGAACAGCTCCTCGACGACGGACTACTGGTCGACGGGGGTCACCCTGAACCAGGTCCTCTTCGACTTCGGCCAGTCCTTCGAGCGGTGGCGGGCGGCGCGGGCCGCCGCGACCTCGCAGGACGAGAACGAGACGGCGGTGGCCCACCAGGCCGAGCTCGGCGTGCGGCTCGCCTACTTCACCGCGCGCGCCGCCCGCGATCTCGTGGGCGTCGCGCGCGACCAGGTCGCGAACATGCAGGCGCACCTCGACCAGACCGACGCGTTCGTGCGCGCCGGCACGCACCCCGCCATCGACCTCGCCCTGGCGCGCACGAACCGGGCGAACGCCGAGGTCCAGCTCGTGAACGCGGAGAACGGCGCCCTCACGGCGAAGGCCCAGCTCGACCAGGCCATGGGGGTGGACGCCCTCGCCGACTACGAGGTGGGCGACGACGGCCTCGCGGCCGTCGACGGCGAGGACCAGCCGCTCGAGCCGCTCCTCGCCGAGGCGCTGCAGCACCGCCCCGACGTCGCGTCGCTCGCGGCGCAGGTGCGCGCGAGCGAGCTGACCGTGCGCGCGGTCCGGGGCGGCTACGGCCCCTCGGTCGGCCTCTTCACCGGCTTCACGACCGCCGGGGAGACGCCCGCGTCCTCCGTCCCGAACTGGAACGCCGGCGTCTCCCTCACCTGGAACATCTTCCAGGGAGGCCTCACCCGGGCGCAGGTGCGGGAGGCCGACGCGAACGCCGAGGCCGCCCGGGCCCAGCTCGACGTGCTGAGGAACCAGGTGCGGGTGGACGTCGAGCAGGCGCGGCTGGCGGTGCGGGCCGCGAAGGGCGCGCTCGCGGCGGCGACCACGGCCCTCGAGAGCGCCCGCGAGCAGCTCCGGCTCGCCGAGCGGCGCTACGAGACCGGCGTCGGGAACGCGGTCGAGCTCGGCGACTCCCAGGTCGCGCTCGCCACCGCCGCGGCGCAGCGCGTGCAGTCCGACTTCAACCTGTCCGCCTCGCGCGCCCAGCTCCTGCGCGCGCTCGGAAGGGAGCTCCCCCGTGGCTGACGCCCCTCTCCACCCCGCGCCGCGCGAGCCCGTCGAGCCGCCGCCCCCGCTCCTCCCGCCGCGCGCGCGCGGCCGCCGCCGGATCGCCGTCGCGGCGATCGCGGTCCTGCTCGTCCTGGCCGGGATCGCGTGGGCCGTGCGCCACCGCTCGTCGAGGACGGACGTCGGCCCCGGCGGGCCCGGCGCGCAGGCCCGGCCCGTCCCGGTCGTGGCCGCGCCGGTGGTGCGGCGCGACGTCCCGGTCTCGCTCGAGGGGCTCGGGACCGTGGTCGCCTTCCGGACCGTGACCGTCCGGCCGCAGGTGGACGGCCGCCTCGACCAGGTCCTCTTCCGGGAGGGGCAGCCGGTGAAGGCGGGCCAGGTCCTCGCCCACATCGACGATCGCCCGTTCCAGATCCAGCTCCGCCAGGCGCAGGGGGCGCTCGCGCGCGACACGGCCCAGCTCGAGTCCGCGAAGCGCGACCTCCAGCGGTACCAGGAGCTCGCGAAGGAGAAGCTCATCGCGCAGCAGCAGGCCGATCAGCAGGTCGGGGCGGTGGGGCAGCTCGAGGGCAGCGTCCGCGTGGACCAGGCCGCCGTCGAGAGCGCGCGGCTCAACATCGACTACGCCCGGATCACCTCGCCGGTGGACGGCGTGACCGGCATCCGCCAGGTGGATCCCGGCAACCTCGTGCACCAGGCCGACCCGAACGGCATCGTGATCGTGACGCAGCTCGATCCGATCGCGGTCGTGTTCACGCTCCCGCAGGACGCCCTGCCCCAGGTCGCCGAGGCGATGAGCCACGGCGACCTCCGGGTGGAGGCGTTCTCGCGCGACGGCACGGCGTCGCTCGGCTCGGGGAAGCTCGAGCTCGTCGACAACCAGATCGTCCAGGCGACCTCGACCATCCGGCTGAAGGCGATCCTGCCGAACCCGAAGCGGGTGCTCTGGCCGAACCAGTTCGTGAAGGCGCGGCTCGCGCTCTCCGTCCAGCGCGGCGCGCTCGTCGTCCCGGCCGCGGCCGTGCAGCGGGGCCCGAACGGCCCGTTCGCGTACGTGATCGGGGCCGACTCGACCGTGTCGCCGCGGGCGATCGAGCTCGCCTCGTCGGAGGGCGACCTCGCCGTCGTCGCGCGCGGGCTCGAGCCGGGCGAGCGGGTCGTCGTCGAGGGGCAGGGCCAGCTCCG
>DASVZX010000125.1:0-7975 GCA_036391435.1 Anaeromyxobacter sp. | reverse complement strand
GGCCACCGCGCCGGAGCCCGCGGCGCCCGCGCGCCGCCGCGCGCCGGCCCGGCGGAAGCCCGCGCCGGCGCCGCGGTCGGGCAAGAGGCGGGCGGCCGCTCCCACGAAGAAGCCGGCCCGCAAGGGTCGGAGGAAGGCGTGAGCGCCGCCGGCGCCGGGCGTCTTTCCATTTGCCCGCCCCTCCGCGCGTCGCTAGCATCCCGCGCATGACCCGAACCGCTCTCGCGATTGCACTGTGCGTGGCCTTCGCCGCGCCCGCGGCGCGCGCCGAGGCGCCCGCCCACAAGGAGAAGAAGATGACCGCGGAGTACGCGACGTTCAAGACCTCGCTCGGCGACATCGTCGTGAAGCTGCTGCCCGAGAAGGCGCCGAAGACGGTCGAGAACTTCGTCGGCCTGGCCGAGGGGAAGAAGGAGTGGAAGGACCCGCGCACGGGCCAGATGCAGAAGAAGCCGCTCTACGACGGCACGGTGTTCCACCGCGTGATCCCGGGGTTCATGATCCAGGGCGGCGATCCGCTCGGGAACGGCACCGGCGGCCCCGGCTACAAGTTCGCGGACGAGATCGGACCGGACAACAGGTTCGACCGCCCGGGCCTCCTCGCGATGGCGAACGCGGGGCCGAACACCAACGGCTCGCAGTTCTTCATCACCGAGGTCCCGACGCCGCACCTGAACCGCGGCCACACCATCTTCGGCGAGGTCGTGAAGGGGCAGGAGCTCATCGCGAAGATCGCCGCGGCCGGCAACTCGAAGGTCAAGCTCGACAAGGTCGTCATCACCCGCGGCGCGCAGCCGTAGCGCGCCGTCGAACCGAAGGAACCCAGGCGCCCGCCCCGGCGAATGCCGCGGCGGGCGCGATCACCTCATGGCCAGCAACAAGCCCACCCCGTTCCGCGCCGGGTTCGTCGCGATCGTCGGCCGCCCCAACGTCGGGAAGTCGACGCTCCTCAACCGGATCCTCGGCGAGCACGTCGCGATCGTCACGCCGCGGCCGCAGACCACCCGCACGCGGATCCTCGGCGTCTGGAACGGGAAGGGCGCGCAGCTCGCGCTCTTCGACACCCCCGGCCTCCACCGCGCGAAGGGCGCGCTGAACCGGCGCATGGTGGAGGTGGCGCTCTCGGCGCTCCGCGAGGTCGACGCCGTGCTCCTGCTCGTCGAGGCCGGCACCGGCCCCGGCGGGCGGGTCGAGGTGGGCGAGGCGACGCGCTGGGCGATCGAGGAGGTCGCGCGGAGCGGCCGGCCGGCGATCCTCGGCGTGAACAAGATGGATCGCGCGCCCCGGCCGACGCTCCTCCCCGTCATCGACGCCTACCGCGGCCTGCACGCCTGGGAGGAGATCGTCCCGTTCTCGGCGCTCACCGGCGAGAACGTGGAGGCGCTCCTCGACGCCCTCGTGAAGCACGTCCCGGAGTCGGAGGCGCCGCTCTTCCCGGCGGACGTCATGACCGACCAGGCGGAGCGGCAGCTCGCGGCCGAGTACGTCCGCGAGCAGGTGATGCTCCAGACGCGCCAGGAGATCCCGTACGCCGCGGCCGTCGAGATCGAGGGGTTCGACGAGACCGACCGCCGCGACGGCAAGGGGCTCGTCCGGATCGCGGCGCTCGTCTCGGTGGAGCGCGACTCGCAGAAGGCGATCGTGATCGGCAAGCAGGGCGCGATGCTGAAGAAGATCGGCACCCGCGCCCGCGAGAACCTCGAGGCGCTCCTCGGCTGCAAGGTGTTCCTGTCCCTCAAGGTCAGGGTCGACGAGCGCTGGAGCGAGCGCGCGGCCTCGCTCAGGCGGCTGGGGATCTGATGACGACGCCCGCGCTCCGTCCCCGCGCCGTCGTCGCCCTCGTCGGGCGGCCCAACGTCGGCAAGTCGACGCTCTTCAACCGGATGGCCGGCGGCCGCCGCGCCATCGTGGAGGACGTCCCGGGCGTCACCCGCGACCGCAACTACGCCGACGTGGCGTGGGAGGGGCGCGCCCTCTCGATCGTGGACACGGGCGGCTTCGAGCCGGACTCGCGCGACAGCCTGATGGCGCAGGTCCGGCAGCAGGCGCAGCTCGCCGTGGACGAGGCGTCCGCCATCGTCCTCGTCGTGGACGGGCGGGAGGGGCTCACCGAGGTCGACCGGTCCGTCGCGGACCTCCTGCGCCGCGCCGGCAAGCCCCTCTTCGTCGCCGTGAACAAGGTGGACGACCCCCGCTCCGAGGGCGAGCTGCCCATCGCCGAGTTCTGGGGGATCGGCTTCGGCGACGTCCTCCCGGTCTCCGCGGAGCACGGCCGCGGCGTCGGGGACCTCCTCGACGCGGTGGTCGACAAGCTCGGCCTGCCCGCCGCGCCGCCGGCGGCGGAGGAGGCGGAGGAGCCCGCCGAGGTCGCCGAGGAGGCACGGCCCACCGGCGACGTCCGCCTCGCCGTGGTGGGGCGGCCGAACGTCGGCAAGAGCACGTTCGTGAACGCGCTCCTCGGGGAGGAGCGCTTCGTCGTCTCCGACGTGCCGGGCACGACGCGCGACTCGATCGACTCCCTCGTCGAGTACCGCGGCCGCCGCTTCGTCGTGACGGACACCGCGGGCATCCGGCGCAAGGCGTCCATCGCGCTCAAGGTGGAGGCGTACTCGGTCGTCCGCGCGATGCGGGCCATCGACCAGGCGGAGGTGGTCGCGTGCCTGCTCGACGCGACGGAGGCCGGCGTGGAGCAGGACGCGCGCCTCCTCGGGCTCGTCGTGGAGAAGGCGAAGGCGCTCGTCGTCGTCGTCAACAAGTGGGACGTGGCGGAGCGGGAGGGCGCGACGCAGGACTGGTACCGCAAGGAGCTCCTGAAGCGGCTCCCCTTCGTCGCGTTCGCGCCCATGATCTTCGTCTCGGCGAAGGAGGGGCGCGGGGTCACGCGCGTGCTCGACCGGGCCGCCCGGCTCGTCGAGCAGTACCGGGCGCGCTTCCCGACCCCGCAGCTCAACGAGCTCCTCGAGGCGATCCAGGTGGAGCACCCGGCCCCGCTCGCGAAGGGCCACCCGGTGAAGCTGTACTACGTCGCGCAGGTGGCCTACGCGCCCCCCACCTTCGTCATCCAGTGCAGCCGCCCGGAGGCGATCGGCGACGCGTACCGACGCTTCGTCGAGAACCGGTTCCGCGCGGCGTTCGGGCTCGAGGTGCCGATGCGGCTCGTCTTCCGCGAGCGGCGGCGCCGGGCGCGCCCGCCGCGCGGGACGCCGCGCGGGACGCCGGGCGCGAGGCCCACCGCCGGGCCTCGCCCGAAGCCCGGCGGAAGGCCGCGCGGCCGAAGGGCGTGAGGAGCGCGAAGCGAGCTATTGACGGCAGGGGGAGCCCCGCCTAGATTGGCGCGGTTTTCCTCGGGAATTCGAGCGCGGGCCCCGCGCGAGAGGCGCCATGTCGAAGAGCGAAGTGCTGACCCGCAAGGACATGAAGGAGCCGGACAAGTTCCAGCAGGCCGCCACGCAGGCGGCGAGCTGGCTCGCTTCCCGGCGCAGACACGTCGTCGTGGCGGGGGCGATCGCGGTCGGCCTCGTGGTCCTCCTCGCGATCGTCTCCGCCCTCCGGACGCGCCGCGACGAGCGGGCCGGCGCCGCGGCGTCCGACCTCCTCGCCGTCATGGCCGGCGAGGTCTCCGCGACCCCGCTGCCGGGGGTCCCCGGCCCGATCTTCCCGACGGAGGAGGCGCGGCAGCGGGCGATCGTCGCCGACGCCGACCGCGTCGTCGCGGCGCACGGCGGCACGCCCGCCGCCGCGCTCGCGTCGCTCGCCGCGGGGGACGCCCACCTCCGCCTGAAGGAGTGGGACGCCGCCAAGGCGGCGTACGATCGCTACCTCGCCGAGGCGCCGAAGGACGACTCCCTCCGCTTCGGCGCGCTCGAGGGCGTCGGCCTCGCCGAGGAGGGGAAGGGGAACCTCGACGCGGCGGCCGCGGCCTACGACCGGCTCGCGCGCGAGGCGCCCGCGTTCGCCGATCGCGCGGACCTCGATCGCGCCCGGGTGCTCGCGGCGCAGGGGAAGACCGCGGAGGCGAAGAGCCTGCTCGCCGGCTTCTCGGACCGGCACAAGGAGTCGCAGCTCACGGCCGAGGCGTCGGAGCGGCTGGCCCGGCTCGGCGGTCCCCGGTAGATGAGCGCCCTCGCGTTCGCGCTGGCCCTCGCGGCGACCGGGCCCGGCGTGCGGACGTCGCTGCCGCCGGTGCCGGTCAAGCTCTACGAGGTCGCGTGGAGTCGGCCGTTCGTGCCGGCGACGCCGCTCGAGTGGAAGCCCTCGGAGCGCAGCGGCGTCGCGGTCGATCCCGTCACGAAGCTCGCGATCTTCGGGACGCGCGACGGCTGGCTGCACGCGGTGCGGCCCGACGGCACGCTCGCCTGGGAGTTCAAGGGGGACGGCCCCTTCGGCCCGCCGGCGATCTCCGGCGACACCGCGTACGTCGGCTCCGCGGACGGGCGCCTCTACGCCATCGCGATCCCGACGGGGCGGGAGCGCTGGCGCTACAAGGCCGAGGAGGATCTCACGACGCTCCCCGCCGTCGCGCACGGGGCGGTCTTCGTCGCGAGCCTCGAGGACACCCTCTTCTGCGTCGACGCCGCGAGCGGCGCCTGGAAGTGGCACCACCGGCGCGAGACCAAGGCCGTCTCCGGCTTCACCATCTTCGGCGCGGCCGCGGCGCTCGCGGGCCCCGACGCCGTCTACGCCGCGTACTCGGACGGCTTCGCCGCCGCGCTCGATCCCGCGACCGGCGCCGCGCGCTGGGAGAAGCTCATCGCCCCTCCGGACGATCACCTCGACGTGGACGCGCTGGCGCTCGACGGCGGGCGGCTCTACGCGGCCGCCTACTCCGGCGCGGTGCTGGCCGTGGACGCGCGGACCGGGGACGTCGTCTGGAAGGCGAGCGCGCCCACGGCGTCGCGCGTGCTCGTCGCCGGCGGCCTCGTCGTGGCGGTGACCGCGACGAGCGTCCGGGCCTTCTCCATCGCGGACGGCGCCGCCGCGTGGACGGTGCCGCTCCACGGCTCGCCGCAGGGCACGCCCGTCGCGGCCGGGAGGTGGCTCCTCGTGCCCTCGGGTGATCGGGGGCTGCGGTGGCTCGAGGCGGCGACCGGCCGGACGCTCCGCGTGTTCGATCCCGGCTCCGGGATCTCCGGATCGCCCGCCGTCCTCGGCGGCCGCGTCTACGTGCTCTCGAACGGGGGCGATCTGTACGCCCTCGACCTCTCGTGATCGCGTGCAGCGCGTGCGGGTCGTGGCCGCGGTGTTCCGGCGGGGCGACGCGCTCCTCGTGACGCGCCGGCCCGACCGGCCGGGGCGCCCCGGGCAGTGGGAGTTCCCGGGGGGCAAGGTGGAGCCCGGCGAGACCGAGCCGCAGGCGCTTCGCCGCGAGCTCCGCGAGGAGCTGGGCTGTGACGCCGCGGTCGGCGCGCTCCTCCTTCGCCACGCGCACCGCTACCCCGACCTCGAGGTGGAGCTCGCCTTCTACGGCTGCGCGCTCGCGGCCGGCGCGGAGCCGCTCCCGATCGGCGTGGCCGAGCTCGCCTGGGCCCCCGAGGGGACGCTCGCGTCCTACGACTTCCTCGAGGCGGACCGCGCCGTGCTCGGCGACCTCGCGCGCGCGAGCCGGCCGCCGTAGGACCGCTCGTCCCGCAGCGGGCGTTCGCGCCGGCTGCCGCGATCCCCATCTTGAGGGGCCGAATGCGACGGGGCGTGGCGATCCTGACGAGCCTGTTTCCACCCTCCGTCGGGGGCATCCAGACGCACACGCTGGCCCTCGCCCGTGAGCTCGCCGCCCGCGGCGAGGAGGTCCACGTCGTCACGCGCCCCTCGCCGGGGCGGGCGGCCGTCGAGGAGGAGGACGGGGTGACCGTCCACCGCACGGGGCTCGCCCGCGGTCCGGCGGCCGCCGCGACGCTCGCGTACGTCGCGCTCGCCGCCCGCGTCGTGGGCGCGCTCGCGCCGCGCGTGTCGGTGGTCCACGCGCACCAGCTGCTCTCCCCCGCGAGCGTCGCCCTCGTCACCCGCGCGGTGCGCGGCGTGCCGTTCGTCGTGACCGCGCACGCGAGCGGGACGGTGGGGGACGTCGCCTGCCTCGTCCACCAGGGGGCGCTCGGCGCCGTCCGGCTGGCGGCCCTCGGCCGGCTCGCGAGCGCGTTCGTGGCGGTGTCGGCGCCGATCCGGGACGAGCTCCTCGCCGCGGGGATCCCGGCGAGCCGCATCCGCCGGATCCCGAACGGCGTCGACACGTCGCGCTTCGCGCCGGCGACGCCCGGCGAGCGCGCCGCGGCGCGGGCCGCGCTCGGGCTCGGCGACGGGCCGGTCGCCGTGTACGCGGGGCGGCTCTCGCCGGAGAAGGGCGCCGACGTCCTCCTCGAGGCGTGGGCGAGGATGCCCCGCTCCGGCGCGACCCTCTGCGTCGTCGGCGACGGGCCGGCGCGCCCGTCGCTCGAGGCGCTCGCGGCGCGCCTCGGCCTCCGCGGCTCGGTCCGCTTCGAGGGGTCGGCCGGCGACGTCGGGCCCTGGCTCCGGTCGGCCGACGCGTTCGCGCTCCCGTCGCGCACCGAGGGGCTCTCGCTCGCGCTCCTCGAGGCGATGGCCTCGGGCCTCGCCGTCGTCGCGACCGACGTCGGCGCGGCGCGCGAGGCGACCGGGCCGGGCGGCGCCGTCGTGGTCCCTCCGGAGCGCCCAGACGCGCTCGCGGAGGCGCTCGCGGCCGTCCTCGCCGATCCGGCGCGCGCGGCGGCGCTCGGCCGGGCAGCGCGCTCCCGCGCGGTCGCGCGCTTCGGGATCGGCGCCGTCGCGGAGCGCCACCTCGCCCTGTACCGGGAGGTCGCGTCCGGATGAGCGCCCGCGTGCGCGGCGGCGGGGAGGCCCGGCCCGGCGGCGCTCCCGTCGCCTACGTCGTGTCGCGCTTCCCCGCGATCACGGAGACGTTCGTGCTGGAGGAGATCCGCGACCTGCGCGCGCGCGGCGTCGAGGTGGAGGTGTTCCCGCTCTTCGGCGCCTCGGGCGGCGAGGTGCACGCCGCCTGGCGCGCGCTCGCGCCCCACACGCACTACCACGCCGCGCTCTCGTGGGAGCTCCTCGCGGCGCAGGCCCACTGGGCGCGGCGGCGGCCCGGGGCGTACCTGCGCGCCTGGTGGGACGCGCTCCGCGCGACGGCGCCCTCGCGCAAGCTCCTCGTCCGAGCGCCGATCGTCATCGCGAAGGCCGCCCTCGTCGCGCGCCGGATCGAGGCGCTCGGCGTCCGCCACGTGCACGCGCACTTCGCGACGCACCCGGCGCTCGCGGCCTGGGTCGTGCACGCGCTCGCCGGAACCCCCTACAGCTTCACCGCGCACGCGCACGACCTCTACGTCGACACGGCGATGCTGCGCGAGAAGGTCGCGGGCGCGCGCTTCGTCGTGACGATCTCCGAGTTCAACCGCGCGTTCCTCGAGCGGCTCTGCGGCCCGGACGCGGCGCGGAAGCTCCACGTCGTGCGCTGCGGCGTCGATCTCTCCGAGTTCGAGCCGCGGGCGCGGCGCGCCCCGGACGTGCCGACCTTCGTCTGCGTCGCCTCGCTGCGGCCGTACAAGGGGCACGCGGTGCTGCTCGACGCCTGCCGCCTCCTGCGCGACCGGGGCGTCCGCGCCCGGGTGCTGCTCGTCGGGGACGGCGAGCTCCGCCGGCGGCTCGCCGCGCGGGTCGCGAGCGACGGCCTCGCGGGGACCGTCGAGCTGCTCGGGGCGAGGCCGCACGAGGAGATCCCCGCGCTCCTCGCCGGGGCGACCGCGATGGTGCTGCCGAGCGTCCGCGCCCGCGACGGGCAGATGGAGGGGATCCCCGTCGCGCTCATGGAGGCGATGGCGGCCGGCGTGCCGGTGATCGCGACCCGGCTCTCGGGGATCCCGGAGCTCGTCGAGGACGGCGCGAGCGGGCTCCTCGTGCCGGAGCGCGACGCCGCGGCGCTCGCCGGGGCGATGGCCCGGCTCGCCGGCGACCCCGCGCTGGGCGC
>DASVZX010000124.1:0-12704 GCA_036391435.1 Anaeromyxobacter sp. | reverse complement strand
GCGCCGCGTCGACGCGGGCGAGGAGCGCCCGCAGCGCGGCCTCGCGGGCGCGCACCTCGGCGGTGCGCTCCGCGACGCGCGCCGCCGACTCCACGATACGGCGGTAGCGCCGGTAGCAGCGCTCGAGGTTCGCCTGCGGGCCGAGCGCGGGGTCGAGCGCGACGGTCACCTCGCGCGGCCCCTCCTCGGTCCACTCCGTCACGACCACCTCGCGCATGCCGCGCTTCACGAGGCGCAGGTTCGCCTTCAGCAGGTCCGCGGTGCGGCGGTCGGCCTCCGCCGCGGGCACGCGCGCGGCCTCGTCGGCGAGCCGCGCGAGGGCGCGCGACGCGCGGGCGATCCCCGCCCGGACGGGCTCGCGGATCCGGCGCCGCGCCTCGCCGAGCCGCCGCTCCGCCTCGCGCGCCGCGTACTCCCGCTCGATCGCGACGGAGAGCGGGAAGCGCTCGCCCGCGACCGGCGCGAACCGCACCTCCGGCGCGCCGGGCGCGGGCGGCGGCGCCGGGGGCACGTACGGCGCGCCCGGCACGAGGTTGCGTCGCTCGGAGAGGTTCCGTCCCGCGCTCGCCCGGATGACGCCGTCGGCGCCGAGGAGGAAGAGGTTCCCGTGGCGCCCGGTGAGCTCCGCGACGAGCCGCGCCTCGCCGCGGGCGCCCTCGAACCGGAGCGCGACGACCCGGTCGCCGGGGAGCGCCTCGATCGCTGCGAGGCGCGCGCCGACGAGCTCGGCGCGGAGGAGCTGCTCGAGGCGCCCGGGACGCTCCGGACGCGGCGGGCGCTCCGACGCGGCGTGGAGGCGCGTGAAATCCGCCTCGGCGGAGACCAGGACGCGCGCGGCGCCCGCCCGCCCGAACAGCTCGAGCACGATCGCGCGCTCGCTCCGCCCGCGGACCGCGTCCACCCGCGCGCCCGCGAGCGGCGCGAGCTCCGCCACGACGGCCTCGATCTCGGCGGCGTTCAGCGACACGCGGCGCCCGAAAAGGCAGCGGCCGCCCGGAGGCGGCCGCGGCGCTGAGCGAGAGCGAGAAGCCCAGCTACTTCCTCTTGCCACCCTTCTTCATCGTCTTCTTCTTCGCGGGCTTCTTCGTCTTCTTCTTCGCGGCCATCGTGTTCCCTCCTCGGAACGGTCCATTCGCAATCGGTGTAACGCGGTCGCGAACGAACAAGTTGGGCGGAGGTTAGCGCGCTCGGATCGCGCACGTCAAGGAAGCGGCGCGCATTTTTCGCGCGCGCGCCGGCCTCGCTCGTGTCCTCGGGCGGGGCGTCGCGGTCGCGTGCGAGCTCGTAGTTGACGTACCGTGAATGCATCGGCGGCTCACTCGAGCACGGCGGCGCCGATCACCCCGGCGTCGTCGCCGAGCCACGCGCGCTCGATCGTGAGGCCGCGCGTCGCCGAGCGCGAGACCGCGCCGTCGAACCGGCGCCGCACGATGGCGTCGAGCGCGGGGCAGCCGAGCAGCACGCCGCCGCCGAGGATCACCCGCGCGGGGTTCAGGATCGTGACGAGGTTCGCGATCGCCGTGCCGAGCAGGTCGCCGACCTCGTCCCAGAGCGCGACCGCGTACGCGTCGCCCGCGCGGTGCGCGTCGTCGACGAGGCTCGCGTTGACGCGGGAGAGATCCCCGCCGGCGAGCTCGCGGATCGCCGAGCGGGCCCCCGCCTCGAGCTCCTCGCGGACGCGCGCGGCCACGTTCATCCCGGAGGTGTACGCCTCGAGGCAGCCCCACTCGCCGCACCCGCAGCGACGCGGCCTCGTGTCGGCGCGCGAGGGGCGGACCTTCACGTGGCCGAACTCGCCCGCGACGCCGGTGGCCCCCTCGTGGAGCCGGCCGCCGACGATGATCCCCGACCCGACCCCCGAGCCGACGAACACGAGCAGCACCTCGTCGAGCCCCTTCGCCGCGCCGAAGCGCCGCTCGCCCCAGGCGGCGACCGCGAGGTCGTTCGCCACCTTCACGGGCAGCGAGAGCGCCCGGGAGAGCAGGTCGCCGAAGGGCACGTCGCGCCAGCCGAGGTTCGGCGCGTTCAGCACGACGCCGGTCGCGCCGAGGCACTGCCCGGCGACGCCGACCCCGACGCGCCCGGCGCCCTCCGGCGGGACGCCGGCCGCGAGCGCCGCCTCGCGCAGCGCGTGGCGCACGACCTCGACCACCCTCGCCGGCGAGCGGTCGCGCAGCGGCTCCTTGTGGGCGGCGACGATCTCCCCGGACGAGACGTCGACGACGGCGGCGCGCGCGTTCGTCCCGCCGAGGTCCACGCCGAGCGCGAGCGGCGTCACGTCAGGCCCCCACGTCCCTCATGATCTCGTCCACCTTGCCCCGCACGAGCCGCTCGATCTCGCGGAGCCGATCCGGCGTCTTCGCCTCGAACCGCAGCACGAGGAGCGGCTGCGTGTTCGAGGCGCGGACGAGGCCCCAGCCGTCCGGGAAGACGACCCGCACGCCGTCCACCGTGACCGCCTCGTACCGCGTCCGGAAGTGCTCCTGGGCCCGCCGGACCACCTCGAACTTCTTGTCCTCGGGGCAGTCGACGCGCAGCTCCGGCGTCGACGCCGTCTTCGGCACGTCGGCGAGGAGCGTGGAGAGCGGCGCCTCCGTCCGGGAGAGGAGCTCCAGCAGCCGGCCGGAGGAGTAGATCCCGTCGTCGAAGCCGAACCAGCGGTTCGCGAAGAAGATGTGGCCGCTCATCTCGCCGGCGAGGACCGCCCGCTCCTCCTTCATCTTCGCCTTGATGAGGCTGTGGCCCGCCTTCCACATGATCGGGCGGCCGCCGCGCTTCGCGATGTCGTCGTAGAGCGTGAAGGAGCACTTCACCTCTCCGACGATCGTCGCGCCCGGCACCTCGGCGAGGAGCGCGCGGGAGAACAGGATCATGAGCTGGTCGCCCCAGAGCACGCTCCCCTTCTCGTCCACCGCGCCGACGCGGTCGGCGTCGCCGTCGTAGGCGATGCCGAGGTCCGCGCGGGTCGCGAGGACCTTCGCCTTCAGCGCCTCGAGGTTCTTCTCGACGGTCGGGTCCGGATGGTGGTTCGGGAACCGGCCGTCCATCTCGACGAAGAGCGGCACCACCTCGACGCCGAGCGACTCGAAGAGCGGCACGGCGACGACGCCGCCCGTCCCGTTGCCCGCGTCGACGACCACCTTGAGCTTCCGCTTTCCGAGCCGGAGGTTCTCCCTCACGTGGGCCCGGTAGGGCGTCACGACGTCGTAGGCCTCGACCGATCCGGCGCCCGTCGCGAACGCGCCCGACCCGGCCAGGCGGTAGAGCGCCTGGATCTCCTCGCCGTGGTACGTCGCCGCGCCGAGCCCGACCTTGAGGCCGTTGTACTCGGGCGGGTTGTGCGAGCCCGTGATCATGCAGATCCCGTCCACCCCGGCCGTGTGCGCGGCGAAGTAGGTGAGCGGGGTCGGGACGATCCCGAGATCCTTCACGTCGACGCCGCTCGCCCGCAGCGCCGAGATCATCGCCGCGGCGAACCTCGGGCCGGAGAGCCGCGCGTCGCGTCCGACCGCGGCGCGCCGGCCGCCCGCCTCGCGGATGCGCGTCCCGAGGGCGCGGCCCACGAGGTGGACGGCCTCCTCGGTGAGGTCCTGATCGACGAGCCCGCGGATGTCGTACTCGCGGAAGATGGTCGGAGAGAGCTTCGGCATGTGGGGTCCTCGACCGCTCAATGTCGTGCCGTGGCACGCGGGGGGCAGGCCTTCGACGGGCACCGGGCCGCGCCGCGGTGCCCGCCCGGCGAGCGCCCGGGCGGCTGTCTACCACAGGGGGCGCGGGCGGCGGCGATCCTTCCGGGACGCGCCCTCCGCGGTCCCCGGCGTCGCCGCGCGGCGCCCGCCGGGCCCGGCCCACGGGACCGCCGAGCTACAGCACCTCGTCGCGCCCGCGGCGCGCGAGCTCCTCGACGGCCTTGCGCACGTCCTGGGCGCGCTCGCGCCGGCAGACGAGGACCGCGTCGCCGGCGTCCACCACCACCACGTCGTCGATGCCGACGACCGCGACGGGCCGCCCGCCCGCCGCGACCACGACGTCGTTGCGGCCGTCGATGACGAGCGCGTCCCCGTCCGCGACGTTGCCGAGGTGGTCGGTGGGCCGGACGTCCGGGAGGGCGGCGAAGCTGCCGACGTCGGACCAGCCGAACTCCGCCGGGACGACGGCGATCCGCTTCGACTTCTCCATGACGCCGTAGTCGATGCTGATCGAGGGGCAGTCCGGGAAGACGCGCCTCAGCGTGCGGGCGTAGCGCGTCGTCCCGAGCGACTGCCCGATGACGTCGAGCTGCTCGCCGAGGACCGGCATCGCCCGGCCGATCTCGTCGAGGATGACGTCGGCGCGGAACACGAAGATCCCCGAGTTCCAGAGGTACCCGCCGTCGGCGAGGTAGCGGGCGGCCGTGACGACGTCGGGCTTCTCGACGAAGCGCTCCACCTTGTGCGCGGGGCCGCTCCCCTTCGCGCGGCCGCGGGCGGCGAGGCGGGAGCCGACCTTGAGGTAGCCGTACCCGGTCTCGGGGCGGGACGGACGGATCCCGATCGTCGCGATCGCGCCCCGGGCGGCGAGCGCGGCGGCCGCGCCGAGCGCGTCGCGGAACCCCTTCGGCTTCGCGACGTGGTGGTCCGCCGGGAGCATCGCGATGACGCCGCGCGGGTCCCGCGAGGCGACGTGCAGCGCGGCGAGCCCGACGCACGGCGCGGTGTTCCGGGCGCACGGCTCGACGATGAAGTTCGCGGCCGGGAGCGACGGGAGCATCCGTCGCGCCGCGGCGGCGTGGGTCGGCCCGCACACGACGTACGTGTCCCGCGCCCTGGCGAGCGGGGGCAGCCGGTCGACGGTGGCCGCGAGGAGGGGCGCGTCGCCGGCGAGCGCGAGGAACTGCTTCGGGCGGTTCCTGCGGGAGAGCGGCCAGAACCGCGTCCCGGAGCCGCCCGCCATCACGACGGGGTAGATCTTCACGCGTCCCTCCACACGCCGAGGAGCTCCCAGACGATCCGCGCCGTCGCGCCCCAGAGCACGTCGTCTCCCAGGGTGAAGAAGTGGACGTCCAGGTTCATGCCGTAGACCTCGCGCGGCTCGACCCGGTGGAGCTCCGGCCGCTCCAGCATGGAGAGGGGGACGTGCAGGATCTCGTCCACCTCGCCCGGGTCCGCCGCGTAGGCGTACGGGTATGGCACGGAGGCCACCCAAGGCGTCAAGCGAAACGCGCTCTGGAGCACCAGCGTCTCGGAGAGGCGCCCGAGGACGTCGGCGTCGCCGCGGCGCAGCCCGATCTCCTCCTCCGCCTCGCGCAGCGCCGCCTCGAGCAGGTCCTCGCCGGCCTGGACGCGGCCGCCGGGGACGGAGAGCTGGCCGGGGTGCCGCGACAGGTGCTTCGGCCGGCGGGTGAGCAGGACCCGGACCTCGCCTTCGCGCTCGTCGAGCGGGACGAGCACGGCCGCCCGCGCGAGGCCTCCCGGAGGCAGCCGCTCCGGGGCGATGCGATCGACGGGGGCGACGCCGGGGATCCGCGCGGCGAGCGCGGCGCGGAGCCGCTCGAACGTCACGGCGCGTGCGCCCCGGCCGCCGGCGCGACCGCCGGGGCGGGCGGGGGCGGCGCCTCGCCGGCGGGGAGGACGCCCCTCCAGATGAGGGCGGCGAGCACGATCCCGGCCGCGATCCGCCACGCGACGAAGAGGTAGGTCGTCCGCGTCCGGAGCCAGCCGAGGAGCCACGCGATCACCGCGTAGCCGGCGACCGCCGCGACCGCGGTCCCCACCCACGTCGCGAGCGCCCAGCCGGGCTCGCCGCGGAGGAGCGGGACGGTCTTCCAGAGCTTGTAGGCGCCGGCGCCGAGGATGATCGGCACCGAGAGCAGGAAGCTGAACCGCGCCGCGGCCTCGCGGGTGAACCCGAGCAGCATGCCGGTCGTGATGGTCGTGCCCGAGCGCGACGACCCGGGGACGAGCGCGACCGCCTGCCCGATCCCGACGAGGAGCGCGTCGAGGGCGCCGACGTCCTCGACGTGCCGCTCGTGGCGGGCGACCCGCTCGGCGAGGAGCAGGACGAGGCCGAGCGCGACGAGCGACGTCGCGATGACCCAGTTCCCGAGCGCCTCGATGCGGCGCTCGAGGAGCTTCCCCGCGATCGCCGCGGGGAGGGTGCCGAGCACGATGTACCAGCCGAGCCGGGACTCGGGCGTCTCGAGCGGGCGCCGGCGCGCGATGGAGCGGACCCCGGCGTAGAGGAGCGCCGCGATCTCCCGCCGGAAGTAGACGATCACGGCGAGGGTCGTGCCCGACTGGATGATCGTGACGAACGCGCGGAAGCGATCGTCCTCGAGCGAGTGGCCGAGCAGCTCGCCGAACACGAGGAGGTGCGCGGTGGACGAGACGGGCAGGAACTCGGTCGCGGCCTGGACGAGGCCGAGCAGGACGGCGGAGAGGAGGCTCACCGGCGCGCAACCTAGCCCACGTCGGGCGGATCCTCAACGGACGCGGAGGCCTCCCTGCCGGGTCGCCTCCGCCGCTCCCCTCCCTCCCCGGCGGAGCCGGGGGGAGAGGCCCAGGGAGAGGGGCGCGGCGGCCTAGTACCGGTAGTGATCGGACTTGAACGGCCCCGCCTGCGGCACGCCGATGTAGGCGGCCTGCTTCTTCGTGAGCTTCGTGAGGCGCGCGCCGATCTGGTCGAGGTGGAGCGCCGCGACCTTCTCGTCGAGGTGCTTCGGGAGCACGTAGACCTTCTTCCGGTACGCGCTCCGGTTCGTCGCGAGCTCGATCTGCGCGAGCACCTGGTTCGTGAAGGAGCTCGACATCACGAAGGACGGGTGACCCGTCGCGCAGCCGAGGTTCAGGAGCCGGCCCTCGGCGAGCACGAGCACGCGGTGGCCGTCGGGGAAGACGAAGGCGTCGTACTGCGGCTTGATGTTCACGCGCCTCGTCGCCTGCTTGAGGCCGGCCATGTCGATCTCGTTGTCGAAGTGGCCGATGTTCCCGACGACGGCGCAGTCCTTCATCTGCCGCATGTGGTCGAGGGTGATGACGTCGACGTTGCCCGTCGCGGTGACGAACACGTCCGCGGTCTTCACGACGTCCTCGACGCGGACGACCTGGTACCCCTCCATCGAGGCCTGGAGCGCGTTGATGGGGTCGATCTCCGTCACGACGACGCGCGCCCCCTGGCCCCGGAGCGCCTGCGCGCACCCCTTGCCGACGTCGCCGTAGCCGAGGACGACGCACTGCTTGCCGGCGAGCATGACGTCGGTCGCGCGGTTGAGCCCGTCCACGAGGGAGTGGCGGCAGCCGTAGAGGTTGTCGAACTTCGACTTCGTCACCGAGTCGTTCACGTTGATGGCCGGGAAGAGCAGCGTGCCGGCCTTCTGCATCTCGTAGAGCCGGTGGACGCCGGTCGTGGTCTCCTCGGTGACGCCCGCGCACGCCCGGGCGACCCGGGTCCAGCGCCTCGGGTCCTGGCGGAGCGTGCGCGCGAGCAGCCGGAGCACCACCGCCAGCTCCTCGGAGTCGGCCGTGCGCGGGTCGGGCACCTTGCCCGCCTTCTCGAGCTCGGCGCCCTTGTGGACGAGGAGCGTCGCGTCGCCGCCGTCGTCGACGATCTGCGTCGGACCCTTCCCGCCGCCGAAGTCGAGCGCGCGCTCGGTGCTGTCCCAGTACTCCTCGAGCGTCTCGCCCTTCCAGGCGAACACGGGCACGCCGCGCGGATCGGCCGGCGTGCCGCCGCCGACGACGACGGCGGCCGCGGCGTGGTCCTGGGTCGAGAAGATGTTGCAGCTCGCCCAGCGCACGTCCGCCCCGAGCTCGCGCAGCGTCTCGATGAGCACCGCGGTCTGGATGGTCATGTGGAGCGAGCCCGTGATCCGCTGGCCCGCGAGCGGCTGCTTCGCGGCGTACTCCCTGCGGACCGCCATGAGGCCGGGCATCTCCTTCTCGGCGAGCTCGATCTCCTTGCGACCCCACTCCGCGAGCGCGAGGTCCTTCACCTTGTGCTCGAGGCGGGTGCGGGGCACGGCGCGCGGCGCCGGCTTCGTCTTCTTCGCGGTGGACGTGGCCATGTCGGTCTCCTCGGCGGGTGATCAGGGCTTCCGGCGCCCGGGCCGCGTCGCCTGGGCGAGGAAGAGGTCGGGGCCGCTCCGGCGGGAGCGGGTGGCGATGGGGCCGTCGGCCGTCGCGCCCTCGAGGCCGAGGGCGCCGAGCGTCTCGACGAGCGCGCGCGGATCGAGGCCGGGGCGGGCCTGCCCGAGCCGGCGGCGGAAGGTCTCGTCCTCGTGCGGGGCGGCGTCGACGACGACGAGCCGCCCGCCCGGGGCGAGGATCCGGTGCGCCTCGCGGAGCACCGGCTCGACCGCCGCGACGTAGGAGAGGACGAGCAGGAGGAGCGCGGCGTCGCAGCTCCGGTCCGGGAGCGGCAACGCCTCGAGGCTCGCCTGGTGCAGCTCGACGTTGGCGAGCCCGCGGGTGGCGCGCCGCGCGACCGCGAGCATCGCGGCGGACTGGTCCACCCCGACGACGCGCGCGCCGGAGCGGGCGAGCTCGGCGGTGAAGGCGCCCGTGCCGCAGCCGAGGTCGGCGAGGGTCCACCCGCGGGGGACGAGGCTGCGGAGCACCGCGACCTCGAACTCGCGCCCGTAGGCCTCGGCGCGGACGCGGTCCCACTCCGCGGCGGCGCCGGCGAAGAACGTCTGCGCCGCGCTCCGGCGCGCCTCGAGCCGCGCCTCGAGCCGCAGCGCGTCCTGCGCCGCGGCCGGCCAGCCCTCGGTCTCGCCCCGCGCCAGCCGCCAGAGCCGCTGGGCGCCGGGCTCCGCGTGGGGCGCGCCGCGGTAGAAGGCCTGCGTCCCCTCGCGGCGGCTCGCGACCCATCCCTGGCCGGCGAGCGTCTTGAGGTGGCGGCTCACCGTGGACTGCGGGAGCTTCAGCACGTCGCAGAGCTCGAGCACCGACAGCTCCTCCCGCTCGAGCACCCGCAGGAGCCGCAGGCGCGTCGGGTCGGCGAGGCTCGCCATCCACGCGAGGAGCGCGTCGGGGCGGGCGGGAGCCGGGGCGGGGGCAGCGGAAGCCATCACTCCATCCGGATGAACGGATATATTCACCCCGCGCCGCCGCCGTCAAGCGTCGTCACCGGCGAACGCCCGTACCCGCGCCCGTGCCCCGAGCGGATGCCGGGCGCGGGCTCGTTCACGTCGACCGCGAGGCCGGGCCGGCCGGGTCCGCTACGCCCCGACCGCCCGGACCTTCGCCCCGGCGGCGTCGCGCAGGGCTTCCTTCCGGTCGGTGAGCTCCCAGGTGAAGGCCTTCTCGGTGCGGCCGAAGTGGCCGTACGCGGCGGTCTTCTCGTAGATGGGCCGGAGCAGGTCGAGCCCCTCGATGATCTGGCGCGGCTGGAGCCCGAACGTCGCCTTCACGGCGCGGGCGATGCGGGCCTCGGAGACCGTCGCGGTCCCGAAGGTGTCCACCATGACCGAGACCGGATCCGCGACGCCGATCGCGTACGCGACCTGGACCTCGCAGCGGCGCGCGAGCCCGGCCGCGACGACGTTCTTCGCGATGTAGCGGCCCATGTACGCCGCCGAGCGGTCGACCTTCGACGGATCCTTGCCGCTGAACGCGCCGCCGCCGTGGCGCCCCATCCCGCCGTAGGTGTCCACGATGATCTTGCGGCCGGTGACGCCGGTGTCGCCCATCGGCCCGCCGATCACGAACCGGCCGGTCGGGTTGATGAAGATCTTGGTCCGCCGGTCCACGAGCCGCCTCGGCAGCGCCTTCGCGATGACCTCCTCGCGCACGGCCGCGTGGAGCTTCTTGTTCGACACGTCCTCGGCGTGCTGCGTCGAGACGACCACCGTGTCGATGCGGACCGGCCGGCCGTCCTCGTACTGCACCGACACCTGGCTCTTGCCGTCGGGGCGCAGGAAGTCGAGCCCGGCGCGGCGCGCCTTCGCGAGCTGGCGGGTGACCGCGTGGGCGTACTGGATCGGCGCGGGCATGAGCTCCGGCGTCTCGTCGCACGCGTAGCCGAACATCATCCCCTGGTCGCCCGCCCCGCCGGTGTCGACGCCCTGCCCGATGTCGCGCGACTGCTGGTCGACCGCGACGAGCACGGCGCAGGTGTTGCCGTCGAAGCCCATGTCGCCGGAGGTGTAGCCGATCCGCTTCACGACCTCGCGCGCGAGCTTCGGGTAGTCGATGCGCGCCTCGGTCGTGATCTCGCCGGCGATCATGACGTAGCCGGTCTTGAGCAGGGTCTCGCAGGCGACGCGGCCGGCCTTGTCCTGCTTCAGGACGGCGTCGAGCACGGCGTCCGAGATCTGGTCCGCCATCTTGTCGGGATGGCCCTCCGTGACGGACTCGGAGGTGAACAGGTAGTCGGTGATCATGCGGGGTCCTCGCGGCGGGGGAGGGAAGGTACGCGCTCCGGGCCGCACCCGTCAATCATACCGGGGGGCCGTCCCGTGCGCTCCCGCGCCGAGCCGGCCGGTCCTCGGGCGCGGGCGGGATCGCTCGGGGCGGGCCGCGCCTCAGCCGGATACCGGCGCCACCCCGGGCTCGTCTCCGAGCATTCCGGGGAACCTCCGCACCATCTCGGCGCGCACCTCGCGCTCGATGTCGTCGGCGACGGTGAGCGACAGCAGCCGATCGACGAGCGCCCGGCCGTCCGCGGCCCGGCACGCCCGCACCACCCGCTTCACGAGCGGGATCGAGGGGCCGTTCATCGAGAGCTCCGTCACCCCGAGGCCGACGAGCACGAGGGCGTTCACGGGCTCGCCCGCCATCTCGCCGCAGACCGCGACCGGGATGTTCGCCGCCCGCCCCGCGTCGCAGACCTGCTTCATGAGCCGCAGCACGGACAGGTGGAGCGGCCGGTAGAGGTACGCCACGTCCTTGTTCTGGCGGTCGATCCCGATCGTGTACTGGATGAGGTCGTTCGTCCCGATGGAGAAGAAGTCGCACTCCCGGGCGAGCCGGTCGGCGATGAGCGCCGCCGAGGGCAGCTCCATCATGATCCCCACCGGGACCTGCGCCTTCATCCGGACGCCCTCGCGCGCGAGGTCGGCGCGGACCTCCTCGAGCGCCTTCTTCGCGCTGCGCAGCTCGGCGACCCCGGAGATCATCGGGAACATGATCCGGAGGTTCCCGTGCACCGACGCCCGGAGCAGGGCGCGCAGCTGCGCGCGGAAGAGATCCGGCTGCCGCAGGCAGTAGCGGATGGCGCGGAGCCCGAGGGCGGGGTTCTCCGCGGGCACGCGCATGCCGGAGGGGAGCTTGTCGCCGCCGAGGTCGAAGGTGCGGATCGTGACCGGCCTCGGGCCGAGCCCCTCCAGGATCCGGCGGTAGTTCTGGTAGTGCTCCTCCTCGGTCGGCAGATCGGCGCGGCCGAGGAACAGGAACTCGGTGCGGTAGAGCCCGACCGCCTCGCCGCCGTGGCTGAGCAGGCTCGGGACCTCCTCCGCGAACTCGATGTTGCCGGCGAGCCGGACGGTGACGTCGTCCTGGGTCCGGGCGGGCAGGTCGCGCGTCCGGAGCAGCTCCGCCTCCTGCGCGCGGTGCCGCGCCTGGGCGGCCTCGTAGTCCGAGCGCTCGCCCGGCGTGGGGTTGATGACGACGACGCCGCGGCTCCCGTCCACGACGATCCAGTCGCCGCGCTCGACGAGGCTCGTGATCTTCCCGACCCCCACCACCGCCGGGACCTCGAGCGCCCGGGCGACGATCGCCGTGTGCGACGTCTTCGCGCCGCCGTCCGTCACGAACGCCGAGACCTTCCGCTCGTGGAGGAGGAGCGCGGTGTCCGCCGGGGAGAGGTCGTGCGCGACGACGACGGCGCCCTCGGGCGGGACCTCCTCCACGTCGGGCGCCTGGCCGAGCAGGTTCTTGATGATCCGCTCGCCGACGTAGTCCACGTCGGCGCGCCGCTCCTTGAAGTACTCGTCCGCCTGCTCGTGGAACGCGCCCTTGATCTTGCGGACCGCGCGCTTCACCGCCCACTCCGCGTTGAGCCGGTCCTCCCGGATGAGCCGCTGCGACTCGTGGACGAGCATCTCGTCCTTCAGCATCATCCGGTGCATGTCGATGATGGCGGTGTGCTCCGCGGTCCCCGGGGCGCCGTCGCCCCGCTCGACCTTCTCGCGCACCTCGGCGAGCTGCAGGTCCGACAGCTCGATGGCGGTCCTGAAGCGCGACAGCTCGGGCTCGACCTCCTCGGGGGCGAGGCGGCGCTTGGGCGTCCGGACGCGCCGGCGGTCCAGCGACCAGCAGCGGCCGATCGCGATGCCGGGCGACGCGGCGATGCCGACGAGGATGGAGGTCCCGGCGGGCGTCATGTCTCCCCGAACCCGTTCTCTATCACCTTGGCGAGCGCCATCATCGCGTGCTCGGCGTCGTCGCCGTCGCAGGACACGGTGATGGTCGACCCCTTCGCGGCGGCGAGCGTGAGCACGCCCATGATGCTCTTGCCGTTCACGGTCGACCCGTCCTTCTCGACGTGGATCTCCGACCGGAAGCGGTTGGCGGCCTGCACGAGCTGCGCGGCCGCCCGGGCGTGGAGCCCGAGCGCGTTGACGATGACGAAGGTCCGCTCCGTGCGCGCCATTCGGCTAGCTGCTCCCGTGGAGTCGAGCGTAGAGGAGGGCCGCGCCCGCGCCGGCGAGGGCGGCGGCGTAGGCGGCGGGCAGGAGGCGCGCGCCGCGCGCGAGCGCGACGTAGCCGAGGGCGGCGGCGGCGAGC
>DASVZX010000123.1:0-21921 GCA_036391435.1 Anaeromyxobacter sp. | reverse complement strand
GAGGCGGCGCGCTCGAGCGCCTCCCGCGCCCCCGCCGCGAGGGCGCGCAGCTCGGCCTCCGCCCGCGCGAGGTCGATCCCCTCCCGCGCGCCGCCCGGGAGCCGGACGACGCCGGCGAACGGGAGCCCCGCGAGCCGGATGAGGTCCTCGTCCTCGACGAAGACGCCCGCGAGGTCGGCGCGCAGCCGGCCCGCGAGCGCCGCGGCCGCGGCGAGCGCGTCCAGGCTCGCCGCCGAGGCGTCGAGCCCCACGACGATGCGCCGGAACGCGGGCTCGCGCTCAGCCACGCGCCCCCCCGTCCCCGTCCCGTGCGGCGGGGGCGTACGCCCGCGCCCGCTCGGCGAAGCGCGCGAGCCGCTCCGCGATCCGCGCGTTCACCGTGCCGGAGGGGAAGCGCCCTTCCGCGTCCGGCGCGCCGGCGGGGAGCCCGCAGAGGAGCTCGAGGGCCTCGTCCGCCGTCTCGACCGCCCAGATCCGGAACCGGCCCTCCGCCATCGCGGCGACCGCCTCGTCCCGGAGCACGAGGTGCGGGACGTTCGAGGCGGGCAGGACGACGCCCTGCGCCCCGTCGAGGCCCCGGGCGCGGCACACCTCGAAGAAGCCCTCCACCTTGTCGGAGACGCCGCCCACCGCCTGGACGCGCCCGAGCTGGTCGACGGACCCCGTCACCGCGAGCGACTGCCGGAGCGGCACCTCGGCGATCGCCGAGAGGAGCGCGCACAGCTCCGCGAGCGACGCGCTGTCCCCCTCGACCCCGCCGTAGGACTGCTCGAAGACGAGGCTCGCGGACAGCGTGAGCGGCGCCTCGCGGGCGTAGCGCGCGCCGAGGAAGCCGCCGAGGATGAGCACGCCCTTCGAGTGGATGGGCCCGCCGAGCTCGACCTCGCGCTCGATGTCCACGACCTCCCCCCGCCCCATCCGCACGCGCGCCGTGATCCGGCTCGGCTGGCCGAAGCCGTGGCGGCCGAGCGTCACGACCGAGAGCCCGTTCACCTGGCCGACGCGCGCGCCCGCGGTCTCGACGACGAGCGTCCCGCGGCGGATCTCCTCGCGGACCGCCTCGCGCAGGCGTCCCGCCCGGCGCAGCTGCGCGGCGACGGCGGCCTTCACGTCCTCGCCCGTGGTGCGCGCCCGTCCGGCCGACGCCGCGGCGTGCCCGGCCTCCCGGACGAGGTCGCGCACGGCGCCGACGTCCGCGGTGAGCCGCGAGGCGTCGCCGGCGATCCGGGACGCCTCGTGGAGGACGCGCGACACGGCGGCGCGATCGAGCGGCGGGGCGCCGCCCCGGCGCGCGAGGGTCCCGGCGAGCCGGGCGAACTCGCCCTCGGTCGCCGGCGAGCGCGGCAGCCAGTCCTCGAAGTCCGCCTCGACCTTGAAGAGCTGCGGGAACTCGGGGTCCCACGCCGAGAGGAGCTGCCAGACCAGACGATCGCCGACGAGCACCACCTTCACGTCGAGCGGGATCGGCTGGGGCTCGAGGGAGGCCGTCGTCGCGAGGCCGAAGAGCCGCTCGGGCGGCTCGATCCGGATCTCGCGGGAGCGCAGCGCCCGCTTCAGCTCCTCCCAGGCGAAGGGCTGCGCGAGGAGCTTGCGCGCGTCGAGGACGAGGAACCCGCCGTTCGCCCGGTGGAGCGCGCCGGGGCGGATGAGCGAGAAGTCGGTGACGAGCGTCCCGAACTGCGCGTGGTGCTCGACCCGGCCCGCGAGGTTCGAGAGGTTCGGCAGGTCCTCGCGGACGACCGGCGCGCCGGCGCGCCCGGCGTGGTCGATCATGACGTTCACGCCGTAGCGCCGCAGGGCCGGCGTCTGGGTGAGGAGCTTGCGCATCGTCCCGCCCGCGTCGTCGTCGGAGGCGGAGAGGAACTCGTGGACGTTGTCCACGACGTCCTGGCGGACCGCGTCGAGGTGGGCGAGCACGGCGGGGAGATCGGCGTACCGGCGCTTCAGCTCGTCGAGCAGGTGCCCGGCCGCGTACATCGCGACCTCGCGGTTGGTCTCCTTGACCCGCTCGCGGTGCGCGCGCTCCAGGTCCGGCATCGCGCGGAGCGTCTGCTGCAGGTCCGCCTGGAGCCCGGCGATGTCCCGCTGGAAGCGCTCCTGGACCTCCTGCGGCAGCGCGCGGAACGCGTCGGGGTCGAGCACCGCCCCGTCCCTCACGGGCGCGAACCCGAACCCCATCGGCGTGCGCAGGAGCGCGACGCTCCGGGCGTCGGCCTTCCTGCGGATCTCCTCCATCGCGGCCTCGCGCGCCTCCTCGAGCTGCTTCTCGAGGAGCTGCATCCGCGTGCGGTAGTCCGAGGACTCGAAGGCCGCGGGGATCGCCGCCCGCAGCTCCTCGACGAGGCGGTCCATGTCCTTGCGCAGGCCGGCGGCGCGGCCGGCGGGGAGCTCGACCGCGCGCGGGCGGTGCGGCTCGGCGAAGTCGTTCAGGTAGCACCAGTCGGACGGCGTCGGCGCCTCGAGCCCCGCGCGCGCGAGGGTGCGCGCGACGAGCTCGTGCTTGCCCGCGCCCGGCGGGCCCATCACGTACGCGTTGTAGCCGTCGCTCCGGAGGCTCACCGCGAGGCGCAGCGCCTCGGCGGCGCGATCCTGGCCGAGCGGCCCGTCGAGATCCTCCAGCTCGTCGGTGGTCTCGAACTCGAGCTCCGCGGGCAGGTCGCCGCGGCGAAGCGCCTCCGGGGAGAGGGGAGGGACGGGCATGGGCGGCCTCCGGCCCGGACGCTACCACCGCGGGGGAGGGGCGGGAGCGGCGAGCCGGGGCGGCCCCGGCGGGGCGCGGCGGCCGCGCGGGCGAGCGCCCCGTGAACGCGCCCGAGCCCGGCTTCTCCTCGGGCTCGGGCTCGGGCTCCGGCTCGGGCTCGGGGTCGGGGTCAGGTCACCCCGCTCACCGCCTGAGCAGCCGCCGCAGCGAGATCTTGCGCATGCGCAGCGTCGCCACGTGGTACGTCGCCGCGCTCGCCGAGACGAGGGCGGCGGCGAGGAGCGCCGCGACGCCGATCCAGGTCTCCCCGCGCGCCCCGAGGACGGACAGGCCCCCCGCGACGAGCCCGGCGGCGAGCAGGCCGAGGAAGAGCATCACGCCGATCGCCCGGACGTGGCCGCCGACGCGCTCGACGTCCTCGGAGTGCACGTTCACGCGGAACTTGCCGCTCTCGAGGTCGACGAGGATCTGCGTGAGCTGCCCCGGGACGTCCTCGGCGAGCCCCTGGAGCTTGAGGAGCGACTTCATCACCGTGGACGACGCGTCGCTCGGGTTGAAGCGCGCGAGCAGGAGCTCCTTCGCGTACGGCAGCCCCACCTCGAGGATGTCGAGCTTCGGGTACAGCCGGCGGATGATCCCCTCGATCGTGATCGAGGCCTTCGCGAGGACCGCGTACTCCTTCGGGATCCGGATCCGGTGCCGGACGGCGAGATCGAGGAGGTCGCGCAGCAGCGTCGCGGAGCGGATCTCGTCGAGCTTGAGGCCGAGGTAGCGATCGAGGATGTGGCGGATGTCCTCGCGGAACTCGCCGAGCGGCGAGCGCCCCTCCGGGACGCCGATCCGGTTCAGGACGCGGGCGACGCTCTCCGGGTCGCGGAGCGCGACCGCCACGATGAGGGTGACGAGCGCCTCCTGCTGGATGCGGGTGAGCCGACCGACGAGGCCGAAGTCGAGGAGCGCGATCCGATCGCCGGGGAGCACGAGGATGTTCCCCGGGTGCGGGTCGCCGTGGAAGATCCCGTCCTCGAAGAGCTGGCGGAAGGCGGCCTCGATGATGTTCCGGGCCACCTTCTCGAGGTCGAAGCCGCCCTCCGCCGTGACCTCCGAGACCTTCGTGCCCTCGACGTAGTCGAGCGTGAGGACCGTCGCGCTGGAGAGGCCGTCGTGGACGCGCGGGATCACGACGGCCGGACGGTCGCGCGCCGCGGCGCCCATCGCCTTCGCGTTGCGCGCCTCGTTCGAGAAGTCGAGCTCCTCGTGCACCGTGCGGTCGAACTCCTCGATGATGCCGGTCGGGGTGTAGACGCCGGTCTCCTCGACGGCCGCCTCGAGGAGCTTCGCGAGGTAGTAGAGGAGGGCGAGGTCCGACTCGATCCGGTCGCGGATGTGCGGCCGCTGCACCTTGACGACGACGCTCTCCCCGGCGTGGGTCCGGGCGCGGTGCACCTGGGCGATGGACGCGCTCGCGAGCGGCGCCTCGTCGAGCGCGGCGAACAGCTCCGCGACGGGGCGTCCGAGGCCCCGCTCGATCTCGGCGCGGATCTCGGAGAGGGGCAGCGGGGCGCAGTCGTCCTGGAGCGCCTCGAGCTCCTCGATCCAGTGGGCGGGCAGCACGTCCGGGCGGGTCGAGAGCAGCTGGCCGAGCTTCGTGAAGGTGGGGCCGAGCTCCGCGAGCATGAGCCGGAAGCGCTTCGCCGTCTCCCGATCGGGCGGGGGGAGGGGCTCCGCCGCGCCGGGGACGGCGTCGCGGGGCAGCTCGTCTCGCAGGCGCGTGCGCGCGAGGTAGGCGCCGAACCCGTGCTTCACGACCGTCGCCGCGATCTGCCGCAGGCGGTTGAGGTCCTGGAACGCCCGCTCGAACACGATCACCGACTGTAGCACCGGGATCCGGGGGTCGCCACGGAACTCCCGTGCCGGAGCGCCGTGGTAGAACCCTGCGCCGTGCCGGAGATCGCCCAGGCCCTCACGCCGATGATGCGGCAGTACCTCGAGACGAAGGCGAGGTACCCGGACGCGATCCTCTTCTTCCGCCTGGGCGACTTCTACGAGATGTTCTTCGAGGACGCGGTCACCGCGTCCGAGGCCCTCCAGATCACGCTCACGTCGCGCGCGAAGGGCGAGGACCGCGTCCCGATGTGCGGGGTGCCGTACCACGCCGCGCGCGGGTACGTCGCGAAGCTGCTCGAGAAGGGGTTCAAGGTCGCGATCTGCGATCAGGTGGAGGAGCCCGGGAAGTCCGCCATCGTGAGGCGCGAGGTGACGCGCGTCGTCACGCCTGGCATGGTCCTCGACGACCAGGTGCTCGACCCCCGCGAGGCGAGCTACCTCGGCGCGGTGGCGCTCGGCCCGGCGGGCGGGGGGATCGCCCTCCTCGACGCCTCGACCGGCGAGCTGCGCGTCGGCGAGGTGGCGGACGACGCGCGGCTCGTCGACGAGCTCAGGCGGGCCGGCGTCCGCGAGCTCCTCCTCGCCGACGACGCCGACCCGGCCCGCGCGGACGCGGTCGTCCGCGGCGCCGCGGCGCCGGCGGCGCGCCGGCCGGCCTCCGACTTCGAGCGCGCGGACGAGCGGCTCCGCAAGCAGCTCGGGGTCGCGAGCCTGGACGGCTTCGGCGTCTCGGGGCTGCCGCTCGGCCTGGCCGCGGCGGCCGCCGCCGTCGCCTACCTGCAGGACACCCAGCGCGCCGCGCCGCGCCACGTCGACCGGATGTCGCGGCTGCGGACCGACGACGTCCTCCTCCTCGACGAGGCGACCCGGACGAACCTCGAGCTCGAGCGCACGCTCTCGGGCGGGCGGAGGAAGGGGACGCTGCTCGCGCTGCTCGATCGGACCCTCACCGCGCCCGGCGGGCGGCGGCTCGTGGAGTGGCTCCGGTACCCGCTCACCGACCTCGAGGCGATCCGGGCGCGGCTCGACGCCGTGGACGAGCTCGCCGGCGCCTCCGTCGCCCGCGAGGACCTCGCGGGCGCGCTCAGGCCGGTCGCCGACGCCGAGCGGCTCGTGTCGCGGCTCGTGCTCGGGCAGGGGAACGCGCGCGACCTCCGCGCCCTCGCGGGCGCCCTGCTCGCGCTCCCCGCGCTCGCGGACCTGCTCGAGGCCCGAGAGGCCCCGGCGCTCCGCGCGGCGGGGGCGCGCGCCCGCGGGCTCGAGGAGCTCGCGACGCTCCTCGACGCCGCCGTCGCCGAGGAGCCGCCGCCCGCGCTCAAGGAGGGCGGCCTCATCCGGCGGGGCTGGTCGAGGGAGCTCGACGAGATCGTCGCGATCGCGGAGGACGGGAAGGGCGTCATCGCCCGGCTCGAGGCGAAGGAGCGCGAGCGCACCGGCATCGGCTCCCTCAAGGTCCGCTTCAACCGCGTGTTCGGCTACTACATCGAGGTCACCAAGCCGAACCTGCACCTCGTGCCGAAGGACTACGAGCGCCGGCAGACGACCGTCGGCGGCGAGCGCTTCGCGACGCCCGAGCTGAAGTCCTTCGAGGAGCAGGTGCTCGGGGCCGAGGAGCGCCGCTGCGCCCTGGAGGAGCGGCTGTTCGAGGAGCTGCGCGCGAAGGTGGTCGAGGCCGCGCCCCGGATCCGCACCGCGGCGGACGCGGTCGCGACGGCCGACGCGCTCCTGTCGCTCGCGCGCGTCGCGGCGGAGCGCGGCTACGTGCGCCCCGAGGTGGACGGGTCGGAGGTGCTCGAGATCGAGGACGGGCGCCACCCCGTCGTCGAGGCGGTCCTGCCCGACGGCCCGTCGGCCTTCGTCCCGAACGACGTGCGGGTCGCGTCGCGCGGCGCCCCGGAGTGCGACGCGCACGGCGCGATCCTGGTGGTGACCGGCCCCAACATGGCGGGGAAGAGCACCGTGATGCGCCAGGCGGCGCTCGTGGCGCTCCTCGCGCAGGTGGGGAGCTTCGTCCCCGCCCGCCGCGCGCGCGTGGGCGTGGTGGACCGGATCTTCACGCGCGTCGGGGCCTCGGACGACCTCGCGCGCGGCCGGTCCACCTTCATGGTGGAGATGACCGAGACCGCGGCGATCCTCCACAACGCGACGCGCCGGTCGCTCGTCGTCCTCGACGAGATCGGCCGCGGCACGTCGACCTTCGACGGCGTCTCGATCGCGTGGGCGGTGGCGGAGCACCTCCACGACGCCGTCGGCTGCCGCACGCTCTTCGCGACGCACTACCACGAGCTGCAGGACCTCGCCCGGGAGCGCCCCGCGGTGAGGAACCTCACCGTCGCGGTGCGCGAGGTGGGCGATCGCGTGGTGTTCCTCCGCAAGCTCGTCCAGGGCGGCGCGTCGCGCAGCTACGGCATCGAGGTGGCGAAGCTCGCCGGGCTGCCGGCGGAGGTGCTCGCCCGCGCGCGGGAGATCCTCGCGAACCTCGAGGCGCTCGAGGTGGACGAGGGCGGGCACGCGGCGCTCGCGCGCGGCAAGCGCCGGCGGGCGCAGGCGGCCACGGCGCAGCTCGGCCTGTTCGGCGGCGCGCCAACGGATCCCGCCGCCGAGGAGGTCGCGAAGGCGGTGCGCGCGCTCGACCTCGACGCGCTCCGGCCGCTCGACGCGCTGAACCTGCTCGCGGGCTGGAAGAAGAAGCTCGGGGACTGACGGTCCCCCCAAGGCGAGAGGGGCCGGTCTCCCGGCCCCTCTCGGTCGCTTCACGTGGAGCTAAGGGCTACGCCTTCTTGTGGCAGTCGGCGCACTTCTGCGGGCCCTTGCCCTCCTTCTTGTGGCACTCGTGGCACTTGGCGTGGGCCTTGTCCTTGTTGACGGTCTTGCCGAAGCCCTCGATCTCGCCGCCCTTCTCGTCGGCGTGGCACTGCGTGCACTTCAGGGCGGCGTGGGTCTTGTGGTTGAACGTCACCGCGCCCGGCTTGGCGGGGAGCGTGATCGGCTTGGCGGGCGCCTCGGCGGCGAAAGCGCTGGACGCGAAGGCGACCGCGACGGCGACGAGCATCGAGAAGAACGTGTTCTTCATTTCGGTGATTTCCCCTCAGGCAGTGGAGAGGTCGCGCCCGGGCGGATTCCCGGCGCAACGAGCGCGCCACTCTAGCGAACCCCTGGCCGAAGCCGGTGCGGCAAGTGGGCGCAGGGCGGACCGGGCGGGGCGAGGCCCGGAGCGAAAATGCGAGAGGGGCCGGTGTCCCGGCCCCTCTCGGTCGCTTCACGTGGAGCTAAGGGCTACGCCTTCTTGTGGCAGTCGGCGCACTTCTGGGGGCCCTTGCCCTCCTTCTTGTGGCACTCGTGGCACTTGCCGTGCGCCTTGTCCTTGTTGACGGTCTTGCCGAAGCCCTCGATCTCGCCGCCCTGCTCGGTGGCGTGGCAGACGGTGCACTTCACGCCCGCGTGCTTCGCGTGCTCGAAGGTCACGGCGCCCGGCTTGGCGGGGAGCGTGATCGGCTTGGCGGGCGGCTCGGCCGCGAGGGCGTTGGAGGCGAAGGCGAGGGCGACGGCGGCGAAGAGGGAAGCGAAGGTCTTGTTCACGGTGAGCGGCTCCTGATTTGCGGGGGCGGACCAGTCCGCCCGAGAAATGAGACGCGAGACTGTACCCGAAATTCACCGTCCGCCACGACAAAACCGCGGCATGGCGCCGCAGGTCGATGAGACGGAGACTCGATGTGCGAGACCGTCCCTCAGGCCATCTCGAGGACGGCGGCGACGAGCTTGTCGATGCCGGTCGCCACCGGCGCGATCCACGGTCCGAGCATGTACGCCGGCGTCGACACGAGCTTCAGGCGCTCGTCGACGATCGCGTCCTCGACCTTGCAGTCGACGTGCCTCGCGCCCCACGACTCCATCGCCGCCGCGGTGTCCGGGTCGTTGCCGATGGTGAGCTTCGGGTGCTCGGCGCCGAAGACCTTCGCGGCGATGACCGGCGCGATGCAGACGTAGCCCTGCGGCTTCGCGGCCGCGCGCATCTCGCGCGCGAGCCGCTCGACGTCGGGCAGGACGCGCATGCTCCGCCCCTCGACGGCGAACGAGCAGAGGTTCTTCGCGGCGCCGAAGCCGCCCGGGAAGATGAGCGCGTCGAGGTCCTTCGCCGACACCCCGGCCATGTCGGTGATCTGCCCGCGCACGACGCGGGCGGCCTCGACGAGCACGCTGCGCTTCTCGCCGGCGGAGGGCGCGCCCTTCAGGTGATCGACGACGTGCATCTGCTCGACGTCCGGCGCCATGGCGACGAGCTTCGCGCCGCGGCGGTCGAGCGAGAGGAGCGTGCACGTCGCCTCGTGGATCTCGGCGCCGTCGAGGAATCCGCAGCCGGCGAGGACGACGCCGACCCGCTTCTGGGGAGCCATGTCGGACCTCCGCGAAAGGGACGGGGCGATGATACGCCGAAAAATGGACGTCGATATCGACGTGCCCGACAGTGCGCCTCATGGGCCGCGCCCTCGCGCTCGCCGTGGTGTTCCTCGTCGTCCCGCACGGGGCGATCGCGGCGCCGGCCCGGCGCGCCCCCGCGGCCAGGCCTGCCGCCGCCCGCTCGCCACATCGGGCGAGGCACGCCGCGAGGAAGGGCGGTCCGCCCACGCTCGCCGAGGCGAAGGCCGCGATGACCGCGCTCCAGCGCGATCGCGCGCGGCGCCGGTACCACCACAATTGGGAGCGCGCGATCCAGGACCTCCTCCGCGCGGCCCGCGGGAAGGACGCTCCCGCCGCGACGCTCGAGGCCGCCCGCGCGCGCTACGCCCTCTACCGCTGGTCGGCGAACGAGGCGGACCGGGACGCCGCGCTGAGGCTCGCCGCGCGCGCGACGCGGCAGGGATCGCGCGAGGCCGCCGCCCTCGCCGCGGCGATCCGCCGCGAAGCGGGGGAGGACCGTCCCGCCCGCCCGCCGCCGGCGCACCCCGCGCCCCAGCGCGCGCGGACCGCCGTCGCGGCGGCTCCGGCCCCGCCCCCGGAGCCCGCCGAGGACGACGCGCCCCAGGACCCCGCCCTCGAGGCCGCGCTCGCGGATCTCTCTGCGGCGCGGACGACGCCCGCCCTGCCGCTCGGCGCCTCGGACGGCGAGGGCCCGGCGCGCGTCTCCGAGGTCCGCACGTGGTCCTCCGACGACTACACGCGCGTCGCGGTGTACCTCTCGCACTGGGTGGGCTGGCAGAAGCTCGAGCTGCAGCCGGCGCCCGATCGGCCGCGCCGGATCGCGCTCGACCTGCGCCCGGCCTTGCTCGAGGGCGCCGCCGTCGCGCGGCCCGTCCCGGGCGAGCGCATCGACCGCGTGCGCGCCGCCCAGAACGCGCCCGACACGGTGCGGGTCGTGCTCGACCTCGCCGGCGCGGACGGCGTCGAGGTCTTCGCGCTCGACGACCCGCCGCGGCTCGTGCTCGACGTGGGGACGAACGCCGCGCGGCGGGAGGCGGTGGCGCGCGCGGGCCGGGAGCGGGCGGAGCCCCAGACCCCGACCCCGACCCCGAGCGCGACCTCGACCCCGAGGCCGGAGGCGGCCGCCGAGCCGGCGCCGGACGAGGGCGCGGAGGAGCCCCAGGGGCCGATCCGCCGGATCGTGGTGGACGCCGGGCACGGGGGGCACGATCCGGGGGCCATCGGGCCGCGCCGCGTCCGCGAGAAGGACGTGACGCTCGCGATGGCCCGCCGGCTCGCGAAGCGGCTGCGGGAGGCCGGGTTCGAGGTGGTCCTCACGCGCAAGGACGACCGGTACCTCGCGCTCGAGGAGCGGACCGCGATCGCGAACACCGCGCGCGGGGACCTGTTCGTCTCGATCCACGCGAACGCCCACCCCCGCCGGAACCGGACCGGCGTCGAGACCTACTTCCTGAACGTGACGGACGACCGGTACGCGGCGCGCCTGGCCGCCCGCGAGAACGGGCTCGACCTCGACGGGCAGGGCGACGCGGTGACCCGGATCCTGACGGACCTCGACGCGAAGGCGAGCGCGGGCGCCTCGCGGAGGCTCGCCCGGCTCGTGCAGCGCGAGGTCACCGGCGGCGTGCGGGCGCACGTCGGCGACGTCCGGGACCTCGGCGTGAAGAGCGCGCTCTTCTACGTCCTCCTCGGCGCGCGCATGCCGGCCGTGCTCGTCGAGACCGCGTTCATCTCGAACCGCGACGAGGAGCGCCGGCTCGCCTCGCCCCGCTACCAGGACGAGGTCGCCGCCGGGATCGCGCGCGCCGTCGCCGGGTTCGCGAGGAGCGGCCCGGAGGTCGCGGCGGCCCGGGCTCCGTGATCCTCCCGCCCGCACGGCGGTCCCCCCGGCCCGCCGCTATACTCCGCGCGGCATGAAGCTCCCCGACGCGACCAGCCTCCCGACCGCCGCGCCCTACGAGTACGACGCGCGGCTCGCCGACCTCCCGCCGCTCACCGGCGACGTGAGGACGGACTTCGCCGCGCAGCGCGGCACGATCGAGGCGATCCACCGCGCCGGGGCGAGCGGCCACACCGTGGTGCGCCTCCAGAGCGCCGCCATGGACCGGATCATGCTCGCCCTGTGGGAGCGCGCGACGGCGGCGGCCGCGAGGGCGCACGCCCCGACCCCGCTCTCGCTCGTCGCCATCGGCGGGTACGGCCGGCGCGAGCTCGCGCCGTTCTCCGACGTCGACCTGCTCGTGCTGCACGGCGGCCGGGACGCGGGTCCGTTCGTGAAGGCCGCGAGCGAGTCGCTCGTCTACGCGCTGTGGGACCTGAAGCTCGAGGTCGGGTACGCGGTCCGGAACCTCGGCGACTGCGTGCAGATCGCCTCGGAGGACCACACGGCCCGCACGGCGCTCCTCGACCTGCGCCCCCTCGCCGGCGACCGCGACCTGTACCGGGAGCTCGAGCGCGAGGAGCTGCACGGCCTCTCGCAGGCGAAGGTGGAGAAGTTCATCGCCGACAAGCTCGACGAGATGCGGACGCGCCGCGAGCGGTTCGGCGACTCCCTCTACCTGCTCGAGCCGAACCTGAAGGAGTCGGAGGGCGGGCTGCGCGACCTGCAGTCGGCGCTCTGGCTCGCCCGCGTCCGCTTCAAGGTGGCCGGCATCACCGAGCTGCTCTCGCGCGCCCTCCTCCCCGAGCGCGACATCCGCGACATGCGCCGGGCCCGCGACTTCCTCTGGCGCGTGCGGAACTGGATGCACTACCTCGCCGGCCGCAAGTGGGATCAGCTCACCTTCGACGTGCAGCTCCAGGTGTCGCAGGCGATGGGGTACCGGGACCGCGAGCACGGCTCCGGGGTCGAGGAGTTCATGCGGCACTACTACCTCGCCGCGAAGACGGTGCTCGTCGCCTGCGACGCGATCGTGGACCGCTGCCTCGAGCCGCAGAGCCAGATGGGCTGGCGGATGGTCCCGCCCCCGGCGGCGACGATCGGCGCCGAGCGGCCGGTGCCGGTGCTCCGCGGCCAGCCGCCGCGCGCCGCCGACCGGCTCCTCCCCGGCGGCGAGTTCAAGGTGTTCCGCGGCCGCCTGTCGGTGATGGACAAGGACGTGCTGCGCCGCTCGCCCGCCGCGCTCGTCCGGCTCTTCGCGGCGGCGGACCGCGAGCACCTCGATCTGTACCCGTACGCGCGCGACCTCGCCGCGCAGGCCGCCGAGGAGCTGCCGGCGGAGGCCGCCGACGACCCCGAGACGAACCAGGAGCTCCTCGCCGCGTTCACGCGGGAGGGCACCCGCGGGCGGTTCCTCACCGCGATGCACGAGCTCGGCGTCCTGCCGCGGATCCTGCCGGAGTTCGCCCGGATCACCGCGCGGCGGCAGATCGACGTCTACCACGTCTACACGGTCGACGTTCACACGCTGTTCGCCGTGCGGCGCCTCTTCGCGCTCCGCTGCGGCGACGTCGAGGAGCCCGCGCTCGCGCCGCTCATGCGGAACATGAAGCGGCCGCTCGCGCTCTACCTCGGGACGCTCTTCCACGACGTCGGCAAGGGCTCGGGGAAGGACCACTCGACGCGGGGCGCCGCCATCGCGGCGGACGCGTGCGTGCGGCTCGGGCTCGATCCCGCCGACGCCGCCGACGTCGAGTGGCTCGTCCTCAAGCACCTGCGCCTGCCGGCGGTCGCGCAGCGCCGCGATCTCTCCGATCCGGACCTCATCCACGCCTTCGCGGAGGAGGTCGGCACGGTCGACCGGCTCGAGGAGCTCTACCTCCTCTCCTACGCGGACATGGCGACGGTCGGGCCGCGGACGTGGACGGAGTGGAAGGCGCGGCTCCTGCGCGAGCTGTACGAGAAGACGCGCGAGGTGCTCCTCGGCCGCGAGCGCCACCCCGACCCCGGCACCGCGGAGGCCGCCGGCCGCGAGCTCGTCGTCGAGGCGCTGCAGGAGCGCGCGCGCGGCGTCCGCGTCGACGACCAGGATCGCTTCGTCGAGGCGATGCCCGCCCGCTACTTCCTCACGGTCGCGCCGGGGCTCGCGCCCCATCACCTCCGCCTCCTGTCGCTCGGGCGGCGCCGGCCGCTCGCGGCGACCCTCCGGCACGATCGCGCCCTCGGTCACTCCGAGGCGGCGCTCACCGCCGCGGATCGCCCCGGCCTCCTCGCGACGATCGCGGGCGTCCTCGCCGCGCACCGCATCGACATCCGGCACGCCGAGGTGTTCTCGACGCTGGACGACCCGGCGCTCGGCTGGCTCGGCGGCCGGGCGCTCGATCTCTTCGAGCTGCGGGGGGCGGAGGAGGGGCCGGTCGAGCGGGCGCGCTGGCGCGCCGCGCGGAGCGACCTGGCGCGCGTCCTCTCGGGCGAGGAGTCGCTCGCCGACCTCATGGCGCGGCGCCTGCGCGCCTCCGCGGTGCCGCAGAAGCCGCTGCCGAGCGTGCCGACGAAGGTGGTCATCGACAACCACAGCGCGCGCGCGCAGAGCGTCGTGGACGTCTTCACCGCCGACCGCGTCGGCCTCCTGCACACGCTGTCGCGCACCTTCTTCGAGCTCGGGCTCACCGTGGATCTCGCCCGCATCACGACCGAGGGGCACCGCGCGGCCGACGCGTTCTACGTCCGCACGGCGGACGGCGGGCGGCTCGAGGGCGCGCTCGCGGAGCGGGTCGTCGCGGCCGTCACGCAGGCGCTCGCCCGGAACGACTGAGGCCGGCGGGCTTCGCCGCTCCGGTCCCGAAGGGCCGTCCGGCCGCGCCGGCGCGCCGGACGGGCTGCGGGGCCGCGTCCTCCCGCGCGGGGGCGCCCGCGCCGCGCCCGGGAGCAGATCGAAAAACCCCCGGGGCGCCGCGTCCTTGTCCAGCCGACCGGGCGTGGACAGAGTGTTGCGCGGGGCGGTCGGGGTAGGGGAAGGGAAGCAAGCCGGCATGAACGTGGGAGACATCCGGATCGGGGTGGTGACCGCCTGGCCCGAGGTCGACTGGCACAGCGAGCGCCTGCTCGCCGCGTGCGGACGGCGGGCGGAGGCGGTCGCGATCGACCCCGCCCTGCTCGCCGCGCGGGTGCACCCCGAGCGGATCGAGGTGCTCGCCGGGGCGCTCCCGGCGGCGGGGTTCGACGCCTTCCTGCTCGCGCGAGGCCTCGGCCAGGGCGGCGACGCCGACGTGCAGTTCGAGGTGTACCGCGCGCTCGAGGCGATCGGGTCGGTCGTCGTGAACCGGCTCGAGCCGCTCCTCGCCGCGCAGGACAAGTTCCGGACCTCGTGGCTGCTCGCCTGGGCGGGCGTGCCGACCCCGCGCGCGGCGGTCGCGCAGACGCGGGAGGACGCGGAGGAGGCGCTCGCGACCCTCGCGGACGCCGTCGCGAAGCCCGTCGCGGGCTCGCTCGGCGAGGGCGTCGAGCGCGTGCGCGCGGACGCGGCGGGGCGCCGCCTCGTCCGCGAGCGGGTCGCGCGGGACGGCGCGGTCTACCTCCAGGCATGGGTCCCGCACCCGGGTCGCGATCTGCGCGTCTTCGTCGTCGGGGGCAGCGCCCGCGCCGCCATCACCCGCCACGCGCCCCCGGGCGAGTGGCGCACGAACGTCGCCCGGGGGTCGCGCTCGGAGCCCGCGCGGCTCGACGGGGCGCTCGCGGGGGTGGCGGAGGCCGCGGCCGGGGCGCTCGGGCTCGACTACGCGGGCGTGGACCTCGTGGCGGGGCCGGACGGGCCGGTCGTGCTCGAGGTGAACGGGAACCCCAGCTGGCAGGGGATCCTCGAGGCCACCGGCCTCGACATGGCGGAGGCCATCGCCGAGCACGTGCTCGGTCGGGCCCTGCGCCGCCGGCAGGCCAGCGACCACATTGTGCGAGGAAGGACCACGGGGGCGATCCATGGCTGAAGAGAAGAAGGGCGGCGGCAAGGGGGCGATGACGGTCTCGGAGGCCGGTCGCAAGGGCGGCGTGCGGGTCCGCGAGACCCGCGGGCGGAAGTTCTACGAGGAGATCGGCAAGAAGGGCGGCGAGACCGTCAAGGCCGAGCGCGGGCGGAAGTTCTACGAGGAGATCGGGAAGAAGGGCGGGGACACCGTCAAGCAGGAGCGCGGTCCGCGCTTCTACGAGGAGATCGGCAAGAAGGGCGGCGAGACCATCAAGGCGGAGCGCGGCACCCCCTTCTACGAGGAGATCGGGCGCAAGGGCGGCCACAAGGTGCGCGAGCTCATCGAGAAGGGCAAGGCGGGCGCCGAGGAAGACGCGGGCGAGCACGGCGGCGAGCACCGGTGACGGCATGCGCGCGGGGGCGCGCTCGGGGGGGGACCATGGCGGAGCGGGGCGACGGCAAGGATGTGGTGGACGGCGCGGGCCGCAAGGAGCCCGAGGAGGGGCGCCGCGGCATGACCGTGTCGGAGGCGGGGCGCAAGGGCGGGATCACCGTCCGGGACGAGCGCGGGCACGCCTTCTACGAGGAGATCGGCAAGAAGGGCGGCCAGAAGGTCCGCGAGCTCATCGAGCGCGGGAAGCACAGGACCTAGCACCGGGGAGGCCCTCGCCGGCGCCTGCGCGCCGGGCTCGGATCCCCCGGAGCCCCCGTCGCTCGCCTTGGCGCAGCCCTCCCGGCTGCGCCCGCGCTCGGGGCGTGCGGGTGCAAGGCTGCGGCGCGCTCGCCCGGGGATCTCCCCGGGCGAGCGATTTCATCCGTGATGTCCGGTGAGTCCGCGCGCGATGTCGCGCGCAACCGCCCGCCGCGAAGTTGGGGCAGCCCCGGAAAGCTGCTACAACCGGCGCCCATGGCGACGACGGCGCCGATCCTCGAGATCGACCCTCTGCACCCGCAGCCGCGGGTCGTGGAGCGCGCCGTGTCGGTCCTGTCCTCCGGGGGGCTGCTCGCGTATCCGACCGATACCTACTACGGCATCGGCTGCGATCTCTTCGACAAGCGGGCGATCGAGCGGATCTACCAGCTGAAGCAGCTGCCCCGGTCGCACGAGCTCTCCTTCGTGTGCCAGGACCTCGCCGAGATCGCGCGGTACGCCATCGTGGACAACGCGGCGTACCGCGTCCTGCGCCGCAAGGTGCCCGGGCCCTACACCTTCATCCTCCCGGCGACCCGGCTCGTCCCGGATCTCGTGCTCCGGCGGCAGAAGACCGTCGGCATCCGGATCCCGGACAGCCCCATCGCGCTGCAGATCGCGATGCGCCTCGGCCACCCGCTCATCTCCACCTCGGCGGCGACGCCCGAGGGCGAGGTCCTCATCGACGCGAAGGACATCAAGGAGCACCTCGGCCACGGGCTCGACCTCATCCTGGACGGCGGCTACAAGCCGAACGAGCCGTCGTCGGTGATCGACCTCTCCGGCACCGAGCCCGTGGTCCTCCGCACCGGCAAGGGCGACGTCTCGGACCTCGTCTCGTAGGCACCCGGCGCCCGAGCCCGCGCCGGCCCGTTCACGAGAACGTCGCGTCCGGGAACTGGATCGCCGAGCCTCGCGCGATATCGTCCGGCCGGTGTCCCCCCTCGAACCCGCCCTCGACGTCTTCCTCTCGCACGCGCGCGTCGAGAAGGGGCTCGCCGCGAACAGCGTGGACGCGTACGGTCGGGATCTCCGCCGCTACGCCGGGCACCTCGAGAAGCTCGGGGTCCACTCCTGGGGCGCCGTCGGTCGCGGCGAGGTCCAGGCCCACCTCGCGGAGCTCGTCCGGCTCGGGCTCTCGCCCCGCTCCCAGGCGCGCGCGCTCTCGGCGATCCGGTCGCTCCACGCGCTCCTCGTCGCGGAGCGGCTCGCCCCCCTGAACCCCACCGACGAGATCGGCGCGCCGCGGCCGGGACGCCGCCTCCCCGAGCTCCTCTCGCGCGACGAGATCGAGGCGCTCCTCGCGGCGCCGGATCCGCGCAAGGCGCCCGGCCGCCGCGATCGCGCCATGCTCGAGCTCCTCTACGCGACGGGCCTGCGCGTCTCGGAGCTCGTCTCGCTCCGGCTGAACGACGTGGACCTCGAGACCCGCATGCTCGTCGCGCGCGGGAAGGGGAGCAAGGAGCGGGTCGTCCCTCTGGGCGGGCCCGCCGCGGAGGCGCTGAAGGCGTACCTGCTCGGCGCCCGCGAGGTGCTCCTGCGGGGCCGCCGCTCGAAGGACCTCTTCGTCACGCCGCGCGGCGGCCGGATGACGCGCCAGGGCTTCGCGAAGCTCCTCGCCCGGCACGCCCGGACGGCCGGCATCCGCCGGCGCGTCTCGCCCCACAAGCTCCGCCACTCGTTCGCGACCCACCTGCTCGAGGGCGGCGCGGACCTGCGCGCCGTCCAGGCGATGCTCGGCCACGCCGACGTCTCGACCACCCAGATCTACACGCACCTCGACCGGACCCACGTGCGGCGTCTCCACGAGCGCTTCCACCCGCGCGCGTGATCCCGCCGCCTTCGCGACGCGCCCCGCGGTCCGCGTTGACCGTGCGGTCCCGCGCTGCTAGAGAACCGATTTCCTTTCAGGAACCTCAGGTTGAGCCTCTTCCAAGATCCCGCGGGCGCGGTGCTGAACCTCATCGTTCTGCTCCTGTCGCTCACCTTCCACGAGTTCTTCCACGCGTGGTCCGCCTGGCACCTGGGCGACGACACGGCCGCGCGCGCGGGGCGCCTCACGCTGAACCCCGTGCCGCACATCGACCTCTTCGGGACCATCCTCCTGCCGCTCATGAACGCGCCGATCGGCTGGGCGAAGCCGGTCCCGGTGAACCCGTCGCGGTTCGACCGGAAGTTCCGGATGGGGACCGGGGACATCATCGTGAGCTCGGCGGGGCCGCTCTCGAACCTGCTCCTCGGCCTCCTCGCCGCGATCCTCCTGGGTGTCCTGGCGCGCTTCGCGCCGGACGTCGTCGGGGGCGGCAGCGCCGCGTACGCGCTCCTCAACCGGTTCATGATCGTGAACGCGGGGCTCGCGCTCTTCAACCTCCTGCCGATCCCGCCGCTCGACGGGGGCCACGTCGCGGAGAGCCTCATGCCGTACCGCTGGCGCGGGGCCTGGGAGCGGTTCGCGCGGATCTCGCCGTTCCTGCTCATCTTCGTGATCCTCTTCGGCGGCTCGTTCATCTCCGGCCCGATCCGCTTCGTCTACGGCATCCTCTGGAACGTCGCCGCCCACATCGCGGGCTGAAGGAACCTCCATGGCCCCCCAGCGTCCCATCGTCGTCAGCGGCATGCGGCCCACGGGCCGCCTCCACCTCGGCCACCTCCACGGCGCGCTCGCGAACTGGGTGCGGCTGCAGGAAGACAACGACTGCTACTACTTCAGCGCCGACTGGCACGCGCTCACGACGAGCTACGACCGGACCGAGGTCATCCTCCAGTCGCAGCGCGAGATGTTCGTCGACTTCGTCGCGGCCGGGATCGACCCGCAGAAGTCGACGCTCTTCATCCAGAGCCAGGTGAAGCAGCACGCGGAGCTCTTCCTGCTCCTCGGCATGATCACGCCGCTCGGGTGGCTCGAGCGCTCGCCCTCCTACAAGGAGATGCGCGAGAACATCACCGACCGCGACCTCGCCCTCTACGGCTTCCTCGGCTACCCGGTCCTCATGGCCGCGGACATCATCCTGTACAAGGCGACGCGGGTGCCGGTCGGCGCGGACCAGGTCTCGCACCTCGAGCTCACCCGCGAGATCGCGCGCCGCTTCAACTTCCACTACGGCGCGGTGTTCCCCGAGCCGCAGCCGCTCCTCACCCAGGTCTCGAAGATCCTCGGCACCGACGGGCGCAAGATGTCGAAGAGCTACGGGAACACCATCGACATCGGCGAGAGCGCCGAGTCGACCCGCAAGAAGATCATGGGCGCGGTGACCGACCCGGCGCGCAAGCTCCGCACCGACCCGGGGAACCCCGACATCTGCGGGATCGGCCACCTGCACAAGGTCTACAGCGACGCCGAGACCAACGCGTGGGTGGACCACGGCTGCCGCACCGCCACGATCGGCTGCGTGGACTGCAAGAAGAAGCTGCTCGAGAAGCTCCTCCCGGCGCAGGAGAAGATGCGCGAGAGGCGCGAGGCGCTCCTCGCCCGCCCGGAGGATCTCGACGACATCGTCCAGCTCGGCACGCGCAAGGCGCGCGCGGCGGCCGAGGCGACCATGGTCGAGGTCCGGCACGCGATGAAGATCGGCTAGCGTAGGCTTCGAATGGCGAGGGAACCCGACACGGGCGGCACGGTCCCCGAGGCCGGGGCGCGCGCGACCGCGGACGCCTTCCGCGTGTCGCTCCCGCCGCTCCGCGAGGGCGAGCCGCCGTTCGAGGGGCCGCTCGACCTCATCCTGCACCTCGTCAAGGAGCACGAGGTCGACGTCTTCGACATCCCGCTCGCGAGGATCACCGAGAGCTACCTCGCCACCCTCGAGCTGCTGCGGGAGCTCGACATCGACGTCGCGGGCGAGTTCCTGCACATGGCCGCGCAGCTCGCGCTCATGAAGTCGCGGCTCCTGCTGCCCCGCACCGAGGTCGCCGAGGACGCGCCGGTCGAGGACGCCGGCGTGGATCCGCGCGCCGAGCTCGTGCGGCGGCTGCTCGAGTACCAGAAGTACAAGGCGGCCGGGGAGGAGCTCGGGGGGCGCGACATCCTCGACCGGACCGTGTTCGCGCGGCGCGCGCGCGCCGAGCGGCCGGCGCCGCCGGAGGGGCCGGAGGGGCTCGCCGACGTCTCGGTGTTCAAGCTCATCGAGGCCCTCGACCGCGCGATCGCGAACGCGCGCCCGGAGACGGCGCACGAGGTCCAGGGCGACCGGCTCACCATCAGCGACGCCATCGCCCGGGTCGCCGACGTGCTGCGGCTGCGCCGCCGCGCGACCTTCGAGGAGCTGCTCGCCGGCCCGGAGGGGCGCCGCCACGACCGGGCGGGCGTCATCTCGACGTTCCTCGCGATCCTCGAGATGGCGAAGCTGAAGCTCGTCCGCATCTACCAGGCGCCGCACGACGAGGGCGGCCCGGGGGCGGAGATCCTGGTGGAGGCCCGCGACACGCTGGGCGAGGGCGTGCCGGAAGGGCACGAGGAGGACTACCGATGACGGCCGATCCCAAGGACCTCGCCGAGGCCGCCGGGGCGACGGGGGTCGCGCCGGACGCCGCCGCCCCGCCGGTCCCGGGCGGCGTGTCCGCCTCCGAGCTGCAGGCGATGCAGGCGGCGGAGGAGGCGAAGGGCGACCCCGCCCTCGACGGAGTCCCCTCTGCGGAGATCGAGGTCCCGGCGACCGCGGAGAAGGAGGAGCCCTTCGAGAAGCTCCAGGCCGCCGCGCGGCGGCTCTCCGAGGCCCGCGTCCGCACGGTGGTCGAGACGCTCCTCTTCCTCGCGGAGCGGCCGCTCGGCGCCGAGGAGCTCCACCGGACGACCGGCATCGAGCCCGCCCGGATCGCGCGGGCGCTCGATCAGCTCTCCGGCCACTTCCGCGAGGGCATCTCGGGGATCGTGCTGCACGAGGTCGCCGGCGGCTGGCAGCTCCGCACCTCGCCGGACAACGCCGACGTCGCGCGCCGGTTCCTGCGGGTGAAGCCGCAGCGGCTCACCCGCGCCGCGCTCGAGACGCTCGCGATCGTCGCCTACCGCCAGCCGGTCACGCGCCCCGAGATCGAGGAGATCCGCGGCGTCGACTGCGGCGCGGTCGTGAAGGCGCTGCTCGAGCGGCGGCTCGTCAAGATCCTCGGCAAGAAGGAGGAGCCGGGGCGCCCCATCCTGTACGGCACGACCCGCGAGTTCCTCGAGTTCTTCGCGCTGAAGGACCTCGCCTCGCTGCCCACGCTCCGCGAGTTCCACGAGCTCTCCGAGGAGCACCGCGACATCGTCGAGAAGGTGCCCGAGGCCGAGCCGGAGCCCATCGCCGGGCTCGTGGACGAGCTCAAGGACGAGCGGCTCCGCGCGGAGCTCGAGGCGAAGCGCGCCGAGGGCGACGCCGCGCTCGACGAGCTCGAGCGGGCGATCGCGACCGCCGACGAGAAGACCCGCGCCGCCGAGGCCGCGCTCGAGCCGGAGACGGACGGGCCGCCGGCCGGGGAGCCCGGTCCCGGCGGGCCGGGTCCCGGGACCGGCCAGCCGTGAGCGCGCGCGTGGAGGAGCGGCTCCAGAAGTTCCTCGCCTCGGCCGGCGTCGCGTCGCGCCGCAAGGCGGAGGCGCTCATCCTCGACGGGCGCGTGAAGGTGAACCAGTCGATCGTCCGGCAGCTCGGGACGAAGGTCGATCCGGCGCGCGACCTCGTGACGGTCGACGGCCGGCTCGTCTCCGCGCCCGAGTCGCGCGCGTACTACCTGCTCTACAAGCCGCCGGGGTGCGTCACGACCGCGTCCGATCCCGACGGCCGGCCCACCGCCTTCGAGTACCTCCGCAAGGTGCCGGAGCGCGTCTTCTCGGTCGGGCGCCTCGACTGGGACGCGGAGGGCGCGGTCCTGTTCACGAACGACGGCGAGCTCGCGAACCGGCTCGCCCACCCGCGCTACGGCCACCGGCGCGTCTACCTCGTGAAGGTGAAGGGCGACCCCGACCTCCAGGCGCTCCGCCGGATGGCGGAGGGCGTGCGGCTCGAGGACGGGCCGGCGAAGGCGCTCGAGGTCGCGATCCACGAGCGCGCGGAGAAGAACGTCTGGATCCGCGTCGTCGTGGGGGAGGGGCGCTTCCACCTCGTGAAGCGGCTCTGCGAGGCGGTCGGGCTCCAGGTGCAGCGGCTCTTCCGGCCCGAGTTCGGCGGGGTCACCGTCGAGGGGCTGCGGCCGGGGACGTTCCGCGCGCTCTCCGCGCAGGAGATCCGCGCCATGAAGCAGTCGGTCGGTCTCGCCCACGGCGAGGCGGCGCCGCGCGCGCTCGCCCTCCCCAGGGCCGCGCGCCGCCACGGCCACGGGCCGCCGGCGCCGCCGCCCACCGAGGCGGAGGTGCGCGAGGGGAAGACTGCGGAGCCCGGGCACGCGCCCGCGTCGGCCGCCAGGGAGGCGGGCGCCGG
>DASVZX010000122.1:0-9347 GCA_036391435.1 Anaeromyxobacter sp. | reverse complement strand
GCTGACCCTCGGCGCGCGGCTCCGCCCCGTCGGCCCGGGCCTGCGAAGCCTCGGGCGTCCCCTCCGGGGAGGCGGCGACGACCTCGAGGTCGGCGGGGGACGCGGCGCCCTCCTCGCGCGGCGCGCGCGCCTCCTGCGGCTCGGTCGCGGCGCGCGCGTGCGCCGTCCAGCGCTCGAGCACCTCGCCCCCGGTGCCGGTCGCCTCCACGCCGATCCGGAGGAGCTGCAGCGCGTCCGCGAAGTACTGCTGGCCCGCCGGGCCGCGGCCGCGCCGGCGCTTCTTGCGCGGGGGCTCGCGGAGCACGCGCTGCGCGTGGAGCGCGAGGCGGGTCCGCTCGGCGATCTTGCGCGGGAGTCGCGCGGTCTGGACGAGCGCCGCGAGGAGCGCGTCCGCCTCGGAGCCGCGGAGCCCCTCCCCGGGCCGGCGCGCTCCCGCGAACGCGCCCGAGCCCGGTCTGTCCTCGGGCGCGGGCACGGGCTCGTTCACGTTCACGGGGCGGGGCGACGGCGCGAGGTGCATGAGCAGCGCGCCGAGGAGCACCGCCTCGGAGACGACCTCGCCGGAGCGGACGAGCCGGTCGAGCGCGGCGAGGTGGGCGAAGAAGCTCCGCCGCCGGGCCTCGTCCCAGGACTCGAGCGCCGCGCCGAGCGAGGGGAGCACGACGGGCAGCGCCCCGCAGGCGCGCAGGAGCTCGAACGCGCGCGCCGAGCCGCCGCAGCGCAGGATCTTGAAGATCTCCTCGAGCACCCGCGCCGGCGCGCAGCGGGCGAGCTCGCCGGCGTGCCGCCGCATCGCCTCGAACGTCTCGGGCGCGATGATGAAGCCGAGGCGCGCCGCGAACCGCACCGCGCGCAGCGCGCGCACCGGGTCCTCCCGGATGCGGATCTCGGGGTCGCCGATGGTCGCGATGCGCCGGGCCTCGAGGTCCGCGCGCCCGCCGACATAGTCGATCACCTCGCCGAGCGCGACGTCGTAGAAGAGGCCGTTCACGGTGAAGTCGCGCCGGACGGCGTCCTCCTCCGCGGTGCCGAACACGTTGTCGCGCGTGATGAGGAGGTCGGCCTCGTCGGGCACGTCGTCGCCGACGTCGACGGGGTTCTTGCGGAAGGTCGCGACCTCGATGACCTTCCCGCCCCGGAAGTACACGTGCGCGAGCCGGAAGCGGCGGCCGATGAGGCGGCAGTTCCGGAAGATCGCGCGCACCTCGCCCGGGTGGGCGTCGGTCGCGAGGTCGAAGTCCTTCGGCTTCGCGTCGAGCAGGAGGTCGCGGACGCAGCCGCCCACGAAGTACGCCTGGTGGCGCATGTGGCGCAGCCGGGCGATGACCTTCAGCGCGTCGGAGTCGAGCCGCTCCACCGGGATCTCCGGCGGGTGCTCGGGCGGCGGCGCGTCGGGGGGGTCGAGCGCGAGCCCCGGCGGTGGCCGCCCGGCTCGGGTCGCTTCGAAATCGTGTTCGGAAAACGCTGCGGGGGGGTCGTCGTGGGGGCGTCTGTCCATGCGGTCGCCGGATCGGGGGGCGCCCGGGCCGGGGGAGATCCCCGTCCTCGGGAACGCGCCTGCACCGTCGGGCTCGTCCTCGCTGCCGGTTGTATCGGCCGGCGAGGCGGGCGTCAAATCTCGCTTTCGGTCTCCGGGGCAGGGGGCGGCGGGAAGAGCTCCGCCTGGATCGGGACGAGCCCGAGGACCTCCCGGACCGGCTGGAAGCTCCGGCGGTGGATCGGGCAGGCGCCGAGCCGCTCGAGCGCCGCGAAGTGCTCCGCCGTCGGGTAGCCCTTGTGGCGCGCGAAGCCGTACCCGGGGTGGGCGCCGTCGAGCTCCGCCATGAGCGCGTCGCGCGTGGTCTTGGCGAGGATGGACGCGGCGGCGATGGTGAGCGAAAGCGCGTCGCCGTGGATGATGGGCGTCTGCGGGATGCGGAGCTCCTGCAGCTTGCGGGCGTCGACGAGCAGGTGGTCCGGGCGGACGGCGAGCGCGCGGACCGCGCGGTCGAGGGCGAGGAGCCCGGCCCGGTAGATGTTGAGCCCGTCGATCTCGTCCACCTCCGCCCGCGCCGTCGCCCAGCAGATCGCGTTCCGCTTCACGTCCTCGGCGAGCCGCTCGCGCTCCTTGCGGTCGAGCTGCTTCGAGTCGTCGATGCCGCGGGGGCGGTAGTCGCGGGGCAGGATGCACGCGCCGGCGACGACCGGGCCCGCGAGCGGCGCCATGCCCGCCTCGTCGACGCCGGCCACGTGGACGACCCCGCGGTCCCACAGCTCCCGCTCGTACCGGAGCAGGTGCCGCAGGCGCTGGCCCTCGGCCCGGTTCTCCCTGCGGCGCTTGCGGACGAGCCGGAGGACCTCCCGCGCCCCCGCGCGGCCGTCCAGCGCGAGCGCCGCCTCGAGCTCCTCCGGCAGGGCGTCCTCCCCGTCGAGGAAGCGCGCGCGCAGCTCGGCGATCGAGAGGAGGGCGAGATCCCCGGGGCGCATCCGGGGGGAGTCTAGGGCGTCCCGCCGGTCTGGGTCGAGCGGGGAACGCGCGGCGGCCGCCGCCTCGGGGCCGGGACCACGGGGATCGGTCCGGCCCCGGTTCCGCTATCCTTTGGGGATGTCCGGAATCCGGCAGAGGGCGATCGACGGGCTGCGCCCCGGAGACACGTTCACCGCGGCGCGCACCTTCACGGAGGATCTGGTCCAGGCCTTCGGCGACCTCTCGCGAGACTACAACCCCGTCCACTACGACCGGCGGTTCGCGAGCGCCAAGGGCTTCGGCGGCCTCATCAGCCACGGGCTCCTCGTCGCCAGCCTCCTCACCGAGATCGGCGGGCAGATCGGCTGGCTCGCGACCGGGATGGAGCTGCGGTTTTTGAAGCCCGTCTTCCTCGGCGACACCGTGACCTGCCGGTTCATGCTGCTCGAGGTGGCGGAGCGCGGGAAGGCCCACGGCCGCGCGGTCTTCACGAACCAGGAGGGCGCCACCGTGATCGAGGCGGCGCTCGCGGGTCGGCTGCCCGGCGACGCGGAGCGGGCGATCCTGGCGGCGATGGTGGCGGAGGGCGACCCGACCAACAAGGCCGGGTCGGGATCGTAGCCGGACCGGAGCGTCCGGGAAGGGAGGACGCCGTGTTCGACTTCCTGCTGAGCGACGAGCAGCTCGCGCTGCGCGAGGAGGTGCGGGACTTCGTCCGCTGGGTGCCCCGCCAGCTGATCCTCGACATGGACGCGGACCGGATCCGGTTCCCGAAGGAGTTCCTGCAGGAGGCGGGACGGCGGGGCCTCATGGGCGTCCGCTACCCGCGGCGCTGGGGCGGCCGGGGCATGGACTGGGTCTCCACCTCCATGGTGATGGAGGAGGTGGGCACCGTCGGCTACATCTTCGCGTGCGTGTTCGGCGTCGGCGCGGAGCTCGTGTGCGACGCGATCGTCCTGCACGGCACCGACGCCCAGCGCGAGCGCTACGTGAAGCCGCTCCTGCGCGGGGAGCTCTTCGCGGCGGAGTGCCTGACCGAGCCGCGCGGCGGCTCGGACTTCTTCGGGACCACCACCGTCGCCGAGGACCGGGGGGATCACCTCGTCCTGAACGGCCAGAAGCGCTTCATCGTCGGCGCGGAGGGGGCCGACTACTTCCTCGTCTACGCGCGGACCGATCCCGCCGCGCCGGCGCGCGAGGGGATCTCCGCCCTCCTCGTGGACCGCGGGCCGGGCGTCGAGACCACCTACCACTACGGCCTCATGGGCTGCCGCGGCGGCGGGACGGGCCGCCTCGTGTTCCGCGACGTCGTCGTGCCGAAGGAGAACGTCCTCGGCCGGCTGCACGGGGGGGCGGCGGTGTTCGACACGATGATGATCCCGGAGCGCCTCGGGACGGCCGCGATGACCGTGGGCGCCGCGCGGCCCGCGCTCGAGATCGCGACCGCCTACACGACGAAGCGCAAGGCGTTCGGCCAGCCCATCCAGCAGTTCCAGGGCGTGAGCTTCCAGATCGCCCAGGCGGCGACCCTGCTCGACGCCTCCCGCGCGATGGTCTACGCGACGAGCCGGGCGGTCGAGGCGCGCCTCGAGGTGGGGCGGGTGCGGCGCATGGTGTCCGAGACGAAGCGGTTCGTGACCGAGTCCTGCCAGGCCGTGGCGCACGCCGCCATGCAGGTGATGGGCGGCATCGGCTACACCGACGTGTTCCCGGTCGAGCGGATCGTCCGCGACCTGCGCCTCGCGTCCATCTGGACGGGCACGAACGAGGTGATGAGCGCCATCACGGCGAGCGAGTGGTACCGGGAGCAGCGCGAGGCGAGAAAGGCGTCGCGGCTGCGCGCGCACGAGGAGGACGCGGCGGCGGCCGGCGCGGCGGACGAGAAGGACTACGGATAGAGCGTCGGCCAGTCGATTCGAGTCCCGAGCCCGTGCACGTGCCCGAGCCCGAGCCCGGGGATCTTCGGGCGCGGGCGCGGGCTCGTTCACGGGATCAGCTGGTTGCGCCTCACCGCTGGCACCTCGGGCAGAAGAACGTCGAGCGCTGCGCCTGGACCGCGCGCGCGATCGTCGCCCTCCGGCAGCGCGGGCAGCGCTCGCCCGCCCGCGCGTAGACGAGGAACGGGTTCTCCGACCCGGGCTCCTCGACGTACGAGATCTCCGGCCCCTCCTCGCGCGCGATGCTCTCCTTCACCGAGCCGAGGACCGCGCGGGCGAGGGCGCCCGCCTCGCGCCGCGAGAGCGACGACGCGCGCCGGCGCGGGTCGATGCGCGCCCGGAAGAGCGCCTCGGAGGCCTGGATGTTCCCGACCCCGGGGAGGATCGCCTGGTCCATGATCCGGACCTTCACGGGGAGGCGCGAGCGCGCGAGCGCCGCGTGGAGCCGCCCGGGGTCGACGCCCGCCTCGAGCGGATCGGGCCCGAGGGCGGCCACCTCCGGGACCTCCTCGAAGCGCGCGCCCGGGACGGCGCGCAGCCGGCCGAAGAGGCGCAGGTCGGCGAAGTGCAGCACCGACCCGTCGTCGAGGGCGAGGCGCGCCCGCGAGAAGCGCGGCGCCGGCTCGCCGTCCCTGCGGAGGAGCCACTTGCCGGTCATCCCGAGGTGCGCGAGCAGCCCGACCGGCTCCCCGTCCCGCTCGAGCGACACGAGGAGCTGCTTCCCGATCCGCCGGATCGGCCCGAAGCGGGCGCCCTCGAGCGCGCGGGCGAGCGCGCGGGGCGTGGACGGGCGGAACACGTGGCGCGCCCGGGGATCGGCCTCGAGCCGGACGAGGGTCCGGCCGCGGGTCCACGCGCGCAGGTTGCGCGCGGCGATCTCGACCTCGGGCAGCTCGGGCACGGCCGATCACGCGGCGGGGCTCGCGGCCACCGTCTCCCTCCCCCGGGTGCGGAGCCACAGCACGAGCGCGAACAGCGCGCCGAGCGTGCTCGACGCGGTGAAGAAGATCATCATCGGGCGGTACCCGGCCGCGTGCTGCGCGCTCGCGCCGGCCATGTCGTTCAGCCACCCGGCGACGAGGTTCGCGCCGGCGATCCCCGCGTTCTGGATCACCCACATGAGCCCGATGGCGGTCCCGAACTTCGAGGGCGCGACGATGCGCGACACGAGCGGCCACATGGCCGCGGGGACGAGCGAGTAGGAGACGCCGATGAGGACCGTCGCGAACCCGAGCCCGCCGGCGCCCTGCCCCGTCATCATGACGACGAGCGCGATCGGCAGGAGCACCGACCCGAACAGGAGGGGTCCGGCGTAGCGCCCGATGCGATCGCACAGCCAGCCGAAGGCGGGCGTCGCGAAGAGCGCCGCGAGGAAGACGTAGCTGTTGATCGCGCCGGCGTCCTGGAGCGAGAGCCCGTGCGCGTGCTGGAAGTACTTGATCGAGAAGGTGCTGCGGAACGCGAGGATCACCGCGTACCAGAGCACGCACAGCGTGAGGAGGTACCAGTACGCCCCGCCGAAGCGGAGCACGTCCCTCCAGCGGAACTGCGTCGCCTGCGCCTCGGCGGCGCCCGGCGGGCCGGCGCGGCGCTCGAGGATCCAGTACGCCGCGCTCGCGACGAAGCTCGTCCCGGCGATGGCGGCGGCGAGGCCGAGCGCGCTCCGCCAGCCGCGGCCGTAGGCCCAGGACGCCCAGGTCGGCGAGAGGTCCGCCATCCACGAGCCCGCCCGCCCCATCCCGAGGGTGATGCCCATCATGAGCGCGGTGTGGCGCCGCGGGAACCAGAGGGTCACCGCGGCGAGGGTCGCGATGCTGAACGTCTCCGCGCCGATCCCGAAGAGGAGCCGCCCCGTGGCCATGACGTAGAAGCTCGGGCTCGCCGCGGTGAGGATCGCGCCGAGGAAGCAGATCCCCGCGGTCCAGAAGGTCATCTTCCCGGCGCCGAACCGGTCGACGAGGATGCCGCCCGTCAGCACCAGCACGACGTTCGGCAGGCTGTAGATCGCGTTCAGCGTCCCGATCTGCGTGTCGCTGAACCCGAGCTGCCGCTGGAGCAGCTCCGCGACCGGACCGATCGAGTCGTAGACGTAGAAGTTCCCGAACATCGCGAGCGCGACGAGCAGCATCGCGAGGAGGCCCAGGCGGCTCGTGAGGCTGGACGGGGCGGCGGTGGCGTCGGTCATGGGGCGCGGGGGCTCGCGGCGGACGGCGGAGCCCCTCTCCTAGCGCGGCCGCTCGAGGACCGCGAGGAAGAAGCCGTCGGTCCCGTGGCGGTGCGGGTAGAGCTTCAGGCGGCCGTCGCCGGGACCGGCGACGCCGAGCGCCGCCGCGCGCTCGGCCCCGAGGAGCGGCGCGAGCGCCGCCGGCCGCAGCCCCGCCTCGCGCTCGGCGAAGTCCGCGACCTCGTCGTTCTCGGTGCGGCCGACGGAGCAGGTGGCGTACACGAGCCGCCCGCCGGGCTTGAGCAGGCGCGCGAAGCGCAGGACGAGCGCCCGCTGCGTCGCCGCGAAGCGCGCCGGGTCGCCCTCGGCGAGCCGCCAGCGGGCGTCGGGCTTGCGCCGCAGCGTCCCGAGGCCGCTGCACGGCGCGTCCACGAGCACGACGTCGGCCTGGCCGGCGAGATCGGCGAGCTGCGCGTCCGCCTCCGGGCCCGGCGCGATCTCGCGCGAGCGCAGGTTGTGGACGTCCGCCCGGCGCGCGCGCCGCCTCGCCTCGGAGAGCCGCCCCTCGTCCGTGTCGAGCGCGTGGAGCGATCCCTTGTTCCGCATCTCGGCGGCGAGCGCGAGCGACTTGCCCCCCGCGCCGGCGCAGGCGTCGACCGCCGTCCACCCCGGCCGCGCGCCGCAGGCGAGGGCGACGAGCTGGCTCCCCTCGTCCTGGATCTCGAAGCGCCCTTCCTTGAAGGCCTTCAGCGCGAAGGCGTTCGCGTGCCCGTCGAGGACGAGGCCCCAGGGCGAGAAGCGGGTCGGCTCCGCCTGGACGCCCTCCGCCGCGAGCCGCGCGCGCAGGTCCTCGCGCGTACCGCGGAGCGCGTTCGCGCGGACCGTGAGCGGCGCCCGCGCGTTCATCGCCGCGGCGAGGGCGCGCGCCTCCTCCAGCCCGAGCGCGTCGGCGAAGCCCGCCGCGATCCAGCGGGGCAGCGACGCCTCCGCCGCGAGCCGGTCGAGGGGGTCGGGGATCGCCGCGAGGCGGGCGTCGGCGCCCGCGCCCACCGCCGGCGCGAGCGCGGCGGCCGGGACGCCGAGCCGGCGCGCGGCGACGACGGGCGCGACGCCGCCGAACCGCGCGAGCCAGGCCGCGTAGCGGAGGGCCAGCGACGGCGGCCGGCCGAGGAGGAGATCGAGCTGCCCCTGCCAGCGCGTGATGCCGTAGACCGACTCCGCCACCGCGCGGCGCTCCGACGCGAAGAGCACGCGCTCGCGCCGGAGCACGCCCTCGAGCGCCCGATCCGCGAGCCAGCCCTGGTCGTGCACGAGCCCGTGCACCTCGAGCACGAGCGGATCCACGAGGTCGAGGCGCGGCGGCCGCGTGCGATCCCGGTCGCCCGACCGGCTCGGGTCGCCCTCGCTGCGCCAGGCGCGCGGCACGGCGCTGCGCCTGCCCTGCCCGCGCCGGCCGGCGCGCGTCCTCTCTCCGGGCTTCTTCGGGCGTCGCTTCGTGGGCGTGGGCATGGAGGGTCCGCCTCCCGCGCGGAGCGGGGGGGGACCGAGAGGTTACAGCGAGTCGAGCACGCTCGCGACGTGCCCCTCGACCTTCACCTTCGGAAAGACCTTCTCGACCTTCCCGTCCGGGCCGACGAGGACCGTCGTCCGCTCGGTCCCCATCACCTTCTTCCCGTACATGCTCTTCTCCTTCCAGACGCCCCAGGCCTTCTGGACCTCGACGTCCTCGTCGGAGAGGAGCGGGAACGGGAGCCCCAGCTTCTCCTTCCACCGCCGCTGGGCGGCGGGCGGATCCTTCGAGATGCCGACCACCGCCACCTTCCGCCTCGTGAACGCGTCGACTTCGTCCCGGAAGTCGCTGGCCTCCTGCGTTCAACCCGAGGTGCCGGCCTTCGGGAAGAAGAAGATCACCACCCGCCGGCCCTTGAAGTCCGAGAGCTTCACCACGTTCCCCGCGTCGTCCGGCAGCGCGAACTGCGGGGCCTTCTTGCCGACCTCGAGCGCCATGTCGCTCCTCCCGGGCCGTTCCGATCTCCGGGCCAGGTGGATCTCGCGCAGCGAGATCCGACGGCCCGCTCCGTACGGCCCGTGGTTCACGGGTGCTACGCGTACCCTGCTCCCGGGCCGGGCGCAGGCTCCCTCGCGGGGCGTGGGTGTAGACTCCGCCGCGTGCGGGCCACGACGAACGTGCTCCTCGCGTGGGCGCGGGACCGCGCGGGCGCCAAGGTCCACGTGGCGCGGCTCGACGCGGCCTCCCGGCGCGCGCGCGCCCCGTTCGCCTGCCTCGGTTGCGGCGAGCCGCTCGTCGCCCGCCTGGGCAAGGTGCGCGCCCGCCACTTCGCCCACCGGCCGGGATCGACCTGCCCGCTCACGGCGCCCGAGAGCGCGCTCCACCTCGACGCGAAGGAGCGGCTCGTCGCGCTGTGCCGCGACGCGTTCGCGGGCACGCGCGCGGTCGCGCTGGTCGTCCGCTGCCCCTCGTGCCGCAGGCCCTCGACGCGCGACCTCGCCGGCTGGGGAGACGCCGCCGTCGAGGAAGGCGCCGTCGGCGCGCTCCGCGCGGACGTGCTCGTCCTCTCCGGAGGCGCCCCGGCCCTCGCCCTCGAGGTCGCGGTGACGCACGCGATCGAGCCCGAGAAGGAGGCGGCGCTCTCGGCCGCGGGCGTCCCCGCGGTCGAGATCGACGCCTGCGCGGAGTGGGAGCGGGAGGTCCCGGGCGGCGTCGAGATCGTCGCGTCGCGCGCCCTCGGACTCTCGCGCTGCGCCGCCTGCGACGCGCGCGCGCGCGCGGACGGCGACC
>DASVZX010000121.1:0-9717 GCA_036391435.1 Anaeromyxobacter sp. | reverse complement strand
CGAGCGGCTCACGGGCACCTCCGGGCGACTATTTGGCACATTGACCAAGTAGTGGGTCGCGTGTCAAGGTGCGCGCGTCCACGGGGCGCCCCGGGGCGCGAAGGGAGGTCCGCACATGGCGAAGCTCGGCAGGCTCTGCGTGATGGCGGCCGCCCTCGCGGCGAGCGCCGCCTGCGAGCGCGCGCCCGCGCGCGAGGTCCAGGCGCGTGCGTCCGCGGCCCCCGGCGCTTCGGCGGCGCGGCCGGTCCCCCGGCTCGTCGACCTCGGCGCCGGGAAGTGCATCCCCTGCAAGGCCATGGCGCCGATCCTGGACCGGCTCCGCGAGGACTACGCCGGGCGGCTCGAGGTCACCTTCATCGACGTGTGGAAGGTTCCCGACCAGGCGGACGCCTATCGCATCCACCTCATCCCGACCCAGATCTTCTTCGCCGCAGACGGCCGCGAGCTGGCCCGGCACGAGGGGTTCCTCTCGCGCGAGGACATCCTCGCCCGCTGGAGGGCGCTCGGGGTGGAGCTCTAGGCGTGGTCGAGCTCCTCACCGCCTTCGGGAGCGCCTTCGCCGCGAGCGCCGCGGTGGCCGTCCCGGCCGCGTTCGCGTGGGGCGTCCTGTCGGTGGCGTTGAGCCCGTGTCACCTGTCGAGCGTCCCGCTCGTCGTCGCGTACATGAGCGGCGGGGAGGAGCTGCCGGCGGGACGCCGCGCGCTCGCGCTGTCGTCCGCGTTCGCGGCGGGGATCCTCGCCAGCATCGCGCTCGTCGGCGTCCTCACGGCCGCCGCCGGCCGGATGCTCGGCGACGTGGGCCGGGCCGGGAACTGGATCCTCGCCGGGGTGTTCGTCGCCGTGGGCCTCAACCTGCTCGGCCTGCTCCCGCTGCCCTCCTTCGGCTCCGCGCCGTCGTCCTTCCGCCGCCGCGGCGCGCCGGGGGCCCTGCTGCTCGGCCTCGTGTTCGGCGTCGCGCTCGGCCCGTGCACGTTCGCGTTCATGGCGCCGCTGCTCGGGATCGCCCTTCGGGCGAGCGGCGCGGACGCCGCCGGGTACGGGGCGCTGCTCGTCCTGCTCTACGGTCTGGGCCACGCGCTCGCGATCGCGCTCGCCGGCAGCTCGCTCCAGTCGGTGAACCGCTGGCTCGCCTGGAAGGCCGGCGCGCGCGCGGTCGCCGCGGTGAAGGGGCTGGCGGGCGTCGCGGTGCTCCTGGGCGGCGCCTGGTTCGCCTGGACTGCTCCGTGAGAGAGGACCTCCGATGACCGTGCCGGTACCTCACGATCCCGCGGCCGCGCCGGCCTGCTGCTCGCCCGCCGTTCCGGTCACGTCCCCGGAGCGCCGATCGGCGGGCCGCACGCTCGGGCTCGTCGCCGCGGGGCTCGCGGCGTGGACCGCCGCCTACGCCGTCGTGCATCCCCTCTCCGAGCTCGTGGCCTTCCGCGCGCTGGGCCTCGCCCCCGCCTCTCGCCTCGGCCAGAGCGTCGCGTTCTTCCTGTACGACGCGCCGAAGGTGCTCCTCCTGCTCGTGCTGATCGTGTTCGGGGTCGGCGTCATCCGCTCGTTCTTCACCGCCGAGCGCACCCGCGCCCTCCTCGCCGGAAGGCGCGAGTCCGTGGGGAACGTCCTCGCGGCGCTCCTCGGCGTCGTGACGCCGTTCTGCTCCTGCTCCGCCGTCCCGCTCTTCCTCGGCTTCGTGGAGGTCGGGATCCCGCTCGGCGTCACGCTCTCCTTCCTCGTCGCGGCGCCCATGGTGAACGAGGTCGCCCTCGTGCTCCTCTTCGGCCTGTTCGGCTGGAAGGTCGCCGCGCTGTACCTCGTCACGGGCCTCGTCATCGCGATCGCCTCGGGCTTCGTCCTCGGGCGCATGAGGCTCGAGCGCTTCGTGGAGGCCTGGGTGTACGAGTCGATGCAGGCGAACGCCTCGTACGAGCGCGTGCGGCTCGGCCTCGCCGGCCGCGTCGAGAAGGGCCTCGAGGCCGTCCGCGACGTCGTCGGCAAGGTGTGGCCCTGGGTGCTCGTCGGCATCGCGGTGGGCGCCGGGATCCACGGGTACGTGCCGGAGGGGCTCCTCGCAGGGTTCATGGGGAAGTCCGCGTGGTGGTCCGTTCCCGCCGCGGTCGCGATCGGCGTGCCCATGTACTCGAACGCGGCCGGCATCATCCCGATCGTGGAGGCGCTCCTCGGCAAGGGCGCGGCGCTCGGCACCGTGCTCGCGTTCATGATGGCGGTGATCGGCCTGTCGCTCCCGGAGGTGGTGATCCTCCGCAAGGTGCTCCGGCCGCCGCTCATCGCCGCGTTCGTGGGGATCGTCGCGTCGGGGATCCTCGTGGTCGGGTGGCTGTTCAACGCCGTCATGTGAGAGGGGATCGGGAGATGAAGATCCAGGTGCTCGGGACCGGCTGCGCGAAGTGCAAGCAGCTCACCGCGAACGCCGAGAAGGCGGTCGCCGAGCTCGGGGTGCAGGCGGTCGTCGAGAAGGTCGAGGACCTCCGCGAGATCCGGAAGTTCGGGGTGATGACGACGCCCGCGCTGGTCGTCGACGGCGAGGTGAAGTCCGCCGGCAAGCTGCTCTCCCCGCAGGACGTGAAGCAGCTGCTCGGCGCCTGAGCCCGCGGGCCGCCCGCTCGCTCCTCGTCCCGGCTCCCTGGCGCGTCCTGGGCGCGCGCCGCCCGGCGCCGGCGCGGTCCGCCGCTCCGTGTCGGGGCGCTCGCGCGTGCGCAGGCTTTGCAGCGCATGGCGAAGAGCGACCCGAGCGACCCGCCGCCCGCGCGCCGGCGGCGATCCGTCGTCCGCACGGTCGCCACCGGCGCGGCGTCCGCCGCGGCGGTCGCCGCGCTCGCGGTGGTGGTCGTCACGCCGCTCGACCTGCGGTCGCAGGCGGCGCTCGCCGCCGCCATGTTCGGGCTGGCGCTCGCGGTGGGGCGGCTCCGCGGCGACACGGCGCGGCTCGCGCTCGTCGTGCTGTCCGTCACCGCGACCTCGCGATACCTGTGGTGGCGCTTCACCACGACGGTGTCGCTCGAGTGGAGCGCCGACGCCGCGCTCGGGATCGTGCTCCTCGCCGCGGAGCTCTATGCCTGCGCGATGCTGGTCCTCGCGTACGGGCAGTCGGTCGCGGCCCTGCGGCGCCGGCCGGTCCCGCTGCCCGAGGACCCGTCGCGCTGGCCCTCGGTCGACGTCTTCATCCCGACCTACAACGAGCCGCTCGAGGTCGTGCGCATCACCGTGCTCGCCGCGAAGGCGCTGGCCTGGCCGCGCGACCGCCTCCGGGTGTTCCTGCTCGACGACGGGCGGCGCCCCGCGTTTCGCGAGCTCGCGTCCCGCGCCGGGGTGGGGTACCTCACCCGCGCCGACAACGCGCACGCGAAGGCGGGGAACCTGAACCGCGCGCTGCAGGTCACGCGCGGCGAGTTCGTCGCGATCTTCGACTGCGATCACGTCCCGACGCGCTCGTTCCTCCACGTCACGATGGGCGGGTTCCTGCGCGACCCGCGGCTCGCGCTCGTGCAGACGCCGCACCACTTCTACTCGCCGGATCCGTTCACCCGGAACCTGCGCCTGCCCCCGAGCGTGCCGCCGGAGAGCGAGCTCTTCTACGGCGTCATCCAGCGGGGCATCGACACCTGGAACGCCGCGTTCTTCTGCGGGTCGTGCGCGGTGCTCCGCCGGAGCGCGCTCCGGGACGTGGGCGGCATCGCGGTCGAGACGGTGACCGAGGACGCCCACACCGCCCTCAAGATGCACCGGCGCGGCTGGCGCAGCGCGTACGTGGACGTGCCGCAGGCGGCGGGGCTCTCGACGGAGACCCTGTCGGCGCACGTCGGGCAGCGGATCCGGTGGGCGCGCGGCATGGCCCAGATCTTCCGCGTGGACAACCCGCTCCTCGGCCGCGGGCTCCGCCTCGGCCAGCGCCTGTCCTACCTCGCGGCGATGCTCCACTTCTTCTCGGGCATCCCGCGCCTCGTGTTCCTCACGATGCCCGTCGCGTACCTCGTCTTCGGGCGCCACGTCTTCAACGCGCTCCCGCTCGCGGCCGTGGCATACGGGTTCCCGCACCTGCTCCACTCCACGGCCACGAACGCGCGGCTCCACGGGAAGTTCCGGCACTCGTTCTGGTCCGAGGTCTACGACGCGGCCCTCGCCTGGTACACGAGCGTGCCGACGGCGCTCGCGCTGCTCGCGCCCACCGCCGGCACCTTCAACGTCACCGCGAAGGGCGGGCGCATCGAGGAGCCGTTCTTCGACGCGGCGATCGCCCGGCCGTACCTCGCGCTCGCCGCGATCAACGTCGGCGCGCTCGCGGCCGCCGCGTGGCGGATCTGGGCGGGGACCGGCGAGATGGATGCGCTCGCGATCAACGTGGCGTGGGCGCTGCACAACCTCGTCATCCTCTCGGCGACGCTCGCGGTCGCGTGCGAGCGCCGCCAGGTCCGCGCGAGCCCGCGGGTGCGGGCGCGCCTGCCGGCGGTGGTGCGGCTGCCCGACGCCGGCGCGCTGCGGTGCTCGACCATCGACCTGTCGCGCGGCGGCGCCTGCCTCGAGATGCCGTGGCGCGACCGCGGGCTGCGCGCGCACGAGCGGGTCTCGCTCGCGCTCGGCGGGAGCGGCGACGCGGACGCCGGGCCTTTGCCCGCCTTCGTCGTGCGCGACGACGGCCGGACGGTCCGGGTCCGCTTCGGGCCCCTCGACCTCGCGGAGGAGTCGGCGCTCGTGCGGACCCTCTTCTCGCGGCCGGACGCCTGGTCCGGGTTCCGCGGCGACCTGCGCCGGGACCGCCCCCTCGCGACGCTCGGGAGCATCTTCCTCCACGGGGTCGCCGGCGTGGGGCGGATGGTGTGGCTGTCCGGACGCGCCGCGGTCGGCCGGACCGGCCGCGCGCCCGTGCCGGCCCGGAGCCGCTCGTGACGCCGCGGATCCTCGACCACGGGCTCGACGCCCTCCGCGCGGCGCGGAGGGCCGCCGCGCTGGCGGGGGCGCTCGCGGCGTCCGCCGTCCTCGCGCAGGCGCCCGCGGACGCGCCGCACCGCGACCCGGGAACGCTCGCCTCGACCCGCGCGCTCGCGCTCGGACCGACCGAAGCCCAGCTCGGCTCCGGGACGGCTGCGCTCGACTTCCCGTTCGTGACCCGCGCCGACGAGGATCCGGCCGGCGCGCGCGTGGTCATCGCCTTCGCCCCGGCGCCCGGGCGCGGCGCCGTTCCGGCCGCCGTCGAGGTGATCGTGAACGAGGGCCGCGTGGCCACGGTCCCGGCCCGCGCCGGCCGGCAGGCGGTGGTCGCCGTCGATCCGTCACTGCTCGCGGCGCGCAACCTGCTCACGCTGCGGCTGCTCGACCGGGCGGGCCGTCCGCTCGCGGGCGGGTGGCGCGCGGTGGCGTCGGTCCGGCTCGACCTCACCACGACGCCGTCCGCGCTCCCGGACGACCTCGCGCTGTTCCCGCTCCCGTTCCTCGATCGCGGCTTCGACGCCGAGGCGAGGATCGCGATCGTGCTTCCGGGGCCCGTCACCCCGGAGCGCGTCCGGGTCGCGTCGCTCGTGGCGAGCTGGATCGCGCTGGACGCGCCGATCCCGCTCTCGTTCGACGTCGACACCGGAGACCTCCCCGACGGGCGCGCGGTGGTGCTCGTCGACGGCGACGCCCGGGCGGCGCGGCTCGGGCTCGCGCGGCTCGACGGACCCTCGGTGCGCATGGTCGATCACCCGCGCCACCCGGGGTCGAACGTGAAGCTGCTCGTGGTCGGCGGGCGGGATCCCGGCGAGCTGCGCGTCGCCGCGGAGAGCCTCGCCGCGCGGACGGAGCGGCTCGTCGGGAGCGAGGTCCGGCTGCGGCCGGCGCCGCCCGGCTCGCCCGCCGCCCCGGACTCCGCCCCGCGCTGGCTGCCGTCCGGCCGGCGCGTGCCGTTCCGCGAGTACCCGCTCGGCGGCACGCCGGCGCACGAGGGCGTGGCCCCGGCCACGCTGCACGTCCGCTTCCGCGTCGCCCCCGATCTGTCGATCTGGCCGGCGGACTCGGTCGTGATGGACCTCGGCTGGTCGGAGCGCCTCCCGCCAGGCGTCCCGCCGCCCCGGCTCGACGTCGAGCTGAACGGCTACTTCCTCACGACGCTGCCGCGCGCGCCGGGACCCGGGGAGCGCGCGCGGTGGGCGCGGATCCGGATCCCGCGCGAGCACATGCGAGGGTTCAACGAGCTGCTCGTGCACGTGACCTACCCGGAGCCGCCGAGCGCCGGCGCGCCCCGGGGCCCCGGCGACGGCGCGCGCGTCGCGATCTCGGGCGACTCGATCGTCCACCTGGAGCGGCTCGGCCACTACGCGACCCTCCCCGACGTCGCGCTGTTCGCCTACGACGGCTACCCGTTCACGCGGATCCCCGATCTCGGCGAGACCGCGATCGTGCTGCCGCCCGAGCCGACTCCGTCCGAGCTGTCCACCGTCGTGACCGTCCTCGCGGAGTTCGCGCAGATCACCGGCCGGGCCGGGACGCGGGCGAGCTTCGCCACCGCCGACGCGCCGCAGGCTGCGCTCGCCGGCAGGGACCTCCTGCTCGTCGGGACCGCCGGCGACCACGCGCTCGTCGCGGCGTGGCGCGGGCAGTGGCCGGTCGACCTCGCGGACGGACCTCCGCGCGTCCAGTCCTCCCCGCGGAGCCGCCCCTGGCTCGAGCTGACCGGGGGCCTCGGCCCGATCCTCGACCGCCGCCGCGCGGAGTCGGTCCTGCGGAGCCCCGGCCCGGTCGGCGCCGTGATGGAGATCGAGTCGCCGCTCTCGCCGGGCCGGATCGCCGTCGCGATCACGGGCTCGGGGGCCCGGCTCCCCGGCTTCCGGGAGTTCCTCGGGTACGCCGAGACGCGCAACCTGAGCGGCGACGATCTCCTGCTCCTCTCCGGCGGCCGGCGCTGGACGTTCCGGATCGGCCCGTCGTTCGGGCGCGGCCACCTCGGCCCCTGGGACCGCGCGCGCTGGTTCCTCGCGAACCACTGGCTCCTGCTCATGCCGGTGCTCGCGGCCGGGACCCTCGTGCTCGGCCGGACGAGCGCGCGCGCCGTCTCGGCGAGGACGCGGGCGCGGCTCGCGTTCACGGAGGGTGATACATGATCGCGGCCCTGGCGACCGTGCTGCTCGCCGCCCCCGGACCCTCCGCCGCCGGGGCGCCGGCGCCGCCGGCGTGCGCCGCGGCGCCCGCGTCGTGGCCCACCTGGACCCGGTACGTCGAGGCGTTCGTCTCCGGCGACGGCCGCGTCATCGACCGGAGCGCGCACGACCGCACCACCTCGGAGGGTCAGGCCTACGCGCTCTTCTTCGCGCTCGTCGCGAACGACCGGGCGCTGTTCGATCGCGTCCTCCGCTGGACCGACGCGAACCTGGCCGGCGGCCACCTCGAGGAGCGGCTGCCGGCGTGGTCCTGGGGGCGGCGGAAGGACGGGTCCTGGGGGATCCTCGACGGCAACTCCGCGAGCGACGCGGACCTGTGGATGAGCTACGCGCTGCTCGAGGCGGGCCGGCTCTGGTCCGAGCCGCGCCACGCGCAGCTCGCGCGCCGCATGCTCGCGAACGTCGCCGCCCGCGAGGTCGCGACGCTGCCCGGCCTCGGCCCGACGCTGCTGCCCGGGCCGCGCGGCTTCGTCCTCGACCGCGGGCGAGGCTGGCGCCTCAACCCGAGCTACGTCCCGCCGCAGGCGCTGCGCGCCGCCGCCGCGGCGCAGCCGGACGGCCCCTGGCGCGCCGTGCTCGCCAGCTCCCTGCGCATGCTGCGGGAGACGGCTCGGCGGGGCGTGTTTCCGGACTGGGTGCTCTACACCGCGAACGGCCAATTCGAGCGCGACCCGGTGAAGGGAGACGTCGGGAGCTACGACGCGATCCGGGTCTACCTCTGGCTCGGCATGCTCCCCGCGGACGATCCGGCGCGCTCCGACCTGCAGGGCGGCGCGAGCGCAGGCCTGCTGCGCTTCCTCGACGACGCGGGAAGACTCCCCGAGAAGATCGACGTCGCCTCGCTGAGGACGCACGGGCAGGCGCCGGTCGGGTTCTACGCGGCGCTGCTCCCGCTCGCGGGCGCCGTCGATCCCGCCGCCGTGCCGCGCCTCGACGATCGCGTGACCGCCGCCGCGAAGGACGGCCTCTACGGCAGCCCGCCCGCGTACTACGACCAGAACCTCGTGCTCTTCGCCCGCGGGTTCGTGGAGGAGCGGTTCCGGTTCGGGGCCGAGGGCCGGCTCGAGCCCGCGTGGGGACGCGCATGCGCGCCATCGCCGCGGTGATCGCCTGCGCCCTCGCGCTGCCCGCCCCGCCGGCGTGGGCCTCGGACGCCACGGTGGTGCGCGGCCTCGTTCGCAGCGCCTGGTACTGGCAGTCGCGGGCGCGAGACGACAAGGCCGAGGACGCGTGGAAGGCCGTGCTCGCGGCCGACCCCGACCAGCCGGACGCGATCGCCGCCCTCGGCGGCGTCGACGCGCGCGCGGGGCGCGAGAAGCAGGCCCGCGACGCGCTCGCGCGGCTGCAGAAGCTGGCGCCGCATCACCCCGACGTCCCGGTGCTGAAGCGCGAGATCGAGCTCGGCCCGCGGCTCGGCGCGATGCTCGCGTCCGCCCGCAAGCTCGTCCACGGCGGGCGGGTCGACGAGGGCGTCGCGCAGTACCGCGAGATCTTCGGCGCGGCGGGGCCGCCCGGCGACCTCGCGCTCGAGTACTACGAGACGGTGGGCGGGACGCCGGGAGGATGGGAGGAGGCGCGCGACGGCCTGCAGCGGCTCGTGCGCCGCGTGCCGCGGGAGGCGCGCTTCCGGCTCGCCCTGGCGCGGCTGCTCACCTACCGGCCCGAGGCGCGGCGCCAGGGGATCTCGATGCTCGCCGGGCTCGCGCGCGATCCGACCGTCTCCAGGGAGGCGACGGCGAGCTGGAAGGAGGTGCTGTCGTGGCTCGGCGACTCGCCGGACGACGCGCCGCTCCTGCGCGAGTACCTCGCGGCGCACCCCGGAGATCGCGCGATCCGGGCGAAGCTCGAGCGGGCGCGCCGCGCGGGGCTCGTGGCCGAGGGGTACGCCGCGCTCGACCGGGGGGACACGGAAGAGGCGGCGCGGCGGTTCGCGGGCGCCGGCGACCTGCCGGACGCGCGGCGCGGGCTCGCGATCGTGCACGATCGCGAGACCGCGGCGAGGCTGAAGGCGGGGTACGCCGCCCTCGACCGGGGCGAGCTCGACGCCGCCGAGCGCGTCTTCCAGCAGGTGGCGAGGGAGCAGCCCGACGCGCGCCTCGGCCTCGCGCTCGTCGCGCAGCGCCGCGCGGCCGCCGCGCAGCGGGCCGGCGACCTCGGGCGGGCGAAGGCCCTGCTGGAGCGCGCGAGGACGCTCGCGCCGAGGCGGCCGGACGTGTGGGAGGCGCAGCTCCAGAGCGTCGAGTTCTGGCGCCTCCTCGAGGACGCCCGCGCGTCGCGTCGCCGGGGCCGCGACGACGCCGCCGAGATCGAGCTCCGCGAGGCGCTCGCGCGCGCGCCCGAGCAGGACCGGTGGAGCGCCGAGCTGGAGCTCGCGGATCTCCGGCAGGCCCATGGCGGCGGCGAGGAAGCCGAACGCCTCTACCGCGACGTCCTCTCCCGCGTGCCGGGCCAGCCGGACGCCCTGCGCGGGCTGACGTCGCTCCTCGTCCAGGCGCGCAGGTTCGCGGAGGCGATCCCGACGAACGAGGCGCTGCTCCGCGCGTCGCCGCGGAGCGCGTACCGGCAGGGGTGGCTCCGGGCCGAG
>DASVZX010000120.1:0-28407 GCA_036391435.1 Anaeromyxobacter sp. | reverse complement strand
TCAACGCAGCGTCGAACGTGGTCCATTCCCCGCGACGCGCGCCGCGGCCACGGCGGCGTCCCTCGCCCGGCCGCGCACCGTGCCGCCGGAGGGCCGGGGGACGCGGGCGCGGGCCCGGGAGGGGCAAGGGCGCCCCGCCCGGGTCCGCCGGCGCTCGCCCGGTGCGCTACAGTGAACGCTCACCGTCACGGGGAGTGACCATGACCCGGATCGCCGCCGCGCCTCCCGCCGTCCCTCGCCGTCGCCGGCCGGTGAGCGCGCCATGACCGGGTTCGAGCCGTTCGGCGAGGACCACCGGGCCTTCCGGCGCACCGTGCGCGAGCTCTGCGAGAAGGAGCTCGCGCCGCACGCCCGCGCCTGGGACGAGGCGGAGGAGTTCCCGAAGTCGCTCTTCCGGCGCTTCGGCGAGCTCGGGCTGTTCGGGATCCGCCGCGACCCGGCGTACGGCGGCTCGGGGCTCGACTACTGGTACGTCGTGGCCTACGCGGAGGAGCTCGCCCGCTGCCGCAACTCGGGTCTCATGATGGGGATGCTCGTCCACGGCGAGATGGCGATCCCGGTGATCGACGACCTCGGGACCGACGCGCAGAAGCGCGAGTTCCTCGCGCCCGCCATCCGCGGCGAGAAGATCGCCGCGCTCGCGATCTCCGAGCCGGACGCCGGCTCGGACGTCGCCGCCATCCGGACGACCGCCCGGCGGGACGGCGACGACCTCGTCGTGAACGGGTCGAAGATGTGGATCACGAACGGCGCCCGCGCGGACTTCCTCACCATGGCCGTGCGCACCGGCGGGGAGGGGCACGGCGGCATCTCGCTCCTCCTGTTCCCGACCGACACGAAGGGCTTCCAGGTCTCGAAGAAGCTCCACAAGGTGGGGAACCCGTCGTCCGACACCGCCGTCCTCTACTTCGACGAGTGCCGCGTGCCGGCGCGCCACCTCCTCGGCGAGGAGGGCGCCGGGTTCGGCTACGTCATGATGAACTTCCAGGGCGAGCGGCTCGTCGCGGCCGTGCAGGCCGTGGCGGCCATGCAGCTCATGGTCGAGGACGCGATCCGCTACGGCGAGGAGCGCAGCGCGTTCGGCCGGCCGATCGGGAAGTTCCAGGCCTGGCGCCACCGGCTCGCCGACCACCTCGCCGCGATCGAGGCGGCGCGCTGGCTCACCTACCGCGCCTGCGACCTGTTCGATCGCAGGCAGGTCGCGGTGAAGGAGATCTCGATGGCGAAGCTCTTCGCCTGCGAGCTCGCCCAGGACGTCGCCTACGACTGCATGCAGCTCCACGGCGGGATGGGGTACGTCCTCGAGACGGACATCGCCCGCGCGTGGCGAGACGTCCGGGTGCTGACGATCGCCGGGGGCACCTCGGAGATCATGCGCGAGCTCGTCGCGCGGCAGTCCGGCCTGTGAGGGAGGCGCGACCATGACCGACGCGCTCGTCGTCCTCGTCACCACGCCCTCGCCCGAGCGGGCCGCGGAGATCGCGCGCACCCTCGTCGAGGAGCGGCTCGCGGCGTGCGGGAACGTCGTCCCCGGGCTGCGCTCCATCTACCGCTGGGAGGGGAAGGTGCAGGACGACGCGGAGGCGCTGCTCCTCCTCAAGACGACGCGGGCGCGCTTCGACGCCCTGCGGGACCGCGTGCTCGCGCTCCACCCGTACGAGGTCCCCGAGGTGATCGCGCTGCCCGTCGAGGCGGGGAGCGCGGCGTACCTCGCGTGGATCGCGGGCGAGACCCGGTGAGGGCCGGCGCGCCGCCGCAGCAGCGGTGCTCGACCGGCACCGACGTCCCGTGCACGGTCCGTGTCGAACGCCGCGGGCGAGCGGTTCGAGATCTCCTCGGCGGCGTCGCTGCTCGCGCTCGCGTGCGCAGGCGCCGGCGAGGCGCGTCACGGTTTCCGGAAGAGCGCCTCCAGCGCGTCCCGGGGGGACTCCTCCTTCGCGGGGGCGTCGCCGAACAGGGCGCGCAGCCGATCGCGCGCCTCGGACGAGCCCTGCCGGCGGCGCGACGCGCCGTCCCCGAGCTGGAACAGCTCGCAGGGGTTCGAGGCCTCCTTGTCGACGACCCGATCGGCGTGGGGCTCGCGGCACTCGCGGGCCGAGGCGGGATCGTAGTGCCGGCAGTCGATGCACGCGTGCAGGTCGGCGTCGCACTCGGGACAGGTCGTCCGGCGACCGACCGGACCGTCGATCTGCAGCGTGGCGCCGCACCCGTAGCAGGTCGTGGCCATGGGAGTATCATAGCGAACCGGGGGGGACCGGGCAGGCATGCGCGACCCGATCCCATTCGGCCGCTTTCTGCTGGTCGATCGCGTCGCGGTCGGCGGGATGGCCGAGGTGTTCGCCGCGGTCCGGCGGGGCGATCCGCCCGGCCGCTACTACGCCGTGAAGCGGATCCTGCCGACGCTCGCAGAGGACCGCGAGCTCGTCCGCATGTTCCTCGACGAGGCGCGTCTGGTCGTCCAGCTCGCGCACCCGGGCATCGTCCCGGTGCACGAGCTCGGGCGGCAGGAGACGGGCTACTACATCGCGATGGACTACGTCGCGGGCCGCGACCTGCGCGCCCTGATCGATCGCGCGCGGCGGGCGGGCGAGCGGCTCCCCGTCTCGCTGTGCGCGCACGTCGTCTGGCGGGTCGCCGACGCGCTCGACCACGCGCACCGCCGCAGGGACGCGCGCGGGACGGAGCTCCGCGTCGTGCACCGCGACGTGTCGCCCGCGAACGTGCTCGTGGGGTTCGACGGCTCGGTGCGGATCATCGACTTCGGGATCGCCCAGGCCTCGATCCGCTCGGGCCCGCACCGCGCCGTGCTCCGCGGCAAGTTCGCCTACATGAGCCCGGAGATGGTGCGGGGCCTCCCGGTGGACCGCCGCTCCGACGTCTTCTCGCTCGGCGTCGTGCTCCACGAGCTGCTGACGGGGGAGCGGCTGTTCTACGGTCCGAGCGAGCTCGCCGTGATGGAGCGCGTCCGCGCCGCCGACGTCCGCCCGCCGTCCGCGCGCAACCCCGCCGTCTCGAGCGCGCTCGACGCCGTCGTCCTCCGCGCCCTCGCCCGCGACCCGGAGGCTCGCTACGCGTGGGCGAGCGAGCTGCGCGACGCGCTGCTCCCGTTCATGCGCGGGGCCTCGCCCGACGACCCCGGTCCGCTCGAGCGCGCGATGGCGCGTTGGTTCCCGGACGAGATCGGCGCCGAGTGCGAGCGCCTCGAGCGGCTGCGCAGCGCGGTGGCGGCGCGGGCCTGAGGCCGCCCTCTCGTGGGGTCGATCCACGCCGCCGGGCATCCGTTTCGTCCGGCGGATCCTGCGGCTCCGCTCCGAAGATCCACGCCGCCAAGGGTCCGCTTCATCCCTGCGGATCCTGCGGCTCCGTTCCGAGGATCCACGCCGCCGGCGCCCGGCCCCACCGCGCCGAGGACAACGGCTCCGAAGGGCGCTCCCCGGCCCAGCGTGCACCCTGCGAGCGAAACCGCAGGATCAGCAGGGGCCAAACCAAGACTAGGCGCGCAACGCCGAGTGGAGCGCGGCGACGAGCTGGTCGTGCGTGTGCGGGGCCTCGGCGAGATCGGCGGAGAGCACCGCCACCGTCTCGACGTCGAGCCGGATGCGCTCCCAGTCCTCCGCCGGGACCGCGAGGAACGCCTCGACCACCCTCGGATCGAACTGGGTCCCGCCGCAGCGCACGATCTCGACGCGCGCCTCGTCGAACCCGCGGGCCTTCCGGTACGGGCGGTCGCTCGTGATCGCGTCGAGCGTGTCCACGACGTGGAACACGCGGGCGCCGAGGACGATCTCGTCGCCCTTGAGCCCCCGCGGATAACCCGTCCCGTCCCACTTCTCCTGGTGCTCGAGGACGATCGACGACGCCGGGCGCAGGTAGTCGACCCGCTGGAGCAGCGCCCACCCGAGCTCCGGGTGACGCTTCATCTCCGTCCACTCCTGGGAAGTGAGCGGTCCCGGCTTCAGGAGGACGCCGTCGCGGACGCCGATCTTGCCGATGTCGTGGAGGAGCGCGCCGTGCTCGATGATGGTGAGCTGCGGCTCCCCGACGCCCAGCGCCTGCGCGAGCCGTCGCGCGTAGAGCGACACGCGGCGCGAGTGCCACTGGGTCTCTGCGTCACGGTAGTCGAGCGCGGCGATGAGCCCCTCGAGGAGCGCCTGGGTCCGGGCGCGGACCATCTCCTCGAGCCGGGCGTTGTGCTCCTGCAGCTGCTGGTTCTTGTGCCGGACCTCGGCGGTGAGCCGCTCGTTCTCGCGGCGCAGCCGCGCCGCCTCGGCCGCCTGGTTCACCGTGCCGAGCAGCTCCTGCTGGTGCCACGGCTTCGAGATGATCCGGAAGACCTCGCCCGCGTTCACCGCCTGGAGGGCGACGCGGAAGTCCTCGGCCGCGGTGCAGAGGATCCGGACCGCCCCGGGGACGCGCCCGCGGGCGAGCTTCAGGAAGCTCACGCCGTCCATCGACGGCATCATGTAGTCCGAGATGATGACGACCGGGGCGTCGCGCTCGACGGCCTGCAGCGCGTCCTCCGGCGAGAGGTAGCAGCGCGGCTCGAACCCGGCGGACTCGAGGATCCGGGCGAGCGCCTTCAGGATCAGCTCGTCGTCGTCGACGATGACGACCCGGTCCGCGGGGGGCGCGGCGGGCTGCATGGGATCGGAAGGGGCCAGCCGCAGGTCCATCGGCTCGTCGATGATAGCCTCTCGTCACCGGGTGCGCACCCCCGGCGCCCTCCCCGTGGTCGAGGGACTCGCCGTGGGTGACGCACCTACCTGAACGGGACGTGAAGCCGGATCCTCAGAAGCTCGCGAGGAACTCCTCGTTCGTGTCGACCTCGGAGAGCTTCTTCAGGAGCCGCTCCATGGCCTCGACCGGCTTGAGCGACGCGAGCGCGCCGCGGAGCCGCCGCACCTTCTCGATCTCCTTCGCCGAGAAGAGCTTCTCCTCCTTGCGGGTGCCCGAGGCGCCGATGTCGATGGCCGGGAAGATCCGGCGCTCCGCGAGCTGCCGCGAGAGCACGACCTCCATGTTGCCGGTGCCCTTGAACTCCTCGAAGATCACCTCGTCCATGCGCGACCCGGTGTCGATGAGCGCGGTCGCGATGATCGTGAGCGAGCCGCCCTCCTCCGCCTTGCGGGCGGACCCGAACAGGCGCTTCGGCCGCTCGAGGGCGCGGGAGTCGACGCCGCCGGTGAGCGTGCGCCCGGAGGACTCGACCTCCTTGTTGTAGGCGCGCGACAGGCGCGTGATCGAGTCGAGCAGGATCACGACGTCGCGCCCCGCCTCGACGAGCCGCTTCGAGCGCTCGAGGACCATCTCGGCGACGTGGATGTGCTCCTCCGTCGGCCGGTCGTTCGACGAGCCCACCACCTCGCCCTTGATGTTCCGCTTCATGTCGGTGACCTCCTCGGGACGCTCGTCCACGAGGAGCACCGTCAGGTGCACGTCCGGCCGGTTCGCCGTGATCGCCTGGGCGATCCGCATCAGCATGATCGTCTTGCCGGCCTTCGGCGGCGACGTGATGAGGCCGCGGGCGCCGAGGCCGATCGGCGAGACGACGTCGAGCACGCGCCCGATCAGCTCGTCGGGCCGGGTCTCGATGACGAGCTTCTCCGTCGGGTCCGTCGCCGTGAGGTTCTGGAAGTGCGTGCGGCGCGCGACCGCCATCGGGTCGGTGCCCTCGAGCGTGTCGATCCGCGAGAGCACCCGCTTCATGTTGCGGACCGTCGCGACGCCCTTCACCAGCAGGCCGGGCTGCAGGTGCAGCCGCTCGACGAGCCAGCGCGGGACCTCGACGTCGAACGGCTGGGGCAGGTAGCTGCGCCTGGGATCGCGCAGCCAGCCGCTGCCCTTCCCCTCGAACTGGAGGACGCCCTCCACCTCCTCGGTGACCTCGGCCTGCGGCTGCGCGGCGGCCGCGCCCTGGGCCTGGACCGCGACCGGGGCGCCGTTCGCGCCCGGGACGGGCGCGAGCTCGCCGTTCGGGCCCATGAGGCCGTTGCCCTGCGGGCCGCGGCCGCGCCGGCCGCGCCGGCGGCGACGCCGCCGAGCGCTCTGGGCCGGCTGCCCGGCCGGACCTCCCTGGGCGGGGGCCTCGTCCGGTCCGCCGGCCTGGCGCTGCTGCTGCGGGGGCGCCGTCACGACGGCAGTCGGGGTCTGCTCGTTGTCGCTCATGCGGTGTCTGCTCCGGCCGCGGGCGGCTTCGCCGCCTGCGACCCGGGCCCTTCGCTGGTATGGAACGGCGGCGTTCGCGGGTGCGTGGCTGTCGGAGTTCCGCGAACGCGTCCCCCGGCCCGGTCACTGGCGCACCGCTTCCGCGGCGTCTCGTCACGAGCCAGGAGCCGGTCGACCGGGGGTTTGCCACCCCGCCTCGCAAAACCTACGTCGCTCTCGGCGGGACGACAATCCACCCCATACCAGAAAGATCCGGCCCGCGCGAGCCTCTTTCCGGCCTCAGGGGGCGGCGGGTTCGACCCACTCGACGGGGAGCGCCACGACCGGCCCGAGCTGCTCGAGGAGGGCGAGGACCCGGAGCTCCGGGAGGGCGGCGACGGCCCGCGCGAGCGGGGCCTCTCCCGCGGCGGCGACGTCCCCCGCCGCCTCGGCGAGGACGTCGCCGAGGCCGCCCCCCTCGGACGCGCTGCGCCGGATCTCCACCCAGGCGCCCGGGCCGAGGCGAGCGCGCTCGCGGGCGAGCGCGATCGCGTCCTGGACCGAGCCGAGCCGGTCGACGAGGCGCCGATCGAACGCCTGCTTCCCGGTCCACACCCGGCCGCCGGCGAGCCGCTCCGCCTCGCCGCGCGGGAGCTTGCGCCCCTCGGCGACGCGGTCGACGAACATCCGGTAGAAGCCGTCGATCTGCCGCTCGAGCGCGCGCCGCTCCGACGGCGTCCAGGGCTTCGCGAACGACCTCCACTCCGCGTTCTCGCCCCGGGACGAGGCCGCGCGGGCGACGGACAGCTTCGCGAGGAGCCCCGAGAGATCCGGCTTCAGCGCGAACACGCCGATCGACCCCGTGATCGTCGACGGCTCCGCGACGATGACGTCGGCGCCGACCGCCGCGAGGTACCCGCCGCTCGCCGCGACGTCGCCCATCGACGCGATGACGGGCTTGCGTCCCCGCGCGCGGACGACCTCGCGCCAGATGAGGTCGGAGGCGAACCCGTCGCCGCCGGGCGAGTCGACCCGCAGCACGATCGCCTTCACCTGCCGGTCCGCCGCCGCGCGCCGGAGCTGGCGGGCGACGCGCTCGGCGCCCGCGAGGGTGCCGGACCCGGCCGGCCCGGCGCGGCCCTTGCCGGACACGATCGTCCCCTCGACCTGCACCACCTCCACGACGTCCGGGCGGCCCCAGCGCTGCGCGCGGCGCTCCGGCTCGGGCCGGTACGGGCCGCCGAGGCGGACGCGCCGGCCGACGAGCCGGCCCGCCCACCCCTCGAGCTCGTCCGGCCAGAGGACGGCGTCGACGAGCCCCTCCGCCTTCGCCTCCTCGGCGCCGAGGAGCCCCACGTCCACGAGCGCCTTCACCTTCTCGGGCGCGAGCCGCCGCGCGGCCGCGACGTCCGCCACGAGGCGCGCGAACGTGTCGTCGAGGACCGCGTTCGTCACCTCGCGCGACTCGGGGGACGGGCCGGTGCGGACGAGCGGCTCGGGCGCGCTCTTGTACGCGCCGCGGGCGATGACGTCGAAGGCGATGCCGGCGCGCGCGAGCGTGTCCTTCACGTACAGGTTCGAGGAGGAGAGGCCGGAGACGTCGAGGGCGCCGCCGGGCGGGACCGCGACGGCGCTCGCCGCCGTCGCGAGCCAGTACTCGCGCGTGCCGCCGCCGGTCACGTAGGCGAACACCGGCTTCCGCTCCCGGATCGACGCGATCGCCGCCCGGAGCTCCTCGACGCGGCCCGCGCCGAGCGGCAGGTCGTCGATGCGGAGCCCCACGGCCGCCACGTCGCGATCGTCCCGCGCCGCGGCCAGCCGCCGGAGGAGGAGGCCGTAGGGATCGCGATCGCCGACCGTGAAGACGAGGAACTTCTCCGGCTCGAGCGCGTCGCCGACGTCGACGTTCGGCATGCCGTCGCCGCCGCCGCGCGAGCGGTAGCGCTCGCGCGAGACCCGCACGCCGCCGAGGCCGCCGTTGCGGCCGGCGAGCACCGTCCCGCCGCCGACGAGCCCGACGTGCGCGCCGTTCCACGCGACCGAGAGGAGCACGGAGGGATCTCGGCCGAGGGCGGGATCGCTCCGCAGCGGGAAGGCGAGCTGCAGCGCGAGCGCGATCCCGAGGCGGAGCTCGACCCCGGCGCCCACGGTCAGGTGGGTCGGGTGGAAGTCGTCGCGGGCGCGATCGTCCGCGAGGAGATCCGCGGAGAGCGTGAAGGCGTCGTCCCAGAGGCGGGTGGCGACCCCGAGATCGTACTGCACCGGCACGTCGACGCCGCCGAGGCGCGCGTCGCGCCCGAGCGACGCCGCGCCGATGGAGAGCCAGCGGGCCGGCCGCAGGGTGAGCCCGAGATCCCAGCCCCGGAGCCCGTCCACGGCGGCGTCCGACGAGCGGAGCCAGCTCCAGCCCACGCCGAACGAGAACGCGCGGCCGTCGCCGAGCGCCAGCGCGAGCGTGCTCCGCCGGTAGCGCGCCGCCGCCCCCGGCCGCACCCACTCCACGGAGTAGCCGGCGCCGAGCGGCCCGAGCGGCGCCGCGAGGTACAGGCCGTCCGCCCGCTCGTCCGGGGTGAGGTTGCCCTCGCGGAACCACGCGAGGCCGGGGCCGCCCACGAACCCGACCGCGGCGGGCGTCGTGCCGATCGCCATCGGCTCCTCCGCGGCGGCCACGCCCTGGACCGGCAGGGCGAGCCCGGAGGGGACGCCCTGCGCGCGCTCGATGGCGTTGCGGACCTGGGCGGCGGCGGGAGAGGCGAGGACGAGGGCCGCTGCCGCGGCGATGGCGTTCACCGTGCGTGTCATGAGGGCTCCCGATCGGGGCCCGATTCTAGGCCGGCGGCGGGCCGGCGGCGCGACCGGCATGGGGCGGGCGGTCCCGTCTCCGGACCCGGCGCCTCTTCGCGCCGCGAAGCGCGCCGCCCGGTCCCCACGGCCTGCGACCCTGGGCCGCGTGCCGGGAGGGGCTCACTCCTGCCCCGCGTCCTCCACGGCCCGCAGGTCCTCCTCGCGCAGCGGCACGAGGTTCCCGGCCCGGTACTGCCGGAACACGTCGAGGAGCTGCTCCTTGTGCGGGCGGACCTTGCCGAGCGGGCAGCGCTCCCACTCCTTCATGGGCTCGTCGCAGTAGCCCATCCGCCTGTCGCCGCACTTCGGCTGGAGGTGGCCGCCGAGCTCGGGGGCGGCCTTCATGACCTCGCGCCGCATGAGCGCGACCATGTGCCGGATCTCCCACTGCGCGCGCCAGCACAGCCGCAGGTCGGCGATGTGCAGGAGCTCGGCGAAGTTCACCATCACCTGGAAGTTCGTGGGCGTCGCGTTCGGCAGGACGAAGCGCGCGTCCTCGGCCGGGATCCCCTTCGCGAGCGCGAGCTCGTAGACGCGGGTGATCTCGCGCATGAGCCGGTCGTACTCGTCCGCCATGCCGTGGACCTTCTCCCAGGTCTTCGGCATCACGTACTCGAGCCGCTCCTCCTTGTACCGGACGTAGCGCTGCGACTGCTGCTCGAAGCTGATGCCGATCCGGTGGCGCACGAACTGGTGGCTGAGCGCGCGCGAGACGCCGGAGATCCCGAACCAGAACACCACCTGCTCGAGCGGCGAGGCGTGGCCGGTCTTGAGCCGCTCCTGGACGAACTCGCGGATCTTCTCGGCGGAGATCGTGCCCTCGCGGATCTCGCCCCAGACCTCGCCGGGGGTCTTCGGCGTGTAGCAGGTCCGGTACGCGCCGTAGAGCTTCTGCAGCGGGTCGCGGGCCCAGTCGATGAGCGTGACTTCGAGCGGCATGGCGGGTTACGTACCACCCCGGCATGACGCCCGGAAAGCCGGCCTCCGAGTCGCGCGTCGAGGTGACCCATCTCGTAATGCCGGGCGACGCCAACGTCCTCGGCTCCGCGTTCGGCGGCAAGATCATGGAGTGGACCGACCTCGCCGCCGGGATGGCGGCCATGCGGCACGCGCGCCTGCCGGTCGCCACCGCGTCCATCGACCAGCTGACCTTCCTGGCGCCCGTCCGGATCGGGCACATCGCCATGCTGCACGCCCAGGTGACGGCCGCCTTCACCACCTCGATGGAGGTCGGCGTGGAGGTCCTCACGGAGGATCCCAGGACGGGGGCGCGCCGGAAGTGCTGCGACGCCTTCCTGACGTTCGTCGCGCTCGACCGGGAGGGGAGACCGACGCCGGTGCCGCCGCTCGCGCCCGCGACCGACGAGGAGCGCCGGCGCGAGCGGGACGCGCGCACCCGGCGCGAGGCGCGGCTCGCCCTGCGCGCGGCGCTGCGCGGCCGGTGAGGACCGCGCGGTTCCGCTTGAGCGCCCCGGTGTCCGGCGACATATTGCGCGGTCGGAAGGCCCGTCCGCCCCAGGAGGATCGCGCGTGCGTCACCCCGCCCTCGCCGCCGCTCTGCTCGCCGCAGCCCTCTCCGCCTGCACCCGGGCGCCGCCCCGGTCCGCGCCCCCGGCGGCGCCGCCGCTGCCGCCCATCGACCCGACCGCCCTCGACCGCACCACCTCGCCCTGCGACGACTTCTACCAGTTCGCCTGCGGCGGCTGGATCGCCCGGACCGAGATCCCGCCCGACCGCGCGGTGTGGCAGCGCGGCTTCACCTCGATCGAGGAGCGCAACCTGCACGAGCTGCGGGCCATCCTCGACGCGGACGCCGCCGGACACCTCGATCCGGCCGACCGGTTCCCGGAGAAGGTCGGCGCGTTCTGGGCGACGTGCATGGACGAGGCGGGCGTCGAGGCGCGCGGCCTCGAGGATCTCCGGTCCGAGTGGGCGCGCATCGACGCGATCGCCGACCGGCAGGGGCTCGTCGACGAGCTCGCGCGGCTCCACGTCTCCGGGATGGAGGCGCCCTTCCCGATGGCGGCGGAGCAGGACGCGAAGGACGCGACGCAGGTCGTCCTGACGATCGCCCAGGGCGGCCTCTCGCTCCCGGACCGCGACTACTACCTGTCCGACGAGGGGAAGAACCCGGAGATCCGCAAGGACTTCTCCGTTCACCTCCGGCGCATGCTCGCGCTCGCCGGGGAGCCGCCCGCCCGCGTCGAGGCCGACGCGTCCGAGATCGAGTCGATGGAGCGCGCCCTCGCGGAGACGCACTGGACGAGGACCGAGGAGCGCGATCCGGAGCGCGTCTACAACCGCGTCGATCGCGCCGGGCTCGCGAAGCTCGCCCCGGCGGTCCCCTGGGACCGCTTCTTCGAGGGCGTGGGGCACCCCGGCCTCGCCGCGGTGAACGTCACGACCCCGAGGTTCGTCGAGCGGGTGGGCCAGCTCTTCCAGGCGGGCCGGCTCGACGCGTGGAAGGCGTACCTGCGCTGGCACCTCCTCGACGAGATGGCCGACGCGCGCGCCGTGCCGAAGGCGTTCGTCGACGAGCGCTTCCGGTTCACGTCCCGGTCCTTCACCGGCGCGAAGGAGCTCCAGCCGCGCTGGAAGCACTGCATCCGCGTGACGGACGAGGCGCTCGGGTTCGCGCTCGGGCAGGCGTACGTCCGCCGCTGGTTCGGCCCGGACGGCAAGGACCGGACGACGCGGCTCGTGTCCGAGATCTCGAAGGCGATGGGGCGGGACGTGGACCGGCTCCCGTGGATGGACGAGCCGACGAAGGCGAGGGCGCGGGAGAAGATCGCCGCGCTCGTGCACAAGGTCGGGTACCCGGACGTCTGGCGCGACTACTCGTCCATGAAGGTCGGGCGGGAGTCGTACTTCCGGAACCTCGTCGCCGCGAACCGGTTCGAGACGAACCGCCAGCTCGACAAGGTCGGCAAGCCGCTGGACCGGACCGAGTGGCTCATGACGCCGCCGACGGTGAACGCCTACTACGACCCGTCCATGAACGAGATCGTCTTCCCCGCGGGCATCCTCCAGCCGCCCTTCTTCAACAAGGCGGCGCCGGAGACCGTGAACTACGGTGCCATCGGCATGGTGGTCGGGCACGAGCTGACGCACGGGTTCGACGACCAGGGGCGGAAGTACGACGCGAAGGGGAACCTCACCGACTGGTGGACCCCCGAGGTCGCGAAGGAGTTCGACCGGCGGGCGGCCTGCGTCGCGACGCAGTTCGCGGGGTACGAGTCGCTGCCCGGCGTGCACCTCAACGGCAAGCTCACGCTCGGCGAGAACATCGCGGACCTGGGGGGGCTGAAGCTCGCGCACGCCGCGATGCGCGCGGCGCTCCAGGGCCAGCCGCCGCCGGCCGCGGTCGACGGCTTCGACGCCGAGCAGCAGTTCTTCCTCGGCTACGCGCAGTCGTGGTGCGCGAGGTACCGCGACGAGAACCTCCGGCTGCGGGCGGTCACCGACCCGCACGCGCCGGCGAAGCAGCGGGTCGACGGGCCCCTCTCGAACCTCCCGGAGTTCGCGAAGGCGTTCCGGTGCGCGGAGGGGAGCAGGATGGTGCGGCCGGCGCCGGATCGGTGCGAGGTCTGGTGAGCCCCGGGGCCGCTACGCAGGCGTCGACCTCAGCCGCGCGAACAGCCCCGCCGCGCCGTAGAACGTGAGGCGCACGGCGCCGGCCTCGAGCACCGATCCCTGCCGCAGCGGCAGCGCCAGCTTCGCCGGCGCGCCGTCCACCTTCGTGCCGTTGCGGGAGCCGGCGTCCTGCGCGCTCCACTCGCCCCTCGCGTCCCTCCGCAGCACCAGGTGGACCCGCGAGAGCGTCGCGTCGTCGATGACGAGGTCGTTGTCGGCGTCGCGCCCGAGCCGGACCTCTGCGCCGCCGTCCTTCGCCGCGAGACGGATCGCGAGCGACTCCCCGGAGGCGAGCAGGCGGGTCTCCGGCCCGGCGGCGAGGGTGTCGCGCCGCGCCGTCGGAGGGCGCCAGGGGCCCGCCTCCCACACGAGCCACGGGCCGGGACGCAGCCGCTCGAACTCGTCGAGCCGCTGGCCGGCATGGGTCTTCTTCAGCCAGGAGATGAGGTAGGTCTTCACGTCCCCGCCGCCGACCGAGGAAAACACGGCCCCGGGCGCGCTGTCGAGAGGGGGCCGGTCAGGCCGGCTCGACGCGCCGGAGCGTCGCGAGCGTCACCTCGGGGGGCGAGTTGACGCGCACGTTCAGCCCGGAGTTCCCGATGCCGCGGTTCACGTAGAGGTGCACGTCGCCGACCGTGTAGTGGCCGCGGATGTACGGCTCGCGCATCGAGGCGAGCAGGAGCGGGGTGACGATGGGCAGGCTGATCTGCCCGCCGTGGGTGTGGCCGGAGAGGCAGAGGGCGGGGCGGCCCAGCCGGCCGAGCTTCTCCGCCGTGCGCGGGCCGTGCGCGAGGACGAGCGGCGCCGGGCCTCGCGACGGCAGCCCGCGGACGGCCGTCGCGACGTCGTCGCGCAAGGTCAGGTGATCGCCGACGCCGATCACCGGGAACGCGGCGCCGCGCAGCCGGAGCGCGGTCCAGGCGTTCTCGAGGACCTCGTAGCCGTGCTCGCGGAGCGCCGCGGCGGCGCCGCGCGGGTCGATCCAGACGTCGTGGTTGCCGAGGACGGCGAGGACGGGGCCGCGCAGGCCGCCGAGCAGCTCGCGCACGGCGCCGACGTCGCTCCTCCGGCGCGACAGGAAGTCGCCCGTCAGGACGACGAGGTCCGGCTCGAACGCGTTCGCCTGGTCGATGGCCGACCGGACCACCGCGGGGACGGCGCGGGGCCCGACGTGCAGATCGGAAAGCTGGGCGACCCTGAGGCCTTCGTGCGCGGGGTCGAGGCCGGGGACCGCGAAGGTGACCCGCTCCGCCTCCGGCGCGTGCCCCCGCGCCGCCGCCGCGGCGGGGAGGAGGCCGGCCGCGCCGGTCGCTCCCGCCGCGCCGGCGAGCGCCGCGCCCCTCAGGAACCGCCTGCGACCGAACCCCGTGTGAACGCGCTCCATCCGTGCTCCGCCGTGACCCAACCTGGAACGCGCGCGCCCGTCCGGCGATTCCACGGGCGGGGAGGCGCCCGGCGCGCTATGCGTGCGCACCATGGCGACCCTCCTCGAGCCGGCGCCCCCCTTCCGCGCGCGGGCGATCCTGCCGGGCGGCGAGGCCCGCGAGCTCGCCCTCGAGGACTTCCGCGGCCGCTACCTCGTCCTCGCGTTCTACCCGCGCGACTTCACCCGGGTCTGCCCGACGGAGATCCGGGAGCTGTCGAAGCGCGCCCGCGAGTTCGCCGACCTCGGCGCCGCCGCGGTCGCCGTCTCGGTGGACGACCTCGACACGCACCGGCGCTGGATCGCGGAGGTGCTGGGGCCCGTCGCGGTGCCGCTCGCCGCGGACCCGTCCCGGGAGAACGCGCGCGCCTGGGGCGCGCTCCTCGAGCGGGAGGGGGTCGCCGCGCGCGCGACGTTCGTCGTCGACCCGGAGGGCGTCGTCCGTCACTCGGCGTTCTACGATCTCGACGTCGGCCGGTCGATCTCGGAGACGCTGCGCGTGATCGAGGCGCTCCGCGCGGGCGCGCCGAGCCCGGCGGAGTGGCGGCCCGGCGAGCCGACGCTGGGGAGGTGAGCTCCGCCCTACCTGCCGAGGAGGTTCGCAGGGGGCACGCCGAGCGCCTTGGCCATCTTCTCGATGGTCTCGAGCGGCGGCGAGCGCTGCCCGCGCTCGAGCATCGACACGTAGGAGACGGAGATCCCGACCTTGTCGGCCAGCGCCTTCTGCGACAGCTTCTTCTTGGAGCGCAGGCGACGAACGTTGCCGGCGAATCTCGTCAGCAGATCCATGCGAAACGGATAGCAAACGTCGCGCCGAGCGACAGCGTCCCTTTCGGGCTGTCCCCCAGGCGAACTCGACCCTCAGTGATGGGGTGCTTAAGGTCCGGGGGTCCCTGGGATGCAAGGAGGCGGAATGGCTGCGAACCGCAAACCCGTGTGGCGGGTGGAGGTCGGGGACGAGGCCCCGGACTTCGAGCTCCCCGCCACGGGTGACACTGCAGGTAAAGGTGGGCCCCGGAAGAGCGTCCGGCTGTCCGACTACCGCGGCAAGAAGAACGTGGTCCTCGCGTTCTTCCCGGCCGCGTACACGCCGGTCTGAACGGTCCAGATGCCCTCGTACGAGGAGGATCTCTCCGAGTTCGAGCGGCGCGACGCCCAGGTCCTGGGCATCAGCACGGATCAGGTCCCGACGAACGAGGCGTGGGCGAAGTCGATGGGCGGGCTCTCGTACCCGCTCCTCTCGGATCACTGGCCGCACGGTTACGTCGCGGCCCTCTACGGGGTGCTCCGGGGCGAGAGCGGCATCTGCGAGCGCGCCATCTTCGTGATCGACAAGAAGGGGAAGGTCGCCTACGTCGACGTCCACGACATCGCCGAGCAGCCGCCGACCGACAAGATCATGGCGGCGCTCGACAGGCTGAAGTAGCCGTCGCATGGCGCAGGCAGGCGATCCCAGGCCGCTCGAGCTCTCCCGGTACTGCGTGCCCTTCACGCCGTTCCAGGGGAAGCTCGAGGACCTCTCGATCTGCCTCGTGTCGACGGCGGCCGTCCGGACCAAGGACGCCCCGCCGTTCGACACCGAGGGCGACACGAGCTGGCGCGCGATCCCCGGCGAGGCGGAGGCGAGGGACCTCCGCTACGACGACGCGCACTACGACCACGCCTGCGTGGACCGCGACCTGAACTGCGTCTTCCCCATCGACCGGCTGCGCGAGCTCGCCGCCGAGGGGCGGATCGGCGGGCTCACGGCCCGTCACTTCTCGCTCGGCTACAGCCAGGCGCTCCGGGAGCTGCGCGAGAAGACCATCCCCGCGCTCGTGCGGGAGGTGGACCGCGAGCGCCCGGGCGCCGTGCTCCTCACCGGCGGCTGACGCCTCTGCCACCGCACGGTGGTCACCGTGCAGCGCTCGATCGAGATGGTCGGGATCCCGACGGTGGTGATCACGGTCGAGCCGGAGGAGACGCGCCAGGCCCGGCCGCCGCGGGCGCTGTCGCCGCGGGGGTTCGTGGCGGGCCACTCGCTGGGGCGGCCCGGGGACGCGGCGCTGCAGAAGTGGATCCTCATGGACGCGCTCGGGCTCCTCGTCGCCGATCCCCGGCCGGGCGAGGTGATCGAGCGGGACTACACGTCCACCTGACCACCCCGTGAACGCGCCCGAGCCCGGGCCCGCGCCCGAGGAGGAGCCGGGCCCGGGCGCGGGCTCGTTCACGTGCACGGGTGCGTCGGGACCGGGGCGCTAGTCGCCCTGGTACACGGTGAGCCCGCCCGGGCCGAGCCGCGACGCGACGTGCGCGACGTAGACGATCCGCGGCGACGCCCAGCGGTCGATCTGGATGTTCCCGACCGGCCCCTGGAGCGCGAAGGCCGGCGTCCTCGCGTCGGGAAGCCACCACGAGCCGTCCGGGCGCAGCCGGCCGAACCCGCCCCAGCCGAACCCCACCCACACCGAGCCGTCCGACGGATCGCAGGCGACCGCCGACGCGTCGTTCCCGAGCCCCGGCGGCAGGCTCACGTACGACAGCGTCCCGTCGGGCGCGCGGCGCGCCAGCCCGTGGAGGAGCGACGCGATCCAGAGCGTCCCGTCGTCGCAGAAGGAGAGCGACGAGACGTAGTCCGCGTAGGCGGGATCGAGCGCGTCGTAGTCCGAGACGTTCGCGGTGATGGGGTCCGGCCACACGTCGAGCCAGGAGCGCCGGTCGTCGGCCGCGTCGTACGGCGGCCACATCGGCGCGTCCCAGCCGTCCGGCACCGCGCCGTAGCCGATCTTGCGCGCCGTGCGCGTCTGGTTCGACGCCCACGGGTCGCCCGTCGTCGGGTCGATCGCGATGGCGGTGCTCTGGCCCGTGAGGTAGGCCCACTGCTTCACGCCGCCGATGGTGGCGGGCTCGTACATCGCCGGGTGGTCGTGCTCCCACACGAACTGGCGGTCCTCGCTCCCCGGGAACTGCGCGGTGAGGTCGGTCCAGCCGCGCTGGGCGGCGTTCGCGACGAGCAGCGAGAACGTCCCGTGCGTCCCGGCGAACCAGACGTCGCCGTACTGGAGCGTCCCCCTCGCGTGGTTCACCGCCATCCGGAGCACCTGGCGGACCTTGCGGCGGCCGTACAGGTAGGTCGCGTCGCCCGCCGAGCAGGGCGGCGCGGAGTGGTCCATGCACATCTGGTGCGGCGCGCCGGCGATCTCGACGTGGCGCGTGCGCGCGAGCGTCTTCCCGTCGAACGCGAGCACGTCGGCGCCGCCCGAGTCGAGCTCCCAGCTCGGATCCGCGTCGCCGTCCGTGCCGATCCCCTGCAGGCCGACGATGGCGACCCCGGGCGCGGCGCCCGCGATCGAGACGAGCGGGCACGGGACGCTCCTCGCCGCGTCGCAGTTCCTCGTGATCCCGGCCGCCGCCGGGTCGAAGCGCAGGAAGTCCCGGTCGTCGCGCCGCTTCGCGAGGACCGCCTCGACGGCGGCCACGTAGACGTTCCCCGCCTCGTCGGCGGAGACGTCCCGCACGTCGGGGGGGAGCCCCTGGTCGACCGCGTAGAACCGGAACGCGCCCTGGACGACGGGCGGCTCCACGACGCGCGCCGCCGGCTCCTCCTTCCGCGTGCCGCCGCCGCAGGCGAGCGCCGCCGCCGCGGCGGCCGCGGCGGCGAACCGAGCGAGCGTCTTCATCGGGACCTCCCCCTCGCCGGCGCGTCGCCGTCGGCGCACGAAAAGGTGGCCCGGCGCCGGGCGGCCGCCAAGCCGCCGCGCGGGGGCTCCCGCGGCGAGGGCGCTGGCGCTCGCCCGGCCGGTCGCGCCACAATCGGCGGGTGCTGCAGGGCGACCTCGCCACGCTCCCGCTCCCGGACCTCCTCCAGTGGCTCGACCAGAGCCGCCGGACCGGCGTCGTCGAGGTCGACGCGGGCGAGGGCGTGCCGTTCTGGTTCGAGGTCCGCGACCGGCGCATCCGCGCCGCCGCGCGGCCGGCCGCCGAGCCCGCGGGCCTCGGCACGCTCGCCCGCTGGCGCCCTCCGGAGCCGCCGGACGCGCTCGCGCCGGAGTCGTGCGCGGACCGGCTCGTGGACCTGTTCCTCTCGCCGGCGCAGGGGCGCTTCACGTTCGTCGACGAGGTCTCGGGGTTCGAGGACGGCGTGCGGCTCGACCTCGGGCTCGGCCACATGACGATCGAGGGGCTCCGCCGGCTCGACGAGTGGCCGGGCCTCGACCGCCGCTACCCGTCGGACGGCGCGCTCCTCCGCGCCGGCGGGCCCGGGCCGGGAGGCACCGCCGGGCAGCGCGCGCTGCTCGACGCCGCACGGCGCGGCGTCTCGATCGGCGAGGCGCGGCTCGCGCTCGGCGTGTCGCGCCCCGCGCTCCTCCGGCGGGTCGAGGCGCTCCGGGAGCTCGGCCTCGCCGAGGTGGAGGGCGTCGCCGCGCATCCGGATCCCATCGCGCGGCTCGTCTCGCAGGCGCAGGCGCTCGTCGCGCACCGGCAGTTCGACGAGGCGGCGATCGTGTTCAAGACGCTCCTCGCCGCCGATCCCTCGGACCGCCGCGTCCGCGCGCTCCTGCGCGAGGCGGAGCGCGACCAGCTCGCCGCGCTCTACGAGGAGCTCTCGCCCGTGGCGGTCCCGGCGCTCACCTTCGGCCCGGCCTCGCTCGACACCGCCGCGGGGCGCCGCCTCTCCGCGGCGGACCGGGAGGTCGCCGATCGCGTGAACGGCCGGTGGGACGTCGCGAGCATCGCGCTCGCGTCGCCGCTCCGCGAGGTGGAGACGCTGAAGTCGCTCCGGAAGCTCCTGCGGCTCGGCCTCGCGCGCTTCGAGCCGCGCGGCTGACGAAGGGCCGGACGGCCCGGGCGGGATGACCCGTCGGGCCCGGAAGCGGCCGCGGGGAGCGGCCCGGGACCCCCTCGCGTGCGTCGCCGCGAGCGCCGGCCGGGTGCAACGTACCGGCGTGGTGGAGATCCTCGAGCAGGGCGCGGTCTCCTTCCTCGCGGTGACGCGCCGCGACGCGCCCGACGCGAGCGGGGCGGGCGATCTGGACCGCTTCTTCGTCGTGCTCGCCCCGGAGGGGAGGCGCCTCCTCCGGCGGCTCGCCGTGCGGCGGCGCCGCCTGCCCGACGCGCGGCGCCGCCAGCGGTTCCTCGCGCGCGTGGACCGGATCGCGGTCGTCCCGGCGCGGCTGACCGAGGACGTCCGCGCGGCCCAGGCCGACGGGCGCGGGACGCCGCCGCGCGTCCTCGCGGTCGGACGGTACGCGCTCGCGCGGCACGCGGACCACGTCCACCTCGCCTACGCGCTCGCGCGCGCGTGCGCCCGCGGCCCGCTCGCCGCCGCGCTCGGCATCTCCCCGGGCGCGAGCTGGGTGCTGCTCGTCTTCCTGCGGAGCCTGCCGCCCCCGCGCCGTCCCCCGCGCGCCGACCGCGGGACGCCGCTCGTCCCGGCGACGCCGGAGGCGCTCGACGTCATCGGCGCCGAGGTCGCGCTCGTCGCCGGGGGCCGTCCGGACGACGGGCGCCTCGGGATCCCCCCCGGCCACGACCGCGTCGGCGACGCGCTCGTCGGCGCCCTCCTCCGCAGGGGGCCGCGGCCGCGGATCGCGTCCTTCGCGCGGGCGCCGGGATCGCGGTCGCCCCGGGCGAAGGCGACCCGCGCGGGCGTGCACGCGGCGCGCTCCCGCGGTCGCCGCTGAGCGCCCCCTCAGATCCGCTCGGCCTTGACCGACGCCGCGACGAGCACGTACAGGGCGAAGAGCGCGTCCTGCTCGGTGACCATCGCGTCCGGCTTCTGCGCGGCGCGGCCGAGGCGAAGGAACTCGCGGCCGTCGAGGCCGAGCAGCGCGGCGCGCGCGGCGGGTCGGGTCTCGTCGACCGCGAGCCCGTCGAGGAGATCCGCGATCGCCTGAGCGGCCGCGCGGACCGCGACGCCGAAGGTCCGCTCGCCGATCGCGTGCTCGGTCCGGGCGATCGCGGCGCCGGCGCTCCCGGGGACGAGCCGCGCGAACGAGACGCCCACGAGCTCGCCGCGGTCCCGGGTCCGCCGCCCCGCGCTCGCCGCGCCGGCGTTCGCGGCCGCCGTGATCTGCGCCGCGAGCTCGGACTCGCCGCCGGAGAGGACCATGCCCGGCTGCCGCTCCGGCTGGCGCGCGCGCAGGTCCTTCACGACGAGCCTCGTGATCTCCTTCAGCGCCGCGAGCACGCCGTCGCCGCGGCTCGCCACCGTCGGGAACTCGGGGGCGCCGTGGCGGTTGAGCTCGCGGCGCAGCTCCTCGGCCGACATCGCGTTCGGGAGGTCGCGCTTGTTCCACTGGATCACGTGCGGGAACGCCCGCAGGTCGATGCCGAGCTCGGCGAGGTTGGTCTCGAGGTTCGAGATCGACTCCGCGTTCGAGTCGAGCGCGGGCCGCTGCGAGTCCGCCACGAACACGACGCCGTCGGCCCCGTTCAGCACGAGCTTGCGGGTCGCGTCGTAGAACACCTGGCCCGGCACGGTGTAGAGCTGGAGCCGGAGCGTGAGCCCGTGGACCTGCTCCACGCGCACCGGCAGGAAGTCGAAGAAGAGCGTCCGGTCGCCCTCGGTCGAGAGGCTGATGAGCTCGCCGCGCGCGTCCGGCCGGACCTTCGCGTGGATCTGCTGGAGGGTCGTGGTCTTCCCGGACAGGCCGGGGCCGTAGTAGACGATCTTCGCGCTGATCTCCCGCGCGAGCGGGTTCACGGTCGACACGCGCGCCCATCGTAGCACCGCGCCGCGGGCCCGCGCCGCCCGGGTCGGTCCCGCGATACGGCGACAGGGCGCACGGCCCGGCGCGGGCGCCCGGGGTCGCCGGCGTCGGGGCTAGACTCGCGGGATGCCCCTCGATCTCTCGCCCGAGGCGTTCCTGCGGCTGTCCGCGCGGTTCGCCGAGCTCGCCGCCGACCACCTGCGCCGCCTCGACGGGGCCGCGATCCAGCCGCGCGTCACCGGCGCCCGCCTCGTCGAGCTCCTCGACGGGGACCCGCCGGAGCGCGGGCGGGGGGAGGACCTCGTCGCGCTCCTGCGGCCGGTGCTGGACGGCGCGCGCGCGCAGAACGGCCGGTTCCTCGGGTACGTCATGGGCTCGGGCGAGCCCGCGGGCGCGGCCGCCGATCTGCTCGCGAGCGTCCTGAACCAGAACCTCACCGGCTGGCGCTCGTCGCCGTCCGGCGTCACGCTCGAGCGCACGGTGGTGCGCTGGATCGCCGAGGCGATCGGGTGCCGCGGGTTCGGCGGCAGCCTCACGGGAGGCGGATCGTCCGCGAACCTCATGGGGCTCGCGATGGCGCGCGAGGCGCTCGCGCCGGCGAACGAGGCGGGCGGCGCGCACGGCGTCGTGTACGCGTCCGAGCAGGCGCACATGTCGATCGGGAAGGCTGTGGCGCTCCTCGGGCTGGGCCGGCGGAGCCTGCGGCTCGTCCCGACCGACGCGGACTTCCGGATGCGGGTCGATCTCCTGGAGGACGCGATCGCGCGCGACCGGGCGGCGGGCCTCGCGCCGCTCGCCGTCGTCGCGTCCGCCGGGACCGTCGCCACGGGCGCGGTCGACCCCGTCGCGCGGATCGCCGACGTCGCCGGGCGCGAGCGGCTCTGGCTCCACGTCGACGGCGCCTACGGCGCGCTCGCCGCCATGGCCGCGCCCGAGCGCCTCGGCCCGCTCGCGCGCGCCGACTCGCTCTCCCTCGATCCGCACAAGTGGCTGTACCAGGCGGTCGACTGCGGCTGCCTGCTGTTCCGCGATCCCGCCGCCGCGCGCCGCGCCTTCTCCCATACGGGCGACTACACGCGGTCCTTCTCCGAGGATCCGGTGGAGGGCTTCGTCTTCTTCGAGGAGTCGCTCGAGCTCTCGCGCCGCTTCCGCGCGCTGCGGCTCTGGACGTCGATCCAGTACCACGGCCTCGCCGCCTTCCGGGAGGCGATCGGGCGCGACCTCGCCCACGCGCGCGCGCTCGCGGACCGCATCGCGCGCGAGCCCGCCCTCGAGCTCCTCGCCCCGGTCGAGCTGAGCGCCGTCTGCTTCCGGCACCGCGCCCCGGCGACCGCCGACGCGCGGAACCAGGCGCTGCTCGCCGCCGTGAACCGGCGCGGCCGCGTGTACCTCTCGAACGCGACGGTCCGCGGCGCGTTCGCGCTGCGCGCGTGCTTCACGAACCACCGCACCACCGGCGCGGACGTGGACGCGGTCGTGGACGAGGTGCTCGCGGCCGCGCGCGAGCTCGGCTGACGCGGGGGGGCGCTAGAGGGCGAGCAGCCCCTCGGCCACGGCGACGAGGTCCGGCCCGGAGACGTCGGGCGGCTGCATCGCCGGGTGCCAGCGCTTCTCGAGGCGCGCGCACCACCCGGTCGCGAGCCCCGCGCGGCGCGCGCCCTCCAGGTCCCAGGCGTGCACCGCGATCATCGCCAGCCTCCCGGGCGGGAGGCCGAGCGTCCTCGCGGCGTGCAGGTAGACGTCCTTCCCCGGCTTGTACCGGCGGATCTCGTCGACCCCCATGACGCGCGAGACGAGCGGGAGGAGCCCCGCGCGGGCGAGCATCGCGCGCGTCGCCTCGGCGCCGCCGTTCGAGAGCGTCGCCACGGTGACCCCCGCGTCGCGGAGCCGCTCCATGGCGGGGCGCACGTCCGGCGCCGGATCGAGCGTGGCGAACCCGTCGAGCACGGCGTCCACGGCGGCGCGGTCCGGGTGGTCGAGCCCGCGCTGCGCGGCGAGGACCTCGAGCGCGCCGGCGGCGATCTCGCGGAAGGGCTTGAACGTGCCGGTCGCGTCGAGCGCGAAGGCGTCGCGCAGGATCCGGGTGAAGAACAGGTCGAGCTCGCCCCCGAGGTCGAGGGCGGCGAGCCTCGGCCGGAGCGGCTCGAGCGGGAAGATCGTCTCGATGACGTCGAACACGGCCGCTTCGGGGCGGGGCATGGGCCGAGCATGGCCCGCCGGGCGCCGCGCCGGCAACGTCCCCGGGTGGGCGCGGGGCGCGCGTGGTAAGAGAGACGCGCCATGTCGAGCACCTCCCTCGAGTTCGCGAGCCGCGCCGCGCACCGCGCCTGGCTCGAGTCCCAGGCGGCGCTGCCGGAGGGTTTCCGGGTCGGCACCGCCGCGTTCGAGTTCGTCCCGGTCGAGGTCCCGAAGCCGGCGCGCATGCGCGTGACCCTCGTCGCGCTCGACCGCCCCACGCCCGCGTTCGCGGTGAAGTTCACGCGGAACGCGTTCCCCGGCGCGCCGGTCGTCGTCGGCCGCCGCCGCCTCGAGGGGCCGGCGCTCGGCGCCATCGTGGTGAACAACAAGATCGCGAACGTCTGCGCGCCCGGCGGGGTGGACGCGGCGGAGCGGGTCTGCGCCGAGGCGGCGCGGCTCACCGGCTGCGCGCCACGGGAGGTGCTCCCGTCGTCCACGGGCGTCATCGGCTGGCGGCTGCCGGTCGACGCGATGCTCGCCGCGCTCCCCGCGGCGGGCGCGGCGCTCGCCGGCGGCTCGGCGCTGCCCGCCGCCGAGGCGATCATGACCACCGACCTCTACCCGAAGATCCGGCGGGCCGCGGTGGGGGAGGGGAGCGTCGTCGGGATCGCGAAGGGCGCGGGCATGATCGAGCCGAACCTCGCCACCATGCTCGTCTACCTGCTCACCGACGTCGACGTGCCGCGGGCCGCGCTCCGGGCGGCGCTCGACGAGGCGGTCGAGGCGAGCTTCAACTGCATCTCGGTCGACTCCGACACGAGCACCTCGGACACCGTCGCGCTCGTCTCGTCCCGGCGCCGCCCGCCGCCGCCCGCCGGCGCGTTCGGCGCGGCGCTCGCGCGCGTCTGCGCGGATCTCGCGGAGGACGTCGTCCGCAACGGCGAGGGCGTCCACCACGTCGTGCGGGTGGCGGTCTCGGGCGGGCGGACGTTCGACGAGGCGCGCGGGCTCGGGAAGGCGGTCGTGAACTCGCCGCTCCTCAAGGCGGCGGTGAACGGGAACGACCCGAACGTCGGCCGGCTCCTCTGCGCCGCCGGCAAGCACGCCGGCGCGGTCGGCCTCCCGCTCGACCCCGCGCGGGTCACGATGAAGGTCGGCGGCGAGATCGTGCTCGAGGGCGGCGCCATGCGGCTCGACCCGGAGAAGGAGCAGCGGCTCGTCCGCCACATGCGATCGGCCGAGCTCTACGCGAGCGCGCCCGCCGCCGACGGGCTGACGTTCAGGCCCCCGGTCGACTACCCGCCCCACGAGCGTCGGGTGGAGATCGCGATCGATCTGGGCATGGGCGGGGCGTCGTGTGCGGTGATCGGCGCGGATCTCACACACGAATACGTCACCGAGAACGCCGACTACCGGAGCTGACCCCGTCCGTGGCGTTTCTCCCCACCTGACCCGGTCGGGGCGTCCCGGAACGCCACGCGCCCTGTGTCAGGGTAAACGCAACCCGCAAGAAACACGTAGGTTTTCCTCGGCCTCGGCGCGGCACGCCGCGTGCTCTTCCGGGCGGCACCACGTGCTCCCGTGCTAGACGGGAGCCCCCACGCACGGAGTCACAATGAAGCTCATCGCGTTCGTTGCCTCGCTGTTCGTCGCCGCCGTCACGTTCGCCGCCGAGCCGGCCGCCCCGGCCGCCGAGCCGGCCGCCCCGGCCGCCGCTGCCGCGAAGGCCGAGGAGAAGGCCCCCGCGAAGGCGGAGGCGAAGAAGGCCGCGAAGACCGAGAAGAAGGCCGCGAAGAAGGCCTCGAAGAAGGCGGAGAAGAAGTCCGAGGCTGCCGAGCCGGCCGCGAAGTAAGCACCTGCTGCGAGCCCGCGCTCGCACTCCGGGCCGGCTGCGCGAGCAGCCGGCCCGTTTGTTTGATTGGGTTATCCTCTCCCCGGATCCTCCGTGTCGCTCCGCCTCCAGCTCACGCTCCTCTTCGGCGCCATCCTGATCGTCACGATGGCGGTGGCGGCCACGCTCGGCGCGAAGACCGCGCGGCGCGCCGTGGAGGAGGTCGTGCAGGAGCGCACCGTGGAGGTCGCGCGCTCGCTCGCCGCGGACCTCGACCTCGACCACGGCGCGATGAAGGCGCTCGGCCACGAGGCGATCGCGGACCGGCTCGCCACCCTCATGCCGCTCCACCGCGGGATCCGCTCCGCGGAGCTGCTCGTGCAGCGGGGCGGCCGGCTCGAGGTGACGCAGATCGCCGCGACGCCGGGCGGCCTCGAGGTGACCACCGACACGCGCGCCGGCCCGCTGCCGCTCGCGCAGGCGGCGTCGATGGCGAAGGAGGAGGGGGGGCGCGTCGCGACGGCGGAGATCCCGATCCAGGACGGGAGGAAGCAGATCGGGCTCCTCCGCCTCGTCGCGGACGTCTCGTACGCCGAGCAGATCTGGGAGCGCGAGCGGACCGTCTTCATGTGGGTGACGGCCGCGAGCGCCACCCTGCTCGGGCTCCTGTTCGTGCTCGTCCTCGGGCCCATGCTGACGCGGCCGCTCTCGCGCCTGGCCGACGTGATGGGCGGCGTGCAGTCGGGGGTGCTCGACGCCCCGCACGTCCCCGGCGCGGACCGCTCGGACGAGATCGGCGTCGTGGCGCGCGGCCTCGACCAGATGCTCGCGCGCATCCGGAACTTCAACGCCGAGCTCCGGTCCCGGATCGACGACGCGACCGCGGACCTCGCCCGCAAGAACCGCGCGCTCGGCGAGCTGAACGACCTGCTCGTCGCCGCGCGCCGCGACCTCACCGCGAAGGAGCGGCTCGCGGCCCTCGGCCAGCTCTCCGGCACGATCGCGCACGAGCTCGGCAACCCCCTGAACGCGATGAGCGGCCGGGTCCAGCTCCTCGCGCGCGACCCGGGGTGCCCGCCGGACGTGCGCCTCGAGCTCGGCGCGATCGAGGGCGAGGTGAAGCGGATGACCACCATCATCCGGCGCTTCCTCGACTCCGCGCGCGCGCTCACCCCCGCCCCCGAGCCGGTGGACGTGGCGGCGCTCGTCGACGAGGCGGTGTCGCTCTCGCTGTCCGCCGACGCGCGGGCGCGGCTCCACATCGAGCGGCAGGTGGCGGGCGACCTCGGCGAGGCGGAGACCGACCCGGGCCTCGTGCGGCACGTCCTCACGAACTTCATCTCGAACGCGGTGGACGCGATGCCGGCGGGCGGGACGCTCAGCGTCCGGGCCGAGCGCCGCGGCGAGCACCTCGCGGTGTCGGTCGCCGACACGGGCGACGGGATCGCGCCCGACGAGCGGCGGCGGATCTTCGAGCCCTTCTACTCGACGAAGGCGCCCGGCCGCGGCACCGGCCTCGGGCTCGCCATCTGCCGCGAGATCGCGGCGGCGCTGAAGGGGCGCATCGACGTGGAGAGCGAGCCGGGCCGCGGCTCGACGTTCACGCTGGTCGTGCCGGCGCCCGCGCGGCGCGCGGCGGGGTAGAGCATGGGCGGGACCGCGCGGATCTGGGTCATCGACGACGACGCCTCGAGCCGCGAGCTGCTCGGACGCATCCTCGCGTCGCGAGGCTGGGAGGTCACGCAGCTCGCCGACGGCCGCGAGGCGCTCGAGCGGCTCGGCGCGCAGGGGCCGCCGGACCTCGTCGTCTCCGACATCCGGATGGCGGAGGTGGGCGGGCTCGAGGTGACCGAGGCGTTCCGGAAGGACGCGCCCGACACGCCGGTGATCCTCGTCACCGCCTTCGGCAACGTGGACGGCGCCGTCGAGGCGATCCGCCGGGGCGCGTTCGACTACGTGTCGAAGCCCTACGACGTCGACGCCGTCCAGCTCACCGCGGCGCGCGCCCTCGAGCAGCGGCGGCTCGCGGCGGAGAACGACGTGCTGCGCCGGCAGCTGCGCGACAAGTACCGGCTCGAGACGGCGGTCGGGCGCAGCGAGTCGATGCTGCAGGTGTTCAAGACCGCGGCGCGCGTCGCCGCGAGCGACGCGACCGTGCTCATCCTCGGCGAGTCCGGCACCGGCAAGGAGCTCGTCGCGCGCGCGATCCACCAGGCGTCCCCGCGCGCGAGCGGCCCCTTCGTGCCGGTCGACTGCGGCGCCATCGCGGAGGGGCTGCTCGAGTCCGAGCTGTTCGGGCACGTGCGCGGCGCGTTCACCGGCGCGCAGGCCGCGCGCCGCGGGCTCTTCGAGGAGGCGAGCGGCGGCACCGTGTTCCTCGACGAGATCGGCGACGTCGGCCCGGGGCTGCAGGCGCGCCTCCTCCGGACGCTGCAGGAGGGGACGATCCGGCGCGTCGGCGCGAACGAGGCGATCCCGGTCGACGTCCGCGTCGTCGCCGCGACGAACAAGGACCTCGAGGGGGCGGTGAAGGGCGGCCGCTTCCGCGAGGACCTGTACTACCGGCTCAACGTGGTGACGATCCGGATCCCGCCGCTCCGCGAGCGGAGGGAGGACGTGCCGCTCCTCGCCGAGCACTTCGCCGCGAAGCACGGGCGCGGGAAGGGGGCCATCTCCGCCGAGGCGCGCGAGCTGCTCCAGGCCTACGAGTGGCCGGGCAACGTCCGCGAGCTCGAGAACGTCATCGCGCGGGCGCTCGCCCTCAACCCGTCGGGCGTCGTCGTCCCGGCGGACCTCCCCGATCACGTCCGCGCCCGCCCCGCCGAGCCCGCGCGCGGCCTCCCGCTCCCGCCCGGCCTCCGCCCCTCGCTCGACGAGCTGTCGAGGCGCTACGCCGCGCTCGTCCTCGGCGAGTGCGGCGGGAACAAGACCCGCGCCGCCGAGCTCCTCGGCATCGACCGCAAGACGCTGTACCGGATCCTGGGCGAGGAGTAGGCGTCCTCACCGCGCGGGCAGCGCGGCGACGATCTCCCGGGCCATCTCGACGGTGTCCTCGCCGCTGCCGAGCCGGTGGCCGCCCCGGTGGAGCACGTCCTTCACCCAGGGCAGGTCCGCGAGCTTCGGGCAGAGGCTGTCGTGCTCGTCCGAGCCGTGGAAGCAGAGCATCCGCACGGCGCCCCCGGTCGCGCGGACGGCCGGCTCGGTCGGGATCGCGCTCGCCCGCCGCCTGTTCGTGAAGAGGTCGATCGCGTGGACCTCCAGCTCGGCGAAGGTGCTCGGCCCCAGCATCGCGACGAGGACGAGGTGCGCGCGCTCGTCCGGGGGCAGCGTCCCGGCGAGGAGCGGCACGATGTCCGCGCCGCGCGAGTAGCCCACGAGCACGATCTGGTCGCGGCCCCAGGCCTGGCGGTAGTGCGCGAGGATCCGGCCGACGTCGCGGGCGGTCTCCGCGGGCGTCCGCGCCTTCCAGAAGTAGCGGAGCGCGTCGAGGCCGGCGACCGGGACCCCGCCGTCGGCGAGCGCGTCCGCGAGCGCCTTGTCGGCGCCGACCCAGCCGCCGTCGCCGGTGATGAGGAGCGCGAGGGCGCGCCCCGGCCTGCGCGAGGGCACCTCGACGAGGGGCAGGTCCGAGACCGCCACGGGCGGGCCGCTCGCGGCGGGGG
>DASVZX010000119.1:0-27577 GCA_036391435.1 Anaeromyxobacter sp. | reverse complement strand
CTGGTGGACCTCGGCCTCGCTGCGCGCGCCGTGCCGGGCGGTGCCCTGGCCGAGGGAGAGGACGCCGCCGCGCTCGCCTGCCTGGCGTCCCGGCTGGCCGACGCCGTCCATCTCCGGCTCTGGGAGGGCGAAACGTCGGAGCTGGCCGCCGCCCGGCGGGCGGCGCAGCACCGCGCCGGCGGGTTGCCGCTCCTCGTCCGCGCCGGCGCGGGAGGAGCCAGCATCTCGGTCGACGCGGCCGGCGCGCCGCTCTTCCGCCGCGGGTGGCGCGCCCGCGTCGGCGCGGCGCCGCTCCGCGAGTCGATCGCGGCCGGGATCCTGCTCGCCTGCGGCTTCTCCGGGGACCGGCCCTTCCTCGATCCCATGTGCGGCTCCGGGACGCTCGCGATCGAGGCGGCGCTCCTCGCCGGGCGGCGCGCGCCGGGGCTCACGCGAACCTTCGCGTTCGAGCGCTTCCCGGGCCACGACGCGGCGCGCACCGCGAGGCTGCGGACGCGGCTCGCCGCGCTCGCCCGCCCGGTGCCGGTCGCGATCCAGGCGTCCGACCGGAACGCGGGCGCGCTCCGGCTCGCGCGCAAGAACGCCGAGGCCGCCGGCGTCGCGGAGGCGATCGCCTTCGCCCGCGAGGACGCCGCCCGCGCCGTGCCACCCCCCGGCCCCGGGCTGTGCGCGGTGAACCCGCCCTGGGGCGTGCGGCTCGACGAGGCCGCCGACGAGGCGTGGCGGGCGCTCGCGGCGCTCCTCCCGCGCCTGCGCGGGTGGGACCTCGCGGTGCTCGGCCCCGACCGCGGCCTCGAGCGGCTCCTGCCGCTCGCGCCCGTCGCCGCGACGCCGCTCCGCGTCGGGGGCGTCGCGGCGCGGCTGCTGCGGTACCGCCCGTGACGGCGGCGGCCCGCCCGGGTGACCGGGTGGGCGAGCGCCCCGGGGACGGCCGACGCACATTGGCTCGTGGTGGATCGGCTCCCGTCACCGCCGGTGGAGGTGCGTGTGCGCTGCCGCCGGCGCTCGTCGACGCCGCCTGGCCCGGCCCTTTTCCGCTATCGTCGAGCCGAACCCGCTCGAGGAGGTCGCGCGCCGATGAGACCCGACGACCCGCGCTCCGCGGTCCAAGGGCTCGTGGCGGCGTGGGCGGCGGCGCTCGCGCTCGGGGCGGTCCTCCTTGCCGCGGCGCCGGCGCGCGCCGAGCCGGAGGCACCGCGCGATCGCGCGGTCGCGGCCGCGCGCCGCGCCCTCGGCCACCCGTTCCGCGGGGACTGCTCCGCGTTCGTGATCTCGGCGTGGCGCAGCGCGGGCATCGCGCCGCCGCTCGGCGGGGGGCGCTCGCGCTCGGAGGCCCTCCACCGCGGCGCCGCCCACGTCGAGCAGCCGCGCCCCGGCGACCTCGCGTTCTTCCACCACACCTACGATCGGAACCGGAACGGCCGCGCGGACGACCGGTTCACGCACGTCGCCCTCGTCGAGGCGGTCGACGGCGAACGCGTCACCCTGCTGCATCGCGGTGCGCGCGGCGTCGAGCGCATCCGCATGGACCTCGCGCATCCCTCCGATCCCGATCGGAACGACCCCGTGCGCAGGCTCCGCCGCCGCGACGCGCCCGGGACCCGCGTCCTCGCCGGCCAGCTCTTCGCCGGCTACGGCGCGGTGCCCGGGGCGGACGGCGCTCCTCGCGCGGAGGCGCGCGCGGGGCCGGCGGGCTCGCGGCCGCCGCGGGCGATGCCGGCTCGATCGCGGCGGACGCGTCCCGCGCCCTAGACGGGCCCCGGGCCTTCGCGAGGTCCGCGAGCCAGCCCTCGCGCGTCGTCGCGACGCGATCCGGCGCACCCGGGGGCGCATGCGTCGGCGATCCCGCGCGTCCCTCCCGGGCGTGCCGGCCGGCACGCGCTCGGCCGCCCCGCCGAGGGCCGTTGCCACCGACCTCCGTCACCCAGACGTTGCAGGAGGGCCGCGCGGCCGTGACGCGCACCGGAGACCCTCCCCGCCGATGGACGAGCACGATCCCCTCAACCTCGAGACGACCGGCGCGACGGTCGCGGTGGACTCCGCCGCGGGCACCGTCGTCCTGCGGGACGGGCGCTGGCGCCGGGTGCTCGGCTGGGACGAGGCGCTGCTCCTCGGCTTCCGCCGCTTTCACACGCCCTGGCGCACCGCGATCGCGCGATCGCTCACGGCGATGGGGGACGGGAAGACCTGGGCGATGGTCGGCGTCGCGTGCCTCGCGACCAGCACGTCGCGCGGCGCGCACCTCGGGCTGCGGCTCGGCGCGGCGACGGGCATCGCGACGCTCTTCTCGCAGGCGCTCAAGCGGAGCCTCACGCGGCCGCGGCCGAGCAGCGCGATCCAGGGGTTCGAGGCCCTCGCGGCGAACCCCGATCGCTTCTCGTTCCCGTCCGGCCACACCGCCGCCGCGGTCGGCGTCGCGGTCGCGTTCGCGGGGGAGCCGCACGGCCTCGGCCCGAGCGCGCTGCTGCTCTCGACCGGCATCGCCCTCTCCCGCGTGTACCTCGGCGCGCATTACCCGCTCGACGTGGCGGCCGGCGCGGTGCTCGGCGTCTTCGCCGGCGTCGCCTCCCGCCTCCTCGTCTCGTAGCCGCGCGGCCGCCCGCCCGGTGCCGGCCGCCCTCGGGATGCGCACCCGTGGGCGGGGAGGACTCGCATGAGACGCGGATGGATGTGGGCGATCGCGCTCGCCCCGATGGTGGCGGCCGCGCAGGCGGGCGGGGCCAGCGGGGGCGCCGGCACGGCGGGTGGCGCGACCGGCGGGACGACCGGAGGCGCCGGGGCACCGGGGACGGCCGGCACGAGCGCCGGCTCCGTCGGAGGGCCCGCCACCCCGGGCACGACCGGAACGGCGACGGGCGCCGGGACCGCCACGCCCGGCGGCACCGGGACGGCCGCCGGGTCGGTCGGAGGGGCCGACGCGACCGGCTCCGGGGCGACGACGGCGCCGGCCTCGCCTTGCCCTCCCGGGATGGTCCCCGACACCTCGGGCGGCCTCTCGGGCGGCGCGGCCGCCGGCACGGCCACGGGCGGGACGGCGAGCGCCGGCAGCGCGGGCACCGGCAGCACCGGCGCGGCGGGGGTCGGGACCGCGGGCTCCGACACCGCCGGCACCGGCTCCGGTACCGGCGCAGGGGCCGCGGTCCGCTGCGTGCCGATCGGCACCGGCGCGGGCGGCACCACGGGAGCGCCGGCGACCGGCAGCTCGGCGGGGTCCGCGGGATCGGCCGGCACGAGCGGGCCGACCGGCGGCACGCCGGACGGCGCCCAGACGCCCGGCTCCGGCAGCGGCAACGTCGGCTCGGTCGGCGGGGCGACGCCGGCCGTGCCGTCGACGACGGGGCCTCAGTAAGGGCGCGTCGCCGGGGGCGCCCCGGAGAGGGCCGCCAGCGCGAGCCCCTCGTACAGGAGGTGCGCCGCGAGGTGGGAGGTGAGGTCCGCGTGGTCGAGCGGCGGACACACCTCCACGACGTCCATCCCGACGAGCCGGATCCCGGCGAGCGCGCGCACGAGCGCGAGCGCCTCGCGTGAGGTGAGGCCGCCCGGGACCGGGGTCCCCGTCCCCGGCGCGAACGCCGGATCGACCGCGTCGACGTCGAAGGTGATCCAGGCGGGCCGCTCGCCGGCGGTCGCCCGGATCTCGCGCGCCACCTCCGGGATCGCACCCGGGAGCGCGTCCGCGTCCACGCGGTGCGCGCCGTGCCGGTCTCCCGGCGCGCCCTCCTCCGGGGACGACCACGGGCCCCGCACGCCGAGCTGCCAGAGCTGCCCGCCCGCGACGAGCCCCTCCTCGAGCGCGTGCCGGATCGGCGTCCCGTGGTGCCACGCGTCGTCCCAGATCTCCGGGCCGCTCGTGTCGAGGTGGGCGTCCACGTGGACGACGGCCAGCGGCCCGTGGGCGCGCGCCGCGGCGCGGAGGGCCGGCAGCGCGATCGAGTGGTCCCCGCCGACGAGGAGCGGCGTCGCGCCCTGCGCGATCACGGCGGCGACGGTGGCCTCGGTCGCGGCGCGCCCGGCGTCGCGGTCGAACGGCGGGAACACCACGTTGCCGCCGTCGACGGCGCGGGTCGCCCGGAAGGGATCGATCCCGTGGCGGACGTGCCACCCCTGCACGAGCGCGGACACGCGGCGGACGTGCCAGGGCGCGAGCCGCGCGCCGGGCTGGTACGTCGCGCCGGCGTCGGTCGGCACGCCGAGCACGGCCGCCCGCGTCCCGCCGGGCAGCGCCAGCGGATCCGCGCAGGGGAGCCGGAAGAACGGCGCCTGCCCGTGCGCGAGGTACTCATGCGCCGGCTGCTGCGGCATCCGGCCCTCGCAGGAGCGCCTCGACGCGGGCGCGGACGGCGGCGGCGAGCTCGGCGCCGCTCGCCAGCTCGCGGGCGGCGATCGGGGCGCCGAACCGGACGACCGCGCGGGCGCGGGAGCGGCCGGCGAGCTTCAGGTAGTGCGGGACGAAGGCGTCGTCGCCGACCCACGCGAGCTCGGGCGGGTCGTAGGCGATCGCCACGGGGACCACCTCCGCGCCCCGGCTCCGCGCGAGGGAGAACAGCCCGGCCCGGAACGGCAGGACGCGGTCCCCCCGCGTCGTCGTCCCCTCCGGGAAGTTCAGGACCGCGACGCCACCCTCGAGCGCCCGGACGGCGCCGCGCATCACCGCCATCCCCGAGTGCCCGTCCCCGCGGTCGACGAAGAGGACGCCGAGGTCGCGCGCGAGCGTCCCCACCACCGGCCAGGCCGAGACGTCGAGCTTCGAGATGGGGACGCAGGGCACGAGCCCGCCGAGCACGACCGGATCGAGCCAGCTCACGTGGTTCGCGGCGAGGAGCACGGGCCCCCAGAGGCGCCGGCCCTCGACGGCGACGTCGATCCCGTGGAGGGAGGTGAGCCGCGCGAGCATGTCGCGCAGCAGCCGCGCGCGCTCGCGGCGGCCGTCGCGGGCGTCGCGGCGCAGGGCGCGGAGGCGGGCGGCGGCGGTCGCGGCGACGGCGCCGGTCCAGGCGATGCGCTGTCCGGTCCGCGCGGCGACCGGGAGCGCCGAGCCGACGAGCCGGAGCGCGCTCACGCGGCCCCCGCGAGCGCCGGGGCCTCGACGAGCCCGATCCGCTGCAGCCGCGCGCGCATCCGGTCGAAGCCGGCGCGATCGATCCGCGAGACGAGGCGCCGGTCGCCGGGGCCGTAGAAGTCCTCGCGCACCTCGACGTCGTGCGCGCCGAGCGCCTGGTGGAGCGCGCGGGCCGCGAGGTTGTCCTCCTTGACCGTGAACCAGCAGGCGTCGGCGCGCGGCTCGAGCGAGGCGACGAGCGTCCGGACGAGCTGGTACGCGACGCGGGAGCCCTGGAACGCGGGGAGCACGCCGAGCGTCGTGCAGTACGCCTCGCGACCGCGCAGGAACGAGAGGACGTGGCCGACGGGGCGATCGCCCTCGATCGCGATGAAGCAGGTGTCGGCGAAGAACTCGCAGCAGAGCCGGGCGTAGTACGGGCCGAGCACGCCCTCGCCCTCCGCGCCGAAGATCTCGTCCTCGAGCTTCATGATCGCCGCGAAGTCGTCGCGGCGCAGCGGGCGGATGATCCGATTCGCCATGGCACCACCTCCGGTGAGAGGGAACCTACGAGCGCCGCGTGAGCGCCGCGTGACGCCGAGGGCACGAGTTCGTGGCGCGAGAGCTTGCACGGTCGTCACGCGCCGGTCTCGTCCGCGCCACGCCCCCGTGGTCAGGTCTCCGTGCGTGATCCGCACGCTCGCCCACGTCTCCGACCTCCACCTCGGGCGCAGCCGGGGGATGGACGCCGCCGCGCGCGCGCTCGGCGCCGCGCTGCGCGAGGCGGCGGTGGACGCCGTGCTCGTCACGGGCGATCTCACGCAGCGCGGCCTGCTCGCCGAGCTGCGCGCGTTCGAGGACGGGTTCGCGCCGCTCCTCGAGCAGGGGCGGGTGGTGGTCGTCCCCGGAAACCACGACCGCGCGGGCGAGGACGCGGGGGCGACGCTGATGGTCGGCTCGCGCGTGGGGGTCGCCGACCTCCCCGGGCTCCACGTCGTCCGCATCGACTCGACCGCGCCGCACAACCGCTCGCTCGTCGCCGCCCACGGGCTCCTCGACGGAAGGGACCTCGCGGAGGTGGACGCCGCGCTGCGGGAGGCGCCGCGGGGCGCGCTCTCGGTCGCGATGCTCCACCACCACGTCCTGCCGCTCCCGCCCGACGACCTCGGCGAGGCGCTCTCGGGCTGGCTCGGGTGGCCGAACGCCGCCGAGCTCCGGCGCGGGCGCGACCTCCTCGCCGTCGCGCGCGGACGCTGCGACCTCCTGCTGCACGGCCACCGTCACGTCCCGAGCGAGGCGGCCCCGTTCCCGCGCGACGCTCGTCCGCTCGGGATCGCGAACGCCGGGTGCTCGCCCGAGCTGGGCGGAGCGCGTCTCTTCCTTCACGAGGACGGGCGCGTCGTCGGCACCCGCTGGCTCGCCGCCGCGCCCGAGCACCGGCGCCGCGCCGCCTGAGGGAAGAGGGGCTACCCCACCGCGGCGGCGCCTCCCTCGACGGCGACGTCCGGCGCCGCCGCGGGCCGCTCGATCCGGGTGCCCCGGCCGACGAGGATCCGGCTCCCGCGCCACGTGACGTCCCGGCGCAGGAGACCGTGGAGCCAGGCGGCGCCGAAGACGAGGTCCTTCGCCGGCACCCACGCGAGCTGCCGGAGCCGGAAGCCGCCCGGCCGGAGCGCGCGGGCGGCGGCGCCGTCGAGCGCGGTCTTCGCGACGCAGACGCCGGCGAGCGCGGTGAGCGTCACGCGCCCGGGGGCCGCCGCCGCCGCCGCCGTCGCGAGCATCACCGGGTTCAGGATCGCCTGCGCCGCGTAGAGGACGGGGCCGACCGCCTGCCGCTGCAGGACCCCCCAGCGCCGGTAACGACCGGCGAACTCGCGCACGCCGCGGCGCTCGCTCACGTTCGCGATCGGCGACCGCGCGACGGCCACGCGCTTCCCGAGCCTGGACGGCACCATCACGCCGAGCGCCCAGTCCTCGGCGAGGACGTCCTTCACCACCTCGAACCCGCCGAGCGCGTCGAGGTCGGCGCGCCGGAGCGCCATCGACTTCCCCACGACGAAGTCGCGCCCCGCGAGCCGCTTCGCCCCGACCACGCCCGGGGTGATCGATCCGGCGAGGTGGAGGTGATCCATCAGAGATCCGACGGTCGCCTCTCCGGCGCCGGCGATCGGGTGCGTGACGAGGCCGACGTCCACGTCCTCGAGGAGCGCAGCGATCTCCGAGAGGTACCCGGACGCGACCCGGACGTTCGAGTCCGAGACGACGAGCACGTCATGGCGCGCGACGCGGGCGAGCGTCGCGAGCTGGTTCACCTTGGGGTTCAGGCCCGGCTCGCCGCGCTGCAGCGCGACCCGGAACCGGCGCGGCCATCGCGCCTCGGCCGCGAGGGCCACCGGGTACGCGGCGTCGCGGGCGTCGCGCACGCCGAGCACCACCTCGTACTCCGGGTAGTCGAGCGCGGCGAAGGAGGCGAGGTTCTCCGGGAGCCCGTCGTCGAGGCCGCAGAGCGGCTTCAGGACCGACACCGCCGGGGTGCGACGCGGCACGCGCGGAGCCTGCCGCACGTGGTTCCACAGCGCGAGGTGCTGCGCCGCGATGGCCGCCAGCCCGACCCCCGCGGCGGCGAGGAAGAGAAACGCCACGATCTCCATCCGGGACCTCCGCGGCCTCGGCGGCCGCGGGGACGAGCATCCCGCGACCCCGTCGCAACCCCGCGACGGTCGGGTGACGACTTGCGCAGGCCTGGAGGTGAAAATATCGCCTGCTTTCACGCGCACATGCGTCCGCGGGGCGCCCACCGCCCGGGCGGCGCGCCGCCCGCCCGGCGCCGTCACGATCTCGTCACGGAACCGATCCCGTCGTCACGGTATCGAACCGATCGCCGACGGCATCCGTTCGTGTCGACCTGTGGCGAGGGATCCGATGCACGACATCCGCGAGAGCCTGTTCGAGTGCCGGTTCGACTCCGCGTCGCGCCGGTCGGTCGCCCACGTCCGCGCCTGGGACGCGAAGGAGGCCGCGCAGCTCTTCGAGCTCGAGCTGCGGGGTGACGGCATCCACGAGGAGGGCGAGGTGATCGTCTCGCCCGTGCACGGCGACCGCCGGCCGCTCACCCGGACCCACCTGCCGAAGCACGACGCCTGACGGCACGGATCGGCCGTCGCTCGCGATCGCGTGGAGCTCGGGCTCGCCCGAAGCCGGCGCGCGGGCGGACTCGTGACGAGGAGCGTGACCGCCCCGTCCGGGGGCATCCCGAGGCCGGCGGCCGAGAGGGGGCCGACGTAGACTCCCCCGCGCGCGCGGAGGACACCGGTGAGGAACGGCAGCGAGATCCTGGCCGCCATCGACGTGGGGACGAACGCCGTCCGGCTCGAGCTCGCCCGGCCGCTCCCGGATGGCTCCCTCGAGACCCTTCACCAGGAGCGCGATCCGGTGCGTCCGGGCGAGGGCGTCTTCGCGACCGGCTCGATCCGGCGCGACGTCGCGGACCGGCTGCTCGCGACGCTCCGTCGCTACGCCGCGCTCTGCCGCCGCGACGGCGCGCGCGTTCGCGCCGTCGCGACGAGCGCGATCCGCGAGGCTCGCAACGGCCCCGAGATCGTCCGCCGCGTGAGGAGGGAGACCGGGCTCGAGCTCGAGGTGGTGAGCGGGCGGGAGGAAGCGCGGCTCATCTGCCTCGGCGTGCTCCAGGGCCGTCCGCCGCGCGCCCGCTCGCTCGTGATCGACATCGGCGGCGGCTCGACGGAGGTGGCCTCGGCCGTGGGGGTCGAGCCGACCAGCCTCTGGAGCGTCGCGCTCGGCGCCGTGCGCGTGACCGAGACGTTCGGGACGGCGGCGAAGGTCACGCCGGCGCGGCTCGCGCTCGTCCGGAGCTTCGCCGACGAGGCGTTCCGCGAGGGGCTCCCGGAGCGCTTTCCTCGCTCGCGCGTCGCGCTCGGCAGCTCCGGGACGATCAACGCGGTCGTCTCCTTCGCGGCGTCCCGGCGCCGGAACGCCTCGGCGAAGGAGATCGCGCGGGCGGTCGACGCCCTCGCGGCGATGGGGATCGCGGAGCGGCGGCGCCACTTCGACCCGCGCCGCGCGGAGATCATCGTCGCGGGCGCCGTGATCCTGGACGCCGCCGTGCGCCGCCTCCGGCTCGAGGGCGTGACGAGCGTCGACACCGGCCTCCGGAACGGGATCCTCGTCGACCTCCTGCGCCGCGGCGCGGGGAGCGACGACCGCTCCACGACGGACGCCGCGCGGGCGCTCGGCCACCGCTTCGGGTTCGACGAGCGGCACGGCCTGCAGGTCGCCGCGCTGGCGGCGCGCCTCTTCGACGATCTCGCGGCGGTGCACAGGCTCCCCGCCTCCGCGCGACGCGTGCTCGAGGCCGCCGCGGTGGTGCACGACATCGGGATCGCCGTGTCCTTCCACCGCCACCACAAGCACACGTACTACCTCGTCGCGAACTCCGACATCCCCGGCTTCTCGGATCGCGAGCGCCTCCTCGTCGCGACGGTCGCGCGCTACCACCGGCGCTCCACGCCGGATCGCGATCGCGCGGACCTGGCCCACCTCGGCGCGACCGAGCTCGTCCTCGTGCGCAAGCTCGCGGCCCTCCTCCGGGTGGCGAACGCGCTCGACGCGTCGCACCAGCAGCCCGTGGCACGCATTCGCGCCGAGTCCGCGGACGGGACCGTCCGGCTCCGGCTGGCCGTCCGTGGCCCCGCCGACCTCGAGCTCTGGGACGTCCGCCGCGAGACCGCCCTCTTCCGCGAGGTCTTCCACAAGCGGATCGACGTCGCCGTGGGACGGCGCTGACCGCTTCGTCGCCGCGTGTTCACCGGCGAGCCTCGCCCCCGCCACGAGCCGGCGCCACCCTGCGATCGTCCCGGGGTGCCCATGACACGGAAGAGGTCGAAGCGAGGCGAGCTCCTCATCGAGATGGACGGCGTGTTCGACGTCCCGGCCGCGAAGCGGCTGGCGGGCGCGCTCGAGCGCGCCCGCCCCGGCGAGGCGATCCGGATCGACGTCTCCCGCGCGATCGCGTTCGAGGACTTCGGCCTCGCCCTCCTCGCGCAGGCGCTCGGGGAGACGAGCGCGGCTCGCGTGGCGCTCCGCGGCCTGCGCGGCCACCAGCTCCGGATCCTCCGCTACTTTGGCGTCGACCCCGCGCGGCTGCGCTCCCGGGTGCCCACGCTCGAGCTGGATCTGCCGGCCCTGCCGGCGGGCGCCGACGCCGGGTAGGACCGCCGCACCCGCACCGTCACGCGCGCGGCGAGCGCGCCGCGCGCCTCGGCCTGCCCGCGCCGGCCGCGCCCCCCGGCATCGGGCCGGGCACGGTACGACCGCTCCGCACGAGGAGCACGACGGCCGCGAGCACCACGGCGAGGCCTGCGAGGACGATCCAGAAGAGCCTCTTCAGCTCCACCGCCGCGGTTGCGTCCACGCGCCCCCCTGTCGCGCTCGCACGAGGCTCACGCCGCGTCGAGCCACTCCGCTCCCTCCGCGTCGGCCCGATCGTCGCCGCCGCGAAGGCCCAGGCTTCCGAACAGCTCCGGCGCCAGCCGGACGGCGCGCTCGAACCTCGCGCGCGATCGCGCGGGCGTCCCGTTCGTGGCGTCGTGGAGCGCGAACTCGAGGACGAGGCGCTCCACGACGGAGAGGCCCGTGGCGTTCACGGACACCTCGAACGCCCGGAGCACGCCCCCGCGCGAGACCCGTCGCGCCTCGGCGTGGCCCGCGCAGTACAGGGCGAAGAGCTGGTCGACCGTCATCGACGTGACCTCCGGCGGCTCCCCCACCTCGCCGCGCCTTCCGCGAGCTGCCCGTGGGCAGGATGGCGACGCCACGTGAGCGGAGCGTGACGGCGCGGCGCCAGGATCGTGAACTCGTCGCGCGCCTCCGGCCGCGGCCCGGCGGGGCGTCAGCGGTCGCCCCGTCGAACCGAGCTCGGGACGGGCACCCCGCCCCCGAAGCCGCTTCCCCCGCGCCGCGGGGGTCGCGCACCCAGATCCAGCCGAGGGGTGATCCACGGATCGAGCGACCCCCCGTTGCCGAGATTTCACGGCACCGCCACGGCGGCTCCGGCGCGCCGGTGCCTACTCGACGGGTCCGTCCCCCACGCCGGAGGTCTCGCATGAACCTGCTCGCCACCGCTCTCGCGCTGTTCCTCCCGGCCGCGGCTCCGGCCGCGACGTCTGCCCCCGCCCGTGGCGCGGCGGCCTCGGCGGGCCCCGCAGACCTCTCGTTCGCCGAGCTCTTCGACGCTGGACCGGGTGCGCTCGGCCCGTCGGAGAAGCTCCTCGCGCTCGCCGGCCGCCGCGTGCGGCTCGTCGGCTTCATGGCGCACATGGAGACCTCGCCCGTGGGCGCCTTCTGGCTCGTGCCCCGGCCGGTCGAGTGCGACGAGTCCGGCGGCGGGGTCGGCGATCTCCCGCCGGGCGCCGTCCGCGTCGTCGTCCGTTCGGCCGCCGGGAAGCCGGTGCCGTTCGTGCCGGGCGCCCTCGCGGTGACCGGCCGCCTCGAGGTCGGCAACGCCGTCGACGCGGACGGTCGGGTCTCCGCGCTCCGGATCCTCCTCGACCGCCGCGAGGACCTGCGCCCGCGGGGCGCCGCCGCGCGGACCGCTCCCTCTCCCCGCAGCACCAGCCAGGAGGTCAATCGATGAAGCGCGTCCTCTCCGTCGTCGTCCTCACCGTCGTCCTCGCCGCGGGGCCCGCGCGCGCGGCGCCCACCGTCACCGTCGCGCCAGCGGACGGTGCGCGGTTCCTCGTCGCCCAGCGCTTCGACCTCCGCGTCGAGGGGAAGGGCACGGGGCCCTACTCGGCGACCCTCCAGATCGACGGCGTGCCGGTGCCGTTCACGTCGGGTGTCCAGAACTCGACCTCGACCGACGGGATCTCGCTCGCGGGGTACGGCGGCTTCAACGTCCGTGGGTTCTCGAGCGCCTCGCCCGGCAGGCACGTCGTGAAGGCCACCTTCACCGACGCGACGGGCACCGCCTCGTCCGTCACGAGCTTCGAGGTCGTCGATCCGTTCGCGCGGCGCGGCGGCACCGGCAGGCCCATCAAGAACGTGATCCTGATGGTCGGCGACGGGATGGGCGTCGCGCACCGGACGGCCGCGCGCATCGTGCGCTACGGCGTGAAGGGTGGCCAGCCGCAGGGCTGGCTGGCCATGGACCGGTTCCCGGGCACGGGGCTCGTCACGACGCACTCGCTGAACAGCATCATCACCGACTCCGCCCCCGGGATGGCGTGCTACGCGAGCGGCAACCACGCGAACAACAACCAGGAAGGCGTGTTCCCATCGCCCGGCATCGCGAGCCCGTTCTACGCGCCGCGCGTCGAGTACATGTCCGAGTACCTGCACCGCGTGAAGGGCACCTCGCTCGGCCTCGTCACGACCGCCGACGTCGAGGACGCGACGCCGGCGGCGAACGCGGTCCACACGACGAACCGGAACGCCGGCCAGGGGATCTGCGATCAGTACCTCGACGAGTCGGACGCGGCCGGCACGGGCACGCACGGCACCGGGCTCGCGGTCCTGATGGGCGGCGGCCGGCGATGGTTCCTCCCGGGCAACGCCTGGGGCTCGTCGCGGTCGTCCTCGAACGATTACCCGGCGCTCCCGGCGGACCTCGTCGCCGGCTGGAGCCTGCCGCCCTCGGCGGCGGGCACGGTCGACGCGGGCCGCGACCTCGTCGCCGACTTCCAGGCGGCCGGGTTCGCGTACGCGGACACGAAGACCGCGCTCGGCCGCGTGATGGCGGGGAGCGGCCCGTCGAGGCTCCTCGGGCTCTTCGGCTACGGCAACATGAACGTCGCGCTCGACAAGATCGCCAAGCGCCGCGGCGCGCCGCTCCTCGGCGCCGCGACGTACGCGGTGGACGACTATCACGCGCCCGACCAGCCGATGCTCGACGAGATGACCGCGGCCGCGCTCGAGGTGCTCCGCAAGAACCGGAACGGCTTCGTGCTCATGGTCGAGGGCGCCCACATCGACAAGCAGTCGCACATGATGGACGCGGAGCGGGCGATCGGCGAGGTGCTCGAGCTCGACCGCGCCGTCGAGGTCGCGCGCCGGTTCGCGGACGACTCCGGCGACACGCTCGTGGTCGTCCTCGCGGACCACGAGTGCTCCGGCTTCAGCCTGGTCGGCGCGCTCGCCGGCGGGATCGACGCGCTGCGGGTGGCGCCCCCCGACGCGACGAAGCTCGACCCGCTGGCCGCCCCGGACCGGCAGGGGCGGGTCGGGACCTACGACGCGGCGAGCTTCCCGCGCTATGCGATCCTGGACGACGGCTACCCCGCGACCTATGACGTCGACGGGAAGCTCCTGGTCGGCTACGGCGCGAGCGGCGATCGGTACGAGACGTGGCTCACGAAGCCGCGGCCGGTGATCGACAGCCTCCTCCCGAATGGCGTCAAGGGCGAGCTGGCGGTGACCGGGTACGCCGTCCAGCCGGTGCTCCGTCCTTCCGAGAAGGATTCCGGGTTCTTCCTCCGTGGCCAGGCGGTGGGCCGCGAGCAGGCCGTGCACACCGCGGCGGACATCCCGCTGTCGGCGTACTCGAGCCGGGGCAGCAAGGCGTGGCAGAGGTTCGTCGGCGTGCAGACCAACACCGACGTGTTCTTCGAGGTGATGCAGGCGACGCTCTCCGGCGAGTAGGCGCGGCCGGGGCCGGGCGGAGCGAGCCGCTCCGCCCGGCCTCTCCCTTCGTGGACGCGCCGATCGGGAGCTTGCGTCGCATGGGCCGGGCCGGCGACTCTACGCCGCCGTCCGTCCGGCCCCGCGCCGGACCGCCCGCGCGAACACGGCGTGGTCGCGCTCGACCTGATCGCCGTACGCGTCGGCGAACCTGGCGAGGGCCTCGTCGAGCGTCGTCGCGTGGCCGCAGTAGCCGGCGATGCGCGCCGCGTCGCCCGACCGCGCGTGGGCCCGTGCCAGGATGGCGCCACAGCTCGCCGCGTAGGCGCCGAAGCGCGACGCCGAGCTCCAGCGCAGCGGCACGGAACCCTTGAGGTTGCGCAGCTGCCGCACGTAGCAGGCGCGCGCTCCGACGCGGGTGTGCCCGAGGAGCGGATCCACGGAAGCCTGCAGCGTGCGCTGGCCGTGGACGACCCGAACGCCGTCGTCGCCGCGCAGCTGCGGCGGGAGCGGGGGCGAGTACGGCGCGAGGACGGACGCCACGGCCTCCTTCACCTGGAGCACGAGCGGATCCCCCGGGCCCTCCCCGATCAGGAGCACCAGCCAGGACCGCAGCCCGAGGCTGCCGACGCCGGCCGCCCGGTGGGCCACGTCGACGACGCGGTAGCGCCGCAGCATGACGCGACGATCCAGCGGCAGCGAGGCGGCGTACGCGCGCAGCGAGTCGATCACGGCGTCGCGGGCTGCGCCCGTCACGCGGCGGAGCACCGGCGGCTCGTCCCGGAAGCGCCACCGGCCGTGCCGGCGCTCCGCAATCCTGGGGAGGAGGGACGCGCCCGTGTGGCCGGCGGCCCCGGCCGCCGCCTCGCGCACCTCGGGAAGCCAGTCCACGTCGACGCCCTCGAGTGGTCTCCCGCGTCCGGGGAAGGCGTTCAGGTACCAGAGCTCGAGCGCGCCCATCTTGGCGAGCACGGCGGCGGCCTCCCGGTAGGCGCGCGCGCAGCCCTCGACCGCGCGGCGCCGCCCTCCGCGGCTCAGCCCGTTCTCGCGTGCGACCAGGTCGACGCTGACGACGAGCCGCTTCAGGTCCCACTCCCATGCGCCGAGGCCCGCCTCGTCGAAGTCGTTGAGGTCGAAGACCACCTCCCGCTGCGGCGTGCCGTAGAGACCGAAGTTGCCGAGGTGCGCGTCACCGTCGGCGACGACCGGGACGCCGGTCGCGGGCAGGCGCGACAGGTCCCACGCCATCACCGCGGCCGCGCCGCGAAGCCAGGCGAAGGGCGACGCCGACATCCGCTCGAGCCGGAGGCGCGCGAGCGCGGGCTCGCGACCGGCGTTCGTGGCGAGCACGATCGCGAGCGCATCGGGCCGATCGGCGGCCGGGCGCCACGCGCCGTGGGCGGAGCGCGGGAGCGCCTGGCGCAGCGCCTTCCCGGCGCCGCGCCGCGCCGCGCGCGGCTCGTGGGGCCGGCGGAGGTCCCCGACCTCCTCGAAGAGCGGCACCACGGGCCGGAAGACGTGCGCGGACGAACCGGAGCCGCGGGGCGCGGACCGCATGGTCACCTCGCCTCGGGAATCTCGCACGCCCGAGGGCGTCCGAACACCGGCAGCCGTGGGCTCGAACGGGTGCTGGCCGCGACGCCGCCGGCCACGCGCGCGCGCCGTCCGACGCTCCGCGCGGCGGCGCGGCGGGCCGAGCTCGGGCACTCGTCGGCTTGCGCCGACGCCTCTCCGGGCGCAAACCATCTCTCGTCGCGATCCGCGCGCGTCGCGGTGCGGAGGATCTCGACCTCGGGGTCGGTCATGCCAGAGCGGGAGCGCTTCTTCGAGTGCGTCTTCGTCTCGGAGCGAAACGAGTACCAGTTCCACTTCCGCGCCTGGAGCGAGGCGGAGGCGGAGCGTCACTTCCGGGAGACGCTGCGCGGATACGGGATCAGCTCTCCCGGCACCCTCCTGATCCGGAACGCCAAGGGCAGGCTCGTCCGGCGCGCGGACTACACGCCGTCGAGCTGCGAGGATGCCTCGACCTGACCGTGCTCGAGCACGGCGCCCTTCGCCGCGGGCGGCGCGCGAGCTCGATCCCGACCGCGGGGACGGTCCGCGAACGCCTTCTTCGCGTCGTTCGGCCCGGCGAGCGACGGCCGCTTGCGCGCCGTTGCACCGGCCGACCGCGGCGATCAGCGGACCGGTGCGTGACGTCGCGACGGCGGAACTGCCGCCGATCGGCCCGTCTCACCGAGTCGATGCACCCGGACGCGACCTCCCGCCGCGGACGGACCCTCGCGAACGGCGTTCCGGCCGGGCGGCGACGACGGAGCTTGCGCGCCGCCGGGCGAGAAGCAGGATCCGGGGGTGAAGCTCGTCCACGCCGGCCTCGACCGCCTCGCGATGTGGATGGAGGACCGGGTCCGGCACACGGCGCAGCCCTATCTTCCCTGCCCGCCGGAGCCGCTCGACTGCTTCGGGCCGCTGCCGGGGGTGCCCGACCCGCCGGCCCGCGACGGGCCCTGGTCCGCGCCCTCGCCACGGCCCCTCGGACCGTGGGATCGCATGACGCTCCACGTGCTCTCGCGGCGCGCGCCGTTCCGCGGCACGGCGATCGTCGTACCGCCGTGGAAGACCGAGGCTCCGTCCCTCGTCCGGCGCTACACGGACCTCCTCGCCGGGACCGGGCACGACGTGTGGTTGCTCGTCCCGCCCGAGCACATGGGGCGCACCTCGCCCGGCGCGCGGAGCGGGCACGGATTCGCGACGCTCGACCTCACGCGGTTCAGGGCGCTGTTCGAGCAGCTCGTCGTCGAGATCCGCACCGCGCTCGCGATGGCGGCACGGCGCGGGCGCGCGGGCGTCGTCGGGCTGTCGATCGGCGCCCTCGCGGCTTCGTTCGCGCTCGCGTCCGAGGAGGCCCCCGGCTTCGGGGCGCTCCTCGCGCCGCCCGCCGACCTCGCCGCCGTCCTGGGGACGACCCGCATCGGTCGCCGCTACGGTCGGCTCGCCGCCGAGGCCGGAACCCGCTGGCCCGATCTCCGGGAGCTGCGCCGCGTCCTCTCGCCGTTCGATCCGCTGCGCGCCCTCCGGCCCCGGTCGCCGCTGTTCCTGGCGGTGGGGCTCTACGATCGGATCGCGCTCCCCGACGGCGCGCTCGCGCTCGGGCGCGCCTGGGGCGTGCAGCCTCGCGTGTACGCGCGCGGCCACCTGAGCCTGCTCTTCCTCTGCCGGGCGCTGATCGAGGACCTGCGCCGGTTCGTGCTCGAGCCGGCGGACGTCGGCCGCGCGGCTCCGGCTGCGCCGTCCGGCGAACGTGGGCCGGATGGACCGGGAGGCGCGCTCACCGCCCGAGGCGACGGAGCTGCGCCGGCGTGAGGAGCCACCGCAGCGTCGCGCCGCCCGCCCGCGGCGACTTCCCGAGGCTGAGCAGGCACGCGCCCCCCTTCTTCAGATCGACGAACTCCGAGGACCGCCCGGTCAGCGCGAGCTCGACGAGGCGCGACAGGTGCGGCTCGTGGCCGACGACCGCCACGAGCTTCCGGCGGCGGTGCCGGCGGAGCCAGCCGAGGAGCGCGGCGGGGTCCGTCTCCGGCGCGAGCTCGCGCAGGCGCACCACGCGGAGCTTCCCGGGCCACTGCGCCTCCAGGATGTCCGAGGTCTGCGTCGCTCGCGCGAGGAGGCTCGTCGCGAGCAGCTCGACGCCGCCCGCGAGCTTCCGGAGCCCTCGCGCCCCCTTCTCGAACTTCCGGCGCCCCTCCGGCGTCAGCGGCCGCTCCGCGTCGTCCTCCCCCCCTGACCTCGCGAACTCCTCTCGCGACTCGGCGATGGCGTGGCGGACGACGAGCAGGTCCATGCCGGGCTCCTATTCCGCCCGCGCGAGGAGCGCCACGCGGGACCCGAGCCGATGCCGCCGGCCGGATTGTGACATTCGCATTCGGGCACCCGCTCGGGTCGCGCTGCGGCGCCCGGCCACGCGCATCATGCGGCCATGCGCATCGAGGACCGCGTGATGGACCTCTCCGCCGAGGAGGGGGCCCGCGTCGTCGCGCTCGGGCTCATCGCAGAGGCCTCCGAGGCGGCGGAGGCGCTCGCCGCGGGCGCCGGGGAAGAGCCGCTCCACGACTTCCGGGTGGCGGTCCGCCGGTTGCGGAGCGCGCTCCGGACGTACCGTCCCTGGCTCGAGGAAGGGCTCCGGCCGAAGCACGAGAAGCGCCTGAAGAAGATCGCCCGCTCGACGAACGCGGCGCGCGACGCGGAGGTCCAGCTCGCCTGGCTCGCGGGAAAGCGCGAGGTGTTCCGGTCGGAGCGCAAGCGAGCGGGCTGGGAGTTCCTCGTCGCGAGATACGAGGCACGGACGCACCGGGGGCCCGACGCCGCCCGCGTCGGCGCGCGGCTCCAGAGGGTGGCGGGGAAGCTGCAGCGACGCCTCTCCACCTACGAGCGCAGGGTCGACGGCGCGGTCCCCGCAGCGAGCTTCGGCGGCGTGCTCGCATCGCTCGTGGCCGACCAGGCCGCCGCGCTCGCCGGGCGCATCCAGGGGATCCGGGACGCGTCGGACCGGGAGGGCGTTCACCGGGCGCGGATCGAGGGGAAGCGGCTGCGTTACCTCCTCGAGCCGCTGCGGGGCTACGGGCCCGCGGACGCGAAGGGCGCGGTCGCACACCTCAAGCGCCTCCAGGACGTGCTCGGCGATCTGCACGACGCGCACGTGCTCGCGGCGGAGCTGGAGGAAGCCATCGTGGAAGCCGCGGCGGAGCGGGCGCGGCGGATCCACGCCGCCGCGTACGCGCACGCCACCGGCGCGGCGTCGATGCGGAGCGCGCTGCGCAGGAGCCCGCGCGCCGGCCTCGTCGCGCTCGTCGCGCTCGTGCGGGAGCGGCGCGACGCGCTGTTCGCGGACCTCGAGCGCGAGTGGCGCGCCGGCGGGCTGGACGCGCTCCTGTCGGAGGTGCGGGGACTCGCGGCCGCGCTCGAGGCGCGCGCGGGGGGGAAGCTGGAGCGCGAGCGCAAGCTGCTCCTCGCCGGGCTTCCCCCCAGGGCGGCCGAGGAGGAGGGTGTCGAGATCGCGCAGGGCTGGCTTCCCGGGAAGCGGCTGCGCGAGCGGATCCGCCGCGTGAGCGGCCGGGACGGGGATCGCTTCTTCCGCACGGTGAAGCGGGGCTCGGGGGCGGCGCGGCTCGAGGCCGAGGAGGAGACGACGCGCGAGATCTTCGAGACGCTCTGGCCGTTGACGGACGGCCGGCGCGTGACGAAGCGGCGCCACCGGGTCCGGGAGGGCGCGCTCGTGTGGGAGATCGACGCGTTCACCGATCGGGCGCTCTTCGTCGCGGAGGTCGAGCTGCCCGCGCGCGCGACCGACGTGGCGATCCCCGAGTGGCTGCGGCCGCTCGTGGTGCGCGACGTCACCGAGGATCCCGCCTACGAGAACGAGCACCTCGCGGAGACCGCGGGCGCGCCGGCGGGCTAGGCCCGCCGCCCGAGCGCGAGCCGTCCCGGCGCGCTCCCGACGACCCGCGAGATCAGGCCGAGGACGTCGTGGAGCGCGTCCCCCGCCCGCCGCGAGTCGACGATCACGAGCCCGCGGAGGTCCTCGCGGACGAGGCGGCGAGGCGCGGACGCCAGGCGAGCGCCCGCATCGCCGAGCGCGCGCAGGAGCAGGCGCCGGTCCGACCCGTGGTCGAGCCGGTCGAGCGCCTCGCGACGGGACAGCCAGCGCACCTCGTCGATCTCGTCCTCCGCGGGGGTCCCGATCTCCGACACCGCCCGGGCGTGCCAGTACAGCACCAGCTTCGGCTCGGGGCGGTCCACGTACAGCTTCGCGCCGGCGAAGGCGCCGAGCCGGACGTCCCAGCCCGTCTCCTCCCCGATCTCGCGGCGAGCGGCCTCCTGCCACCCCTCCCCGGCGTCGAGCTTGCCCTTCGGGAGGCTCCAGTCGTCCCGCTTCGTGCGGTGGACGACGGCGATGCGCGGACCCGCGGCTCCGTCCCGCCACACGATCGCGCCCGCCGCCCGGACCAGCCTCATCCCCCGCATTATCCACGCGCCGGAGATCGCGCGCCACCCCGCGGCGGCCGGAACGGCCGGACTTTGCGCGTTCGTCACCGGCGCGTGACCGATCCGCCGTCCCCGGGGCTTCCGTGCTACCCTCTCGTCGCTCACTCGAGGTGACGCATGGTTCACCCGTCGCTGTCGCGCGTGCTCGCGGGAGAGTTCCCGGCCGTCCCGTCGAAGGACGCATACGAGCGGCGCCTCGAGGAGCTGCAGCGGCGGATGCTCGTCGTCCAGCAGGGCCTGTTCCACTCCCGGCGGCGCGCCGTGATCGCGATCGAGGGGTTCGACGCGTCGGGGAAGGGCGGCGCCATCCGGCGGATGACCGAGGCGCTCGATCCCCGCGGCGTCAAGGTCGTGCCGATCGGGCCGCCGGCCGCCGACGAGCAGGGGCGGCACTGGCTGTGGCGGTTCTGGCGAGAGCTCCCGACCCCGGGGACGATCACCGTGTTCGATCGCACCTGGTACGGCCGCGTGCTCGTCGAGCGCGTGGAGCACCTCGCGAGGAAGCCCGAGTGGAGGCGCGCGTACCGCGAGATCGTCGAGTTCGAGCGGACGCTCCTCGACGACGGGATCGATCTCGTGAAGGTCTTCCTCGCGGTGAGCAAGGACGAGCAGCTCCGGAGGTTCGAGGCGCGCCTGCGGGACCCCTACAAGCAGTGGAAGATCTCCGGGGCCGACGTGCGCGCCCGCCGGAGGTGGGACGACTACGTCGAGGCCGCCGACGACGCGCTCCGCCGCACCGACGCGCCGAGGGCGCGGTGGAAGGTGATCGCCGGCGATCACAAGTGGTACGCGCGCCTCGAGGTGCTGCGGGTCGTGACCACCCGGCTCGCACGTCACTCGGCGTGGATGGAGGCGCGGGCGCGATCGAAGACGCGGACGCGCGCGCTCGAGAAGGCGCTGAAGCGGCTCTCGGGATAGCGCGACGCGCGGACCCTACCCGTCCGCGCGCCGGGCGGCCGCCACGAGCAGCGCCCGCTGGCTGTCGAGCGGCGCCTCCCCCTCGCGCGGCGCCCGCCGCTCCCATGCCCCGTCCGGCCGCATCACGCGCGCGCGCCGGTTGTCCCGCAGGTACGTCTCGAGGACGTCCCATCGCAGCTGGCGGACCAGGACGGGATCGGTCACGGGGAAGAGCACCTCGACCCGGCGATCGAGGTTTCGCGGCATGAGGTCCGCGCTCCCGAGGTACACCTCCTCGGCGCCGCCGTTCGCGAACCAGTAGACCCTGCTGTGCTCCAGGAAGCGGCCGACGATGCTCGTGATCGTGACGCCCTCGGAGACCGAGGGGACGCCCGGCCGCATGCACGAGACGCCGCGCACGAGCAGGTCCACGCGGACGCCCGCCTGCGCCGCGCCCGCGAGCGCCGCGATGATCTCTCGATCGACGAGGGCGTTCATCTTGAAGACGAGCCGGGCCTCCCGCCCCGCCCGGGCGTGCGCGACCTCGCGAGCGATGAGCGCCGTGATCCGCTCGCGGAGGTTGATCGGCGCCACGAGGAGCTTGCGGTAGTCGCGCTCGCGCGAGTAGCCGGTGAGGTAGTTGAACAGGTGCGTCGCGTCCTCGCCGATGTCCGGGTCGCAGGTGAAGAAGCCGAGGTCGGTGTAGAGGCCGGCGGTCACCGCGTTGTAGTTGCCGGTGGCGAGGTGGACGTAGCGCGCGAGGCGGTCCCCCTCGCGACGAACGACGAGCGCGATCTTCGAGTGGGTCTTGTAGCCGAGGAGGCCGTAGATGACGTGGACGCCCTCGGCCTCGAGCGCCCGCGCCCACCCGATGTTGCTCTCCTCGTCGAAGCGGGCCTTCAGCTCGACGAGGACCGCCACCTGCTTCTGGTTCTGCACGGCCTCGAGCAGCGCCTGGACGACCGGCGAGTTCCGGCCGACGCGGTAGAGGGTCTGCTTGATGGCGAGGACGTCCGGGTCCCGGGCCGCCGTCCTCAGGAACTCGACGACGGGCGCGAACGAGTCGAACGGGTGGTGGAGGAGGATGTCCTGCCGGCGGATCGCGGCGAAGATCGTCTCGCCGGTCTCCTCCGGCTCCAGGCGCCGGGGGAGCGCGGGCATGAACGAGGGGAACTTGAGGTCGGGCCGCTCCACGGCCGCCAGCGGCGCGATCCCCGAGAGGCCGAGCGGAGGGTCGAGCGGATAGACGTCGGCGGCCGCGATGGGCAGCTTCTCGAGGAGCAGCTCCCGCATTCGGTCGGGGAACGTGCTCGTCACCTCGAGCCGCACCGCCGAGCCGAAGCGCCGCCTCCGGACGCCGCTCTCGATCGACTCGAGGAGGTCCTCGGCCTCCATCTCCTGCAGCAGCATCTCGGCGTCGCGGGTGACCCGGAACGGGTGGACCTCGACGACCCGCATCCCCGGGAAGAGCCGGTCGGCATGCGCCGCGGCGAGCTGCTCGAGCCAGACGAAGGCGTGGTGGTGCTGGATCGTCCCGTCGGGCTTCACGCCGCCGGAGGCGCGCCCGAGGGGCACGAGCCGCGGCAGCGTGTCCGGCACCTTGATGCGGGCGAAGCGCTCGACGCCGTCCCCGCCGTCCACGAACACGCCCAGGTTGAGGCTCAGGTTCGAGATGAACGGGAACGGCCGGCCCGGATCGACCGCGAGCGGCGTCAGGACCGGGAACACGACCTCGTCGAAGTACTTGCCCGCGACCTCGCGCTGCTTCGGGTTGAGCTGCGGGTAGTCGAGCACCTCGACGCCCGCCGCCGCGAGCGCGGGGAGGAGCGTGTCGCGCAGGCACTGGCGCGCCTCCCGCCCGATGGCCTGCGCCCCGCGCCGGACCTCGGCGAGCTGCTCGATGGGCGGCAGGCCGTCCGGGGGCGGAGTCGTGACCCCCGCGGCGATCCGCTGCTTCAGCCCCGCGACGCGGATCATGAAGATCTCGTCCAGGTTGGACGAGACGATGGAGAGGAACCTCACCCGCTCGAGGAGCGGGTTCGAGGGATCGAGCACCTCCTCGAGGACCCTGCGCTGGAACGCGATGAGGCCGAGCTCGCGGTTCTCGAACAGGGAGGGGTCGACCGAGGCGTCGGGACGCCGCTCGGGCGCCGCGCCCTCCGGCTTGGGCTCGGCGACGATCGGGACGGTCACCGAGTCGTTGGAGCGCAGCGCGTCGGCGACGGGTGGGAGATCGTTCATGGTCATGGGCCCCGTGCGGGGCCGGGGCGGCTTCGACCGCTTCACATCTATAGCGCCCGCGGAGACGGCCTGGATCGCCCGGCCGTGCGCGCCGGCGCGCAGGGCGGACGGCCGACCGGTGCCTGGCCGGGCAGATCGCCGCCGGCGGTCGCGGCCCGCTACTCCTGCTCCCGGCTCTTCGGGTGCCGCACGTCCTGGCCGCGCACCATGTACACGACCATCTCCGCGAGGTTCGTCGCGTGGTCGCCGAAGCGCTCGAGGTGCTTCGCCGCGAACATCATCGCCGTCGCGCGCCGGATGTTCTTCGAGTCCTCCATCATGAGGACGAGCATGTCGTTGAAGATCTTGAGGTAGAGCGCGTCGATGAGGTCGTCGCCGCCCATCACCTCCTCGGCCTGTTCCACGTCTCCCGTGACGAACGCGTCGAGCGCCTTCTTGAGCTGCGCCTCGGCGAGGTCGGCGATCTTCGCGAGCTCGTGCATCGGCCCGAGGGGCGGGGCCTGGTTCAGGTCGAGGGCGCGCTCGGCCACGTTCACGGCGAGATCGCCCATCCGCTCGAGGTCCACCACGATCTTGAGGGCGGTCGTGATGAAGCGCAGGTCGGACGCCGCCGGCTGCCGGAGCGCGAGCACGCGGCGGCACACGCCGTCGATCTCGACCTCCATCCGGTTGATCTCGCGGTCGCGCGCCTTGACCTGCTGCGCGAGCGCGGAGTCGCGCTCGGTGATGGACCGGACGCTCGCGGCGATCGCCTGCTCGACGAGGCCCCCCATCGCGAGGAGCCGGTCCCGGAGCCCCTTCAGCTCCGCCTCGTAGGCCTTGTCGGTGTGGACGCTCATTCCTCTGCCCAGCATGGGTCGAGGGTACACCGCCCGCCGCGCGGCGCCAGCCCGCGGCGGCCGCGGCCTACCCGAACTTCCCGGTGACGTAGTCCTCGGTGCGCTGCTCCCGCGGGTTCGTGAAGATCTGCTCGGTCGCGCCGACCTCGACGAGCTCGCCCATGTAGAAGAAGGCGGTCTGGTCGGAGACGCGCGCGGCCTGCTGCATGTTGTGCGTCACGATGACGATCGTGTAGGTCGCCTTCAGCTCGTGGATGAGGTCCTCGATCTTCGCGGTCGCGATCGGGTCGAGCGCGCTCGCCGGCTCGTCCATGAGCACCACCTCCGGCTCCACCGCGAGCGCCCGCGCGATGCAGAGCCGCTGCTGCTGCCCGCCCGAGAGCGAGAGGGGCGACGCCCGCAGCCGGTCCTTCACCTCGTCCCAGAGGGCGGCGCGACGCAGGCACTGCTCGACGACGGCGTGGTGATCGCCCCCGATCCCGTTCAGCCTCAGCCCGGCCGCCACGTTGTCGAAGATCGAGAGCGTCGGAAACGGGTTCGGCCGCTGGAACACCATCCCGACGCGCCGGCGAAGGCTCACCGGGTCCATTCCGCCGCCGAGGAGGTCCTCGCCGTCGAGGCGGAGCACGCCCGCGGAGCGCGCCCCGGGCGTGAGCTCGTGCATGCGGTTCAGGCAGCGGAGGAACGTCGACTTCCCGCAGCCGGACGGCCCGATGACGGCGACGACCGAGAGCGGCGGGATCAGGATCGAGACGTCCCGCAGGACGTGCGCCGTCCCGAACCAGGCGTCGAGGCCGCGCGCCTCGATCTTGGGCTCGACCGCGACGCTCATCGCTGCTCCCGGAGGCGGCTGCGGGTCGCGACGCGCGCCGCCACGTTGAGGCTGCCGACGACGAGGAGCAGGACGAGCGCCGCGGTCCACGCCTTCTGGTGCCAGTCCTCGTAGGGGCTGATGGCGTAGTTGAAGATCTGCACCGTGAGGGAGGCGGTGGGCTGGTCGGGCGAGAAGTTCCAGTACTGGTTGTTGAGCGACGTGAAGAGGAGCGGGGCGGTCTCGCCCGCGGCGCGCGCGACCGAGAGCAGCACCGCGGTGACGATCCCGCCCACCGCCGTGCGGAGCACGATCCGGAGGCTCGTCTTCCACTCCGGGACGCCGAGCGCGAGGGAGGCCTCACGCAGCGCGCCCGGGACGAGCCGGACGAGCTCCTCCGTCGCCCGCGCGAGCGTCGGCAGCATGAGGATGGCGAGCGCGAACGCGCCGGCGATCGCCGAGAACCGGCGCATCGGGACGACGATGAGGCCGTAGGCGACGATGCCGATCACGATGGAGGGGACGCCGGCGAGCACCTCGGCGGTGAAGCGGACGGCGCGGCCGAACGGGCCGTCGCCGCGCTCGGCGAGGAAGACGCCCGCCCCGATGCCGAGGGGGAGCCCCATGAGGCAGGCGAGGCCGACCAGGTAGAGCGTGCCGGCGATCGCGTTCCCGACGCCGCCGCCGGGCTCGCCGACCGGCGTCGGCCGGTTGGTGAAGAAGGACCAGGAGAGGCCGCCCGCGCCCTTCGAGACGACGAGCCAGAGGAGCGAGGCGAGCGGGACGAGCGCGAGGAGCACCGCGGCGCCCGCGAGGCCGGTCATGAGCCCGTTCACGGCGCGCCGGCGCGCGAGCCCGCTCACGCCGTCCTCCCGCGGGGCCCGGCCTTGACGGCGCGCACGAGGAGCCGCGCCGCCGCGTTGAGGAGGATGGTGACGCCGAAGAGGACGAGCCCGAGGCCCGCGAGCGCGGCGACGTGGACGGCTCCCGTGGCCTCGGCGAACTCGTTCGCGATGACGGAGGGGAGCGAGTAGCCCGGCGCGAGGAGGGACGCGTGGATCTCGGGCGAGTTGCCGATGACCATCGTGACCGCCATCGTCTCCCCGAGCGCGCGCCCCAGCCCGAGGAGCGCCGCGCCGGCGATGCCGCCCCGCGCGTACGGAAGGACCGAGAGGCGGATCGCCTCCCAGCGCGTGGCGCCCAGCGCGTAGGCGCCCTCCCGGAGCGGCGGAGGCACCGTCCTCAGCACCTCGATCGTCACCGACGCGATCGTCGGCAGGATCATGATCGACAGGATGAGGCCGGCCGCGAGGTAGCCGAGCCCGATCGGGGGGCCCTTGAAGAGCGGCAGGAAGCCGAGCGCCCTCGCGAGGGCGGGCTCCACCGGATCCCGCAGCAGCGGCACGAGGACGAACAGGCCCCAGAGCCCGTAGACGACGCTCGGGATCGCGGCGAGCGTCTCGATGAGGAAGGAGACGATCGGGCGCAGCCGCGGGGGCCCCATCTCGACGAGGAAGACGGCGAGCCCGACGGAGATCGGGAGCGCGACGACGATCGAGACGAGGCTCGTCACGAGGGTGCCGTAGACGAAGGGGAGCGCGCCGAACGAGTCGGTCACCGGATCCCAGTCCTGGCCCGCGAGGAACCGCGGGATCGACGTGACCGCGGCGAGCGGGTGCGCCACCCGGTAGAGCGACAGCACGATGGTCCCGGCGGTGACGAGGACCGCGCCACCGAGCACCGCGAGCGCCGTCACCCAGATCCGGTCTCCGCGGTTGCGGGCCGGGGAGATCGCGGGCGCGGGCGCCCGGGCCGGAGCCGCGCCGGCGGCGCCAGCGGGGGTCGTCATCCGCACCGGCTCACCACGCGCCTGAGGGGGGTTGGCGTCACGCTGTACCCTGGAACCACGCATCGAGTCGAGCGCCACGCGTCCGCCATCTAAGCCGCGACGCGTGTCGAATCGGTGACGCGACCGTAGCATTCCGGCAACGCGAACGCCGGGCGCCACAGGGGGCGCCCGGCGTGGGTCTGGCCTCGGGCCGTCCCGGCTAGCGGCCGACCAGGATCGGCTTCCCCTGGGCGGTGAGGGTCTTCAGCTTCGCCGTGACCTTCTCGACGACGGGCCTCGGCAGCGGCGCGTAGTCGAGCGGGGCCGCGAACTTCTGGCCGTCGTGAACGGCCCAGCTCAGGAAGTCCACGATCGCCTTCGCCTTCACCGGGTCCGCCTGGTCGTGGGGCACGAGGACGTAGGTGAACGACGCCATCGGGTAGGCCTTCTTGCCGCTCGCGTCGGTGATCGACACGCGGAAGTCGTCGGGCATCTGGACACCCGCGGCCGCCTCGGAGGTGGACTCCATCGTCGCGGCGACGAACACCCCCTCCTTGTTGCGCAGGAGCGCCTTCGGGAGCTTGGTCTGGTTCGCGTAGGCGAGCTCGACGTACCCGACCGCGCCGGGCGTCTGCTTCACGAGCCCCGAGACGCCCTCGTTGCCCTTCGCGCCGAGGCCCGTCGGCCACTTCACCGCCGTCCCCGAGCCCACGGCCTGCTTCCACTCCGGCGAGACCTTCGCCAGGTAGTCCGTGAAGATGTTCGTCGTCCCCGAGCCGTCGGAGCGGTGGACCACCGCGATGTCCGAGCCGGGGAGCTTGACCCCGTGGTTCACCTTCGCGAGCGCGGGGTCGTTCCACTTCGTGATCTTGCCGAGGAAGATGCCGGCGATCGTCTCGGGCGTGAGCTTCAGCTCGGGGATCGGCGCGTTGTAGGTGACCACCACCGCGCCCATCACGGTGGGGATGTGCACGGTGCCGGGCGCCTTCTCGAGCTGCTCGTCCTTCATCGGCGCGTCGGACGCCCCGAAGTCGACGGTGTGGTTCGTGATCTGCTGGATCCCGCCGCCCGAGCCGATCGACTGGTAGTTGAACTCGAGCGAGGGATTCAGCTTGTGGTAGTCGGAGAACCACTTCGAGTAGAGCGGGAACGGGAACGTGGCCCCGGCCCCGTTGACGAGCAGGCTGTCCGCGCCGGACGCGGTGCCGGCGAGGGCGAGGGCGGCGACTGCGAGAAGCCTCTTCATG